>CAXBNM010000296.1:0-6061 GCA_963976885.1 uncultured Burkholderiaceae bacterium
TTGGAGATGGTCAGCGCAATTTCCAGAATGTCGATGGAATCCAGCCCAAGGCTGCCGTCGTAGAGCGGCTCTTCCGGGTCTATTTCAGTGGCTTCGACTTCCAGGTTGAGGGCCTGAACCAGATGCTCGGCGATTTCGAGTTCGAATTCGCGTCCCGCTGCTGAACTGCTCGGGGTGGCCGGCTGCAGGTGCAGGGACTCGGATTGATTGGACATACGAGGTACTCAGTTGGGTCGCCGGCTTGCCACCGGAAAGTTTTACGACAACAGGCAAGAGCAAGAAAGTGAATGTTATCAACGGAGTATAGCGCGCCGAGCCGCTGCCCGGCGAGTCGTTTCCCAAAGTTTCGGGGTCCACGACTCACCTATCAGGATTAGATCAGGAGGGTAGCGCTACCCTCCGGACCAGCTCTGAGACGCCGCATCCTGCGCGATGATGCCCTCCTCAGCCAGCTTGACCAGGTGAGCGGTGAGCGAACGTTTGGCCACCGGATGCAGGCTGGTCGGCACGTCGTCGTAAGCGATCGCGACCAGCTCGTCGATCGAGGCCGGTCCGCTTTGCCGGACTGCGGCGAGCACTTTGGCTTCCCGTTTGAGGCGATGCCGGACAAGCCCGTCGATCTGCGCCATCGGTGCGCCCAGCACGTAGCCGTGGGCGGGCAGGATGTAGCGCAGCGGTTCGCCGCGCAGGCGGTGCAGCGATTTCATGTAGGCCAGCATGTTGCCGTCGGGGTGATCGATGACCGTCGTTGAGCCATTCAGAATGTGGTCGCCCGAGAACAACAATCCGTCCGCCTCGAGGAGCAGGCAGACATGATTGGACGCATGGCCGGGGGTGTGCAGGATGCGCAAGGTTTCACTCCCGCAGCGCAAGACCTCGTTGTCCTGCAGTTCGCGGTCGGGTTCGAACACCCAGGCCGGGTTGAAATCCGGTCCGGCCAGTCGACCCAGAATCGGCACCTCGGGGCAGCCCAGCATCTCGCGCAGCGGTTTGGCGCCCGGATAATGATCGGGGTGTGAATGCGTGCAGACAATGGCCTGCAATTGGCCGGTGATCAGCGCGGCAATCCGGCGCAGATGCTCGGGATGATTCGGGCCCGGATCAATGACGATGTGCTGGCCGTTGTCGGTAATAACGTAAGCATTGGTGCCCGGACCGGTCATCCGGCCCGGATTGGGCGCCGTGATGCGCGTCACGTGGGCCAGCAAGGGCACGGGTTCGTGTTGCCAGTCGAGCTTGTGATGAATCGAGCCGTCGGGCGTGACCATTTCCAGCTCGCCGTACGGCGCTTCGTTTTCGCTGAAGCGCTGCACCTCGCCGCGCAGCAGGCCGGCGCGCGGCGAAGATTGCCACCGCGCTGGCGTATCCGTGTCGTCAAGCTGGGCGGCAAAGTCGAGCAAGGCTTCGGCGTTCGGGTAGTTCATCAGATGGCGCAGGGTCCGAATGGTCGGAAACACCATGTTGAAGCTGCCTTCCTCATGGCGCTTGATCGCCTGCGCCGGGTTGACCCAGACCGGTTCGAATTGCTCGGCTTCATCGGCAACCGGCTCCTGGCCGGGCGGCGTATGAGCGATGAAAAAGCGGGTGTCAAAACGTTTGGGCAGATCGCGGTCGGTGACCCAGTGCGTGAACCAGTGCACCGCATCGAGCGCCGGTTGCAAATCGTGTTGCTGCAAGGCCCGCACAAAAGCGTCGTCGCCGTGGCGGTCGAGTCCGGCGAGCAAATCGGCCCCGGGCCACTGACCCGCCTGATCGCGCGCCAGCAGGATGCCCAGTTCTTCAAAGGATTCACGCAGCGCCGCAATGGCGAAGGCGGTTGTTTCGAGGGTGGCCTCGTCGGCTCCCGGGGCGCTCAGGCTGGTCGCCATCGCGCGGTCGGCGGCATCGAGCCGGCCACCGGGAAAGACATAAGCCCCGGGCGCGAAACTGGCCTGTTTTGAACGGCGCGTCATCATGACTTGCAGCTCGTTCTGATGTTGACGGACCAGAATTACCGTGGCCGCAGGAATCGGGGTGACCGGTGTCTGCCAGCCATAAAGGAGCTTGTCTTCACGTATGCCGGCAACCCGGTTTTCAATACCCATCGTTAATTTGTCCTGTCAGTCGTTCGGGGGTGGGGCTCAGACGGCGAAGCGTTCGCCATAGAGCCCGGTCAGTGCGGTTGCGCGAGCTTCGAAGCTACCCGCGGGCTGTTTGTCCAGCCATTGCATGACGCCGCCGCTGGCTGCCGGGAAATGGCAGCCGGCAACTGAGGCGGCATCGGCATCGGCGCTGCCGATCAGGCCCTCGTGGACACAGTGGCGGGCGGCCAGCGCAAAGGCCCAGACCAGGCGGTCCTGCACATCGGCCGGTGGCACGGCGCGCGCGCCACGCGCGAACACGCTCAGGCCATCCCACAGTTCGGCGCTGCCGTCTTCCTCATGTTCGTATAATCCGTAGCCGGAGTCGACGCCTTGCCGATCGAAACCGTGGGCCATCTTCTCGAGAACGTAGACGGCCGACTCGGGCATCCGTTTGCTGACCCCGCCGTGGCTGTGACCATGGCCGTGATCATGTTTGTGTTCATGTCCGTGATCGTGATCGTGTCCATGTCCGTGATCGTGCTCGTGGTCATGCCCATGGTCATGCCCATGCTTGTGATCGTGACCATGGTCGTGCTTGGGCTCGTCCTGGTGGTCATGGGCGAGTTGATGCAATTCGTCATGCAGCAATTCGTCCAGTACGTGCAGGGACAAATGGTCAATCATCAGCAGTGGCGGCATCGCAAAGCCGAAGGTGCTCGCGGCCGATTCGATCTGCGCCGGGGCCACGCCTTCGCCCAGCAAGGCCATGGCTTCGATCATCAGTGCGTAGCTGACCCGTTGGGCAAAGCCTTCGCGGGTGCCGGCCAGGGCCACCGTGGTGTAACCGAGGGCCTGGGCATCCTGCAGCAGCGCATCCGACAACGCATCACTGGCCTGCAGCGGGGGCGTCAGCTCTGCCAGCGAGCCAGCTACCTGCGGATGGGTCAGGCGTAAGACCGGCAAACGAGCGGCCGCGGGCCCGGCGGGCTGGTAACCCGTGACCACCAGAACCTGCGGTGTTGAGGGTGCTGCCAGTGCGCTGGCGTCAGCGTCGGGCAGCAGCCAGATACTGGCGGCGGTGCTGGCGATTGCCGGGTCGGTGCCTTGACAGGCAGCGATGCCTGCCGTGCTGGCAGCCTTGGCCAGTGATTCGGCCAGTGCGCCCGAGCCGAAGAAGGCCAGGCGTGGTGTCTTTGAAGGGGCTTGAGGGGTCGTCATGGTGGCTCACGGCGCAGTTGATGCAACCGCCCGATCATAACTTGGTCGCCCGAACCCGGGCGCTGTGCCCGCTGGCGGCTAGCGGCGGTGCAGTCTGAGCCTTGCCATGAGGACCCAGACCGGCCAGGTCAACGTCAGGACCAGAGCCTGCCAGCACGGATCGATTTCCTCGTTCTCGAAGCGCATCGTATGCAAGTTGCGCACGACGAGGATTACCCCTGTAACCAGAAAGGAGCCGAGCAGCAATGCCGGCAGCAGCGGCCAGCCGGAACCGAGCGTGGCCGCCATATGAACGGCCAGAACCAGCACCGCGCACAGCGCGCTGGTGGTCAGTTGCAGTCGGTTGTGCTGCGCCCGAAAGCCGTCATAGACATGGGCTCGATAGACCAGATGTCCACACGGATCGCGCAGGCGCACCAGCATATTGAGCAGCAACAAGGCCCACAGGGCGCAGAGGCTGACCGCAATTGACAAGGCGTTGAAAAAGGCTGAAACAGTAACGATGACGCTGTCCGTTGAAAAAGGGGTTGCGGGTAGCCGGAAGCGGCTGCCTTCGGGAATCGGCCACCTGCCGTGCTGCCGAGGGGGCAAACCCGAGGGCGGCTTGCGTCTTCTGACTATCTTGGGGGAGGCGGCAAGAGGACCCAATCCAAGCGTGATAAATGGATGAATCGGCCGTATACCCGGCGTCGCAGCGTTGGGCTAATCGAACGGTCGCCGCAACTTTGCTATCTTTAGCGCCCTTATCAGCGGTTCCGACCGTCTGTCCCCTCCAGTCTGATCATCGAGGCAAGCATGATTGAACGCACGCTTTTCGCTGAAGAGCACGAAATGTTCCGCGACTCCCTGCGTCGCTTTCTCGAGCGCGAAGTGGTGCCCTACCACGCCGATTGGGAAGAGCAGGGCTATGTTGATCGTGAGGTCTGGCACAAGGCCGGCGAAAACGGCTTTCTGTGCCCGACCATGCCCGAGGAATACGGCGGTGCCGGCGTTGACCGGCTTTATTCGGTCGTATTGATGGAAGAGGTGGCGCGGGCCAATGCCAGTGGCCTGG
The DNA here is from genome assembly GCA_963976885.1 of uncultured Burkholderiaceae bacterium. Taxonomy (GTDB): domain Bacteria; phylum Pseudomonadota; class Gammaproteobacteria; order Burkholderiales; family Burkholderiaceae_E; genus JAUIAI01. The sequence goes on from CAXBNM010000296.1 coordinate 4,336, forward strand.
GCTTTTCGCTGCATAACGAAATCGTTGCGCCCTACATCCTGCATTACGGCTCCGAGGAGCAAAAGCAACGCCTGCTGCCCGGCATGGCCACTGGTCAGATCATTGGCGCCATTGCGATGAGCGAACCGGCCGCGGGCTCCGATCTGCAAGGCATCAAGGCAACCGCGGTGCGCAGCGACCAGGGTTATTTGCTGAATGGCTCGAAGACCTTCATTACCAATGGCTGGCATGCCGACCTGGTGATCACGGTCGCCAAGACCGATCCGACTCAGGGGGCCAAAGGCACGAGTCTGCTGCTGGTCGAGCGGGGTATGGAGGGCTTCACGAAGGGCAAGCGCTTGAAAAAGGTCGGGCTCAAGGCGCAGGACACCAGCGAGCTGTTTTTCGACAACGTGCAGGTGCCGGCCGACAATCTGCTCGGCGAAGAAAATCAGGGCTTCATTTACCTGATGCAGGAATTGCCCTGGGAGCGCTTGCAGATTGCCATCAGCGGGGCGGCGCTGATCCAGGCGGCCATTGGCTGGACCACCGATTACGTGAACGAGCGCGAAACATTCGGCCAGCCCGTCGCGCAATTCCAGAACACCCGCTTCAAGCTGGCCGAGATGCATACCCAGGCCCAGGTGGCGCAGGTGTTCGTCGATCGCTGCATAGAACTGCTGCTGCAGGATAATCTCGATACCGCCACCGCTTCAATGGCCAAGTACTGGGTGTCAGACCTGCAATGCCAGATCATTGATGAATGCGTGCAATTGCATGGTGGCTACGGTTATATGTGGGAGTACCCGATTGCCCGTGCTTGGGTCGATTCGCGCGTGCAGCGCATTTACGGCGGCACCAATGAAATCATGAAGGAAGTAATCGCCCGTTCAATTGGCCTTGCCGCTACTGGCAAGCTGAAGCAGTAGAACTGGCGACAAGTAAGCTGGCGACAAGTCGAAACCGCAGTTTTCAAGTCCTTTCACGGCATCTTCAGGGAGCGAGAGCAAATGGAACAAGCCTATATCGTGGCAGCAGCCCGCACGGCAGCCGGGCGTCGGGGTGGTCGTTTGAGCGGCTGGCATCCGGCCGATCTGGGGGCCGAGGTTCTCAACGCCTTGCTCGATCGCAGTGGCGCCGACCCGCAACTGGTCGATGATGTGATCATGGGATGCGTGGTGCAGATCGGCCAGCAGGCGATGAACGTGGCCCGCAATGCGGTGCTGGCGTCGCGCCTGCCCGAGTCGGTGCCGGGCACCACGATAGACCGGCAGTGTGGTTCGTCGCAGCAGGCCTTGCATTTTGCCGCTCAGGCGGTGATGTCGGGAGCGATGGACTGCGTCATTGCCGGCGGCGTCGAAAGCATGAGCAATGTGCCGATGACCGCGTCGGTGGCCTTGCCTCGCAAAAACGACATGGGGCATTACATGAGCCCGGCAATACAGGCGCGTTACCCGAACATCGAGTTCAGCCAGTTCATGGGCGCCGAGATGATGGCGAAAAAATACGACTTGTCCCGCGCGCAACTCGACGCCTATTCGTTCGACAGTCATCAGCGCGCCATTGCCGCTACCGAAGCGGGCGCCTTCGACAAGGAGATCGTGCCGGTCGAGGTCCGGATGGCCGATGGCAGTGGCAGCGGTGAAATGCATAGCCGTGATGAAGGCATCCGCTTTGAGGCCACGCTTGAAAGTATTGGTCAGGTCAAATTGCTGGCCGAGGATGGCCGCATCACGGCCGCCTCGGC
>CAXBNM010000297.1:0-6060 GCA_963976885.1 uncultured Burkholderiaceae bacterium
CGGCGCTGAATCGGCTCGACCTCCACGCCCAGACGTTCGGCAATGCGCGCCCAGTGCTTGAGCGTACTGACACTGCTCGGCGGCATGGCTTCCTGCGGGTCGTGCAGCACCGCAATCGAATAGCGGGCCTGGGTGCGCGGCTTGGGCGAGCGCCACACACCTTTCGACTGCGCCGCCAGCACGGTCGCAAACTGCGCTTTCTGTGCCTCGTTGAGCCGCGCGAAAGTGCGCAGACTGATGCGGGCAATCGTCAGCGGTGCCGATTCGGCAACGTCCGCGGCATTGTTGCGACTCTTCGTCGCCAGCGCCAGCGTGACCGCCAGGACCGGCGCCCGGAACCAGTCAAACACCAGCCGGGCAAAGCCGCTGAAGCGCGGATCATCGGCGTCGCCCAGATAGATGTTGAGCTCAGCCGGCAACTCGGCACCGGCTTTGGCCAGATCGCGTTCAAGCGCCGCCTGCAACTCGGGCAAGGCATGGGCGTAGCCTTCGCGATTGGTCAAATCAAGGGCGGTTTCCACGGCCGGCAGCACGCGATGGCCGCGCGCCTCGGCCAGCAGCGACGCGTAATAGCCCAGACTCTGATAGCCGTAACTGCGCGACAGATTCACCACTCGCACGTTACGCGCGCCGAACACTGCCGGGCGTGACACATAGTCGCGGGTAGACATCATCTGGTACGGACCGGCCAGGGCTTCCAGGTCACCCAGTTCATCCGCAATGATCAATGAATTGCTCATGCTTGCTCTCCGCCAGCATCGTCAGAAAAATTCGCCAGCGGCCCGGCAACCAGCACCGTCGCACGCAGACCGCTGCGCCCGTAACGGGACATGCGATCGAACTCGGCAAAAGGCACCGGCAGACCGATGGCATTGGTGGCTGATTCAAGCGCCGATGTTTCCACCCACGGGTCATGAATCAGAATGTGGTCGGCCGTCGCCGCGTAAGCAAGCACCCAGTGCGGCACACGCTGGCCGAACATCCGGTTGCCCGAAATCAACACGATGGCCAGCGCCCCGGCGTTAAGTGCGGCGGCCAGCGCGACGGCCGGCAGCGGCCCGTGCATCGGAATCGCCAGCGCACTCGCCCGGCGCTGAAAATCCAGTTGCGCCAGCGCCATCACGCGCCGCTTCTCGGGCGCGGTCACCGTCTGCAGCAGAAAGGGCCCCGGCTCACTGACATGAATGCGGCAATCGAGCCCGCGCTCACGCAAGGCCAGCGCCATGCCAACGGGCTCGCAGCCGCCCAGCCCGCTACTCATGAACACGGTCGTCGCTTCGCGCCACAGGCGCACCTCAAGCACCGGATCGGGCCGGATCGCCGGATCGAAATGCGCCAGGGCCATCAGCAGACACGCCGGGCCGCAGGTGAAATCAGTACTCTGCTCGTAGTACGGCACGACCCGCTCGGGAATCACCTGCGGGCCGGTTGGTGCCAACACCTTCTCCATCCGCACGCCGTGCGCACCGTCGCCGTAGTAGTCGGGCAACTGCCGAATCGGCGCATACCCGGCTGCTTCATAAAGGCGGCGCGCATGCTCATTGGCCAGCGCCACCTCGAGCCGCATGAACACGCAGTTCTCGGCAATCGCTGCCCGTTCGGCGTCCTGCAGCAAACAGCGCCCCAGCCCCTGACCCAACTGCGCGGGCTGCACGGCCAGCGAATACAGCCGGGCCAGACCCGTGCCTCGCCGGAGCAACACCAACGCATAGCCGAGCACCTGACCGGCGCGCTCAAGCACGGTGAGCCGCGACCGGTCGCCGCCAATCAGGCGGCGAAAGCTGCGCCGGGAAATCCGGTCGGTGGTGAAACAGATTTCCTCAAGTGCCAGCAAGGCCTCAAGATCGTCCGTGCACGCGGGCCGCAGCCGAGTGTCCGCAGGCAACGCGGGGGGCGGATGGTTGACAGGGTGAGACGCGCGGGCAGGCATGACGCAAACCCAATGCAAGCAAGAGGAGGCTGATAGTAGCGCGCTGACTCGCCGCCCCGCAGAGTTATTTTTGCCGCTTCGGGATTGGTGTCGCAGACACGGTACAACGACCGCACCAGCGCACGCTCACGGCCGACAACTGGCCAGCATTGCCTTGAGTTCGTCGAGGCCTACCGGTTTGACCAGATGCCCGTCGAACTGCGCCTGCCGGGTCCGGGCCTTGTCGGCGGCCTGCCCCCATCCGGTCAGTGCAATCAGCCGAATGGCTTGGCCGGCCGCGCTTGCACGCACGCGTTTGGCCACCTCGTAGCCATCCATGCCCGGCATGCCCAGATCGAGCAGCATCACATCGGGCGCGCTGGCGGCCAGTTGCTCCAGAGCTTGCTCGCCGTCAAAGGCCGCCTCGGCCTGAAAGCCCTCTTGTTCGAGCAACATCGTCAGCGACACCGCGGCATCTTCGTTGTCGTCGACTACCAGAATACGCAAGGACTTGTCGGGCAACGCCGGCGCCACGGCGGCACCAACGGCAGGCTCATCATCGGCCTGCGTCGCCACCGCGTCGGGCGCCAATGGCAGCCGCACCGAAAACTCGCTGCCTTGATTCAAGCCGGCACTGAAGACATCGATACGGCCGCCGTGCAAATCAATCAGCGAGCGCGACAAGGCCAGGCCGATACCCAGCCCGGCCCCCTGCCCGCTGGCCGCCGGAATCTGACTGAACAAGCGGAACAGTCGCGACATCTGATCGGCCGCAATGCCGATGCCGTGATCGCGAATCCGGATGACGACTTCGTCACCATCGAGTTCGGCGCGCAGATCAATCTGATTATCCGGCTCGCTGAACTTGCAAGCATTGTTGATCAGATTGCCCAGCACCTGCACCAGTCGTACCGTGTCGACATTGACCCGGACATCAACGTCGGGCGCACTGAGCATCAGTTGCTGGCGCGCCTCGGTGCATACCGGCCGCGTCATCTCAATCGCCTCATCCAGAATCTGGCGCAGCGGCACCGTCTCGCGGCGCAGTTCGATCTTGCCCAGATTGACGCGACTGATATCGAGCAAGTCATCCACGAGGTGCACGATCTGGCCAATCTGCCGGCGCAGCATGTTGGTGGTTCTGGCAACCAGATCAGGCCGCTCGGCGTTGGCCGCCAGCAGATCAACCGCATGACGCACCGGCGCCAGCGGGTTGCGCAATTCGTGCGACAAGGTAGCCAGGAACTGATCCTTGGCCTGGTCGGCCTGCTGCAAGCTGTCGAACAAACGGGCGTTATCGAGCGCCACCGCCGCGCGCCGGGCAATCTCCTGCGCCAGTTCCAGGTCGGCCGAGTTATACGGGTTGGCGGTGCCCAGCCGGGCAAAGCCGATCACGCCCAGCGACTGACCGCGAATCGTCAGCGAGGCGGCGACAAACGAACCCGGCATCACGCCGCCGCCGGCATGCTCGGCAACCAGGCCACCCGGCGCATCGTCGGTTGATGAGGCCGACAACACGCGGCGCAATTCGGCGCGGCCGGTGCCATGCACTCGGCGCAACAAGGCCTGCGTGGGATGGTAGTCGGGGGCGAGCGTTGCCAGTTCTTCGAGCGCCGGTTCGTGATCGGGTTCACGGTGCGCCCAGGCCTCGCGCACCAGTTCGCCCGAATCGTTGGCCAGGTCGATGACCGCCCAGTCACAGAATGCGCCAATGCAGTAACGCACGAGTTGCTGCATGCTGCTGTCCTGATCCTGCAGACGCGACAGGATTTCGCCGATTTCATTGACGAAGCTTGCCGTCTCGGCAATTTCATCCTGCGACCGTTTGGCACGCACGATTTCGGTGGTTTCGGTGCACAACACCAGCACGCCACCAATCCCGCTGGCCGCCGCGCCGTCGTGAATCGGCCCGTAGCTGTAGGTCCAGTAAACGTCTTCCAGCGCCCCATTGCGCATGATCGGAATCAGCTCGTTTTCGCTCCAGGTCGAACCGCCGCCGGCCATCACCAGATCAATCTGCGGACCGATCACGGACCAGATTTCACCCCAGGCCTGACGGGCCGGCATGCCGAGCATGCCGGGATGCTTTTCGGGGCCGACCAGCGCCGAATAAGCGTCGTTGTACAGACAGATGCCGTCAGGCCCCCAGAAAATGAACACCGGGTGACGCGTATTGAGCGCCAGGCGCACCGTGGTCTTGAGTCCTTCACTCCATTGCTCAGGCGCACCGAGCGGCGTGTTCGCCCAGGGGTGCGCACGCATCAGCGCGCCCATCTGCCCGCCCCGCGCGAGAAAGGCAAGTCCGTCGTCGCCCGTCTGATCAAGAGTTTCTTTCAAGTCGCTTTCCAGTATCCATTGCGAACGAGCCCCGCCCGACCGGCGCCGGCCCCTCGCCGCCACCCCAAACATGTTCGGTTCCTGCACTCAGCATCGCGGCTCTTGCCGAACAAACCGCGCGCCCCCGCCTATTTGATGCGCTCAGCCAAGGCCGAGCCGACAATCAGTTCGTCCGGTGCCGGTGATGCCGGCGGCGGACGCTTCAGACAATCGGCCAGAAAATGCAAGGCCTTTTCAAAGCTGACACGCCGAATGGGTTTACTCATCTTGGCCGTCTTGTCGGCAACCGCTGCCGGAATCATGTTCATGTTGGCAGTCAGAAAAACCTGTATCGAACCGACCTTGTTCTTGAGGCTGTGATAAACATCAACACCGCTGGACCCATCGGCCAGCTGCACATCGAGCAACACCACATCGGCTTCGGCCAGCGCCGGATCGCTGCAGGCGCTGGCATACGTATCGGCCTCACCAATCACCTGATGACCGGCATCGAGCACCATGGACCCAATGTCCATGGCAATGACCGCTTCGTCTTCAACGATGAAAACCTTCAGCTGCTCGTCCTGACCGGTCATGTCAGTACTCCTGTCCGCTCGACAAGACAATCTCCGAGCCGATCGGCGTTTGCTTCCAGATCACCTGGGCATTGATCTGCCGGGCCAGCCGCGTCACCAGGGCCTTGCCCATGGAGCGGCCGCGCGGCAGGTTGCGGTCTTCGCCCGGCCCATCGTCGGCAATGGTCAGCCGGAACGCGCTGCCGCAGCCGGCCAGTCGAATCGACAGACAACCGCCACGACTGGCAAACGCATGCTTGACCGCATTGGTGAACAACTCGTTGAGTATGAGGGCAAACGGCATCGCCTTGGCGGGCTCGAGCACAACCGAATCAACATTGGCCTGCAGATCAATATCGGTGCGCCCGAAGCTGCTCAGCGTCTGACGAGCATGGGCAACCGTGAACGTGCCAATATCAAACGCCTCGCCCTCCGGCATTTCGTAAAGCTGCCGATGAACGCTGGCCATCGAGTCAATGCGACCTTGCAGTTTGTCCAGTGATTGACGCAGTTCTTCACTGTCGGCATTGCGAATCTGCAGGCGAATCAGCGAACCGATCAGCATCAGATTGTTCTTGACCCGATGATCCACCTCATTGGTAAGAATTTTCTGACGCTCCAGCGCCTGCTCGAATTCGGCGGTCCGACGACGCACCTCGCGCTCGAGCAACAGTTCGTGTTCATTCAAGGCCCGGCGGGCAGTCACTCGTTCGGTCACATCAAACTGGCTGGCCAGAAAATAGCTGACGTCACCGGCCGCATTGCGCACCGGATCAATCTGCAGCGAGTTCCAGAAGGTTGAGCCATCCTTGCGGTAATTGAACAATTCGATCTCAATGGAGCGACACGCACGCACCGCATCGCGAATCTGCTGCACCGCGTCCGGATCGGTATCAACGCCTTGCAGAAATCGACAATTGCGCCCTAACACCTCTTCGGCGGTGTAGCCGCACAACGCCTCGAAGGCGTCATTGGCAAAGACGATCGGATTATCGGGCTGACGCGGATCGGTAATGATGATGGGCGAGCGACTTGCGCGCACGGCGGCCACAAACGGATTCCCCCGGCCCATCTCGCGCTCGAGGTTATCGCTGCCGAGCCAGTCGTCGGCATGGTCGTGGGGAGCGCTTCGCGCGGTTTTGTCCATAGGCTTCTGGTTAGCGGCGCCGATTCCGGTTTAAAACAAGGGGTCAGTGCCTTGATACAAAACATGCAGCCAGTCGCCACCATTACATGGCGGAAGCCCCTGATATGAATACC
>CAXBNM010000298.1:0-6009 GCA_963976885.1 uncultured Burkholderiaceae bacterium
GGGCTGTTGCCAGGCTTCGCGGTAGCGATCGGCCACCGCCGGCGTCAGCCACTGATCGCGCTCGGAGCGAAACTTGGCCAGCAAGGCCGCGCAATCATCGGCCAGCAATTGCGCTTCGGCCTCGGGCGCACGCAAATCGAGCATGTATTGACTGGCCGCCTGCTGATCGGCATTGGTCGCCAGCGCGCGCGCAAACGGAACCGGATGCGGCGCATTGAGAATCATCAGTTTGCGAATCAGTTCAGGCCGGGCGATGGCGGTAGACCAGGCCACCGCACCACCCCAATCGTGGGCTATCAGATCGGCCTGCTCGTAGCCAAGTCCGGTGATCAATTCAGCAATATCGTTGACGAGCCGGTCGATCCGGTAGTCCTTGATGTTGGTCGGTTTGTCCGACAGATTGAAGCCGCGCAGATCGGGGGCCACACAAAACTGTTGCGCGCCCGAAAGCGCCAGTTGCTCTTCCCAGGCAAACCAGGCCTGCGGAAAACCATGCAGAAAAATGGCCAGCGGCTGAGCGCGGTCGCCAGCGCTGGCATAGTGCAGACGCTGACCACTGGCCAGCGTAATGAACTGACCGTCCTGCACCGTAGCGGCGGGCCGGGAATCAGATGAAGTCATGCTTGCCTCAAGGGGTTTTGGGGGCGACGTCGCGTTTCAGACTGAACGGGTCGGTAGGATTGCGCCGCAGGGCAACATCCTCAACCCGCAATTGAATCGACGGCATGATCTTGTCATGCGTCACGATATAGAACTGATCCTGCTCAATCGCCGCGAAGGTCATGGCTGCTACGTCGGCAGCGCTGATGCGTCCCGACGAAACCGCCTTGTCGGTAGCCGCCTGCGCCGCGCGCATCGAAGCGGTTTCCGGTTCATGGGCGGCCAGATCCTGCGGCCGGTTGCGATGCGACTGACTGATGCCGGTTGGCACAAACGCCGGACACAACACACTGACACTGAGAGGCGAATCGACCAGGCGCAAGTCGTGATAGAGGGTTTCGGACAACGCCACAACGCCGTGTTTACTGACGTTGTAGATGCCCATGTTAGGGGCACTGAGCAGCCCCGCCACCGATGCGGTATTGACGATATGGCCGGGTTGCTTTTGCTCGACCATGGCCGGCACAAAGGCACGCACGCCATGAATGACGCCCCACAAATTGACGCCCATCACCCACTGCCAGTCGGCCATGCCGTGTTCCCAGACGAGCCCGCCCTGCGCAACACCGGCATTGTTGAACAACAGGTGCGGCACGCCGTAGGCGGCCAGACAGGCATCACGCAAGGCTTCAACCTGATCAAACTGAGCCACATCCGTGACCTGGGTCCGGAAGTCGGCCTTCAGGTCGGTCAGCATGGCGGCGGTTTCGTCCAGCGCATCGGGCTGAATGTCAGCCAGCATCAGCTTCATGCCGCGCCGCGCACCGATCAATGCAAACTCGCGCCCAAAACCGCTGCCGGCGCCGGTAATGACGGCAATCCGATTGGCAAAATCCTGCAACGTTGTCCCCTGCTTGGTTTACTGAAAAAGGCCGCGCCGACGAACACCGCCGGCGCCGCGACGATCAGGCATCAAAGCCCGGATTCATACGTTGGAGCCGGCGCAACAGACCCGGCCAGACCAACGCGCCGCCCTTGTTGCCGGTGGCCTTGCGGACCGCGCCGCCAACGCCTTGCAAAATGGCGTCATCAACCGGGCGCAGCTTCGAGCCACCGCTTTGCGCCATGATCTGAATTTCACAGGCACGCTGCAGAACGTGCATGTTCTGAAACGCATCGCCAACGCTCGGGCCCACGGTAAGCAGGCCGTGGTTGCGCAGAATAAGGTAGCGATTATCAGCCAGCGATTGCTGCAGACGGGGCTTCTCATCATCGCGCACCGCCAGGCCTTCATAGTCGTGATAGCCAAGGGCACCGAGCACCACGGTGGCCTGCTGGGAAACCGGCAACAAGCCGTCTTCCTGCGCCGCCACCGCCACGCCGGCCGCGGTATGGGTGTGAATGATGCAACTGACATCTTCACGGGCCGCATGAATGGCACTGTGAATCACGAAACCTGCCGGGTTGACCGGGTAGTCCGATTCGAGCACCGGATTGCACTGCGCGTCGACCTTGATCAACGACGACGCCGTGATCTCATCGAACATCATCCCGTAGGGGTTGATCAGGAAGTGATGCTCAGGGCCCGGCACCCGGGTTGAGATGTGGGTGTAAATCAGATCATCCCAGCCATTGAGCGCGATCAGCCGGTAGGCGGCCGCGGTGTCAATTCTGAGTTGCCATTCCTGCTCGCTTACCTGCGAGCGAACGGTTCTTTCCGGTGCATTCAAAACCTGTCTCCTGACAATTTGCTGCGGGTATCAGACAAGGGCGACGCGGCTCTCGCCGCCCCGCCCCCGATGCCTGTTGCTTCAGATCAGCTTGACCACTTGCTTGCCGACATTCTTGCCCTTGAGCAAGCCGATGAAGGCTTCGGGAGCAGACGCCAGACCTTCAGCAATCGTTTCACGATACTTGAGCTTGCCTGAGGCCACCGCCTCGCCGAGCTCCTTGAGTGCACCGGGCCAGTCTTCGGGACGCTCGCTGACGATGAAGCCCTGTACCTTCAGGCGGCTGACCAGAATGGCGCGGAAGTTCTGCACCGGAATCGGCTGGCCGTCATAACCGGCGATGAGACCGCAAAGCGCAATACGACCAAACGCATTCATGCGGCGCAGCACTTCGTCGAGAATCGGTCCACCCACGTTCTCGAACACGCCGTCGATGCCATCGGGACAAGCCGCTTTCAGATCTTCGCGCACGTTATTGGCTTTGTAATCGATGCAAGCATCAAAACCGTATTCGTCGGTCACGATCGAGCATTTCTGCGGACCACCGGCAATACCGACAACGCGGCAGCCTTTCATCTTGGCCAGTTGACCAACGGCCGAACCAACGGCACCGCTGGCCGCCGAAACGACAACGGTTTCGCCTGCCTTCGGTTCGATGATCCGGTTCAGACCCATCCAGGCCGTCACGCCGGGCATGCCGACCACACCCAGGTACGCCGACAGCGGAATCTTCGAGGTATCAACCTTGCGGAATGTCTTGGCGTCAGCAACCCCGTAAAGCTGCCAGCCCAGCATGCCGAAGACCATGTCACCAGGCGCCAGCGACGGATCATTCGATTCGATCACTTCGCCCACGGTGCCACCACCCATGACCTGGCCGACCGGTTGGGCGGCGGCATAGCTCTTGGTGTCATCCATGCGCCCGCGCATGTACGGGTCGAGTGACATGTAGTGGTTGCGCACCAGCACCTGACCGATTTCGGGTTTGGGGATCGGGGCGCTCTGCAGCTTGAAATGCTCAACACCGGCGACCTTCTCCGGTCGTGAAGCGAGAATGATTTGCTGATTTTCCTGAGTCATTTGAATCCTTTGAGTGATACTTAGACGGCGCTTACGCCACCATCGACGGCAAGAATTTGCCCGGTGATGTGTTTGCCGGCGTTGGAGCAGAACAGCAACGCCGCGCCCATCAGGTCTTCGTCGTCACCAATGCGTTGCAGCGGCGTCATGGCCTTGACCGTACTCTCAAACTCCGCAAGCGAAGCCTGAGTCATTTTGGACGGGAAAAACCCCGGTGCCAGCGCGTTAACGGTAATGCCGTAGGCACCCCATTCGCCCGCCAGCGCCCGAGTGAAATTCACCACCCCACCCTTGGTCGTGTTGTAGGCCAGCGTGTTGTTGGTGCCGGGCGGATTACCCGCCAGACCGGCAATCGAGGCCACATTGAGAATGCGCCCGTATTTGCGGGGAATCATGCTGAGCCGACCAATACGCTGACTCAGCACGAACACGCCCGTCAGATTGACGTTGACCAGCTTGTTCCAGGCTTCGAGGGGGTGATCCGCAGCCGGCGCTCCCCAGGTTGCCCCGGCATTGTTCACCAGAATGTCGACATGGCCGAGCGCCTTGATTGCCTCGTCGGCAAAGTCGGTGATCTTGTCCGGGTCGCCCAGGTCGACCGGTATTGCGTGAACGGTCATGCCCTCGGCACGTAAGAGATCGGCGGTCGCGTTCAGCTCATCAGCCTTACGCGAACCGATCACCAGTTCGGCCCCGTGAGCGCCAAGCGCGCGCGCAATCTGCAAGCCCAGACCGCGCGAGCCACCGGTGACGATGGCTTTGCGCCCGGCGAGGCTGAACAAGTCGGCGCCCGCCATCAGGCAACCTCAAACAGGCCGGCTGCGCCCTGACCACCACCAATACACATCGTCACGACAACGAGTTTGGCACCGCGCCGCTTGCCTTCGATCAGCGCATGGCCGGTCAGACGCTGACCACTGACGCCGAACGGATGGCCAACAGCAATGGCACCACCGTTGACATTGAGTCGGTCGGCCGGAATGCCGAGCTTGTCGCGGCAATACAGAACCTGCACCGCGAAGGCCTCATTCAGTTCCCACAAATCGATGTCGGAAACCTTCTTGCCGCAACGCTCGAGCAGCTTGGGAATGGCATACACCGGGCCAATGCCCATTTCATCGGGTTCGCACCCGGCAACCGCAAAGCCACGGAAGTACCCGAGCGGCTTGAGGTTACGTTGCTCGGCCAGTTTGGCATCCATGACCACGCAGGCGCCGGCGCCATCGGAGAACTGGCTGGCATTGCCCGCGGCAATCACACCACCGGGCAATGCCGGGCGAATTTTGGACACGGCCTCAAAAGTGGTGCCGGGACGACGACCTTCGTCATCGTCGAGCGTCACTTCGCGCGTGGCCAGTTGCTTGGTACGCGGATCGGCAACGGCCATCTTGACGGTAATGGGGACAATCTCGTCCTTGAATTTGCCCGCTTCGGCCGCGGCCACTGCCCGTTGCTGACTTTCGGCACCGTAGTGATCCATCGCCTCGCGATCGATCTTGTAGCGCTTGGCAACCTGCTCGGCCGTTTGCAGCATTGACCAGTAAATCTCGGGCTTGGTCTGCAGCAGATTGGGGTCGGTAATCATGTGGCGATTGGCATAACCCTGCACACACGAAATCGACTCGACACCACCGGCTACAAACACATCGCCTTCGTTGGCGATGACTCTTTGTGCCGCCATGGCAATGGTCTGCAGACCCGACGAGCAAAACCGGTTCACGGTGACGCCAGCGGTGGACACCGGGCAACCGCCGGCCAGCGCAATCTGGCGCGCAATGTTGGAGCCCGTTGCGCCTTCCGGCGCGGCACAGCCCATCATCACGTCTTCAACTTCGGCCGCATCGATGCCGGCACGTTCGATAGCTGCACGCACCACGTGACCACCCATGGTGGCTCCGTGGGTCATGTTCAATGCACCTTTCCAGCTTTTGGCCAGACCGGTACGGGCGGTAGATACGATAACTGCTTCACGCATGGTAATTCCTCTCAGTAGGCGTCGCTTCAGCCGTTGAATGATTTACTTTCTGCGGCCAACGAGGCCAATAGGGGTGCCGGGGTCCAGAAACCAGGATCGCCAGCCGGATTGCGCGCAAACTCTTCCATGCGGTTCACGACGTTATACAAACCGTATTGGTCGGCAACCATCATCGGGCCGCCACGGAACAGCGGGAAGCCGTAACCGGTCAGGTAGATAAGGTCGATGTCCGAGGCTCGCATTGCAATGCCTTCCTCAAGAATCTTGGCGCCTTCATTGGCCAGGGCGAACACCAGCCGGTGCACGATTTCCTCATCGCTGATCTTGCGCACGGTAGCGCCGATGTCTTTACGGTGCTTTTCGATCATTGCGTCAACCTTCGGGTCAACGATGGCCTTGCGTGAACCGGCCTCATAGCGATACCAGCCTTCGCCGGTCTTTTGACCAAAGCGGCCCATTTCGCACAGGCGATCGGCAACGGCCGAATACTTGACGTCGGGCTTTTCTTCGTAGCGCCGCTTGCGGATATACCAACCCACATCGTTACCGGCCAAGTCACCCATCCGGAACGGGCCCATCGCAAAGCCGAATTTCTCGATCGCCTTGTCCACTTGCTGCGGGCTG
>CAXBNM010000299.1:0-6004 GCA_963976885.1 uncultured Burkholderiaceae bacterium
GCCGACACCGGCAGTAGTCCGTCGGTGCCGCCTTCGGGCGGCGCCGACGAGCTGCCGCTGCAGCCGGCCAGCAGCAACAGGCTCAGCACCAGAGCGCCACCCCAGAGGCCGTGCGAGGTTGTCGCGTTGGCCGGGGCAAACTCTGGTGTGGGCGTGGCAGGAACAGTCATCGTGGTCGGTCGGGCGCGCAGGCGCTGGTCAGAGTTGCTCTTCGGTATCCTGACGCAGGTCACCGGTCGAGAGCTTCAGTGCGGCAATGACAGCCTCTATCGATTGCGTCTGACTGACCAGCCCGGCGATGATGGCCTTGATTTCAGGATCATTGATGCCGCCTTGCTGAATCTGTTGATCAAACGGCGTGCCGGCTTTGGCCTCGGCGTCAACCACTGCTGCCGCGGCCATCGTGGCGGCAATCCTGTCGTTCAGTTCGGTTGCCAGTGCGGCCTGAGAAGTGGCTTCAAGATAACTCTTCAGGTTTGGCCCGGACACGGTTGAGCCATCGACGCGTTGATAGGTACCGAGATAGCTGTTTTGAATGCCCTTGGCGTTCAGCATGATGTCACGGTGGGTGTTGTCACTGAAGCAGGAGTGTTCATCTTCCTGAGAATCCTGGGTCAGGGCAATATTGATCCGCTCGCCGGCCAGTTCGCCAAAGCCGAGCCGACCCATCGATTCAACCATGCTGGCCAGTGAGCGATCGGGGTTGCCGGTATACGACGCGTAGTAAGCGCCGGTGGTGGGGTTCCACTGGTCAGCCACGCTTTGCAGATCGTCGATCAGCAACTGCCCGGCGGCCAGCAGGTATTGCCCGCGTCGCGTACAGATTACCTCTGGTGCCGGATTGCCGGCGCCGCTGGTGCAGCCTTCGGTTGTGGCCAGATAGTCGGTGTAAGGGCGCTGACCCGGGGTGCTGTCGCGCTGTGCGGCGCCGTCAAAAGTGCTGGTGCCGGCGTTCAGATCCTGGCCCCAGAGCAGGAATTCGATCGCATGGTAGCCGGTGGTTACATTGCGCTCGTCGCCGCCTTGTTGGTTGAAGGCGATCAGCGCGTCCTTGTCGATGGTCGGCATGTTGACCTGATCGGCAATGATGTTCGGCGCCACTGTCGGGGCGGTGGCTTCCGGGCCGGCATCGCCGTCGATATTGGTCGCGACATAGTCGATCATCGCTTCGCCCAACGGCCAGGCATTGATGCGTGGTTCGGGGCCATTCTCGGCGACGCCATCGAGCGAGTCGATCGGGCTGAGCCGGAACCGGTAAATCTCGGTCTGGCCATAGGGTTCACGCGCCGCCAGCCAGGCGTCGCGGGCCGCCGTCAGCGTGGCCTCTGACGGCGTGTCGACCAGAGCTTGCAAGGCGGTTTGCATGGCCTGGGCAGTAGTGATGGCGTCGGAGTAAGCGGCAAAAGCGATTTGCGCATCGGTCTTGACTACCTCGGCGGTAGTGACGGTGGTGCCTGGGGTGCCTGAATCGCTGCTGCCGCCACTGCAACCGGCGAGCAAGAGTGCGCAGGCGCAGCCAACAGTGATGGTGCTGCGGCGAATCGTGAAGGGGTAATTGCTTGTCATGAACCAACTCCGATGGGGTAGTGCGGGAGACGATCAACAGATGGCGTTGGCCAGGCGTAAAGCCGTGCGCGGGTCTGGCCGTCAGCTTCTGTTTCGAGGCTTGCCTGGCAGACGATTTGTGCTGGCATCAGGGCTGGCCGCTCCAGGGGGAAGTGGTGGTACGTAGGCGATGAAGGCCGCTGCTGAATTTTAGCCTGATTAATATCAAGAACTATTCGCATTGGCGTTAAGGCGCGACGCCCGTCGTTGATTGGGCGGCAAAGAAAAACGCCGGTCATCGTGACGATGCCGGCGTAAATTTACTTCGAGGTAAACAAAGTGACCTTTTCCAGGAGGGTTCCGGCGCAAGGTGGTCGGCGAACTCTTTCTCGACTGGTTCCAGGCGCGCAGGTCAGGCTTGAAAACAGAGAGTGCGTCGATCAGCAATGTGCGGAACGATCAATGTGTTTGCGCAATCTTAATGCAAATGAAAATCGTTCGCAACTGAGTGGACCGGCATTGCCGTCGGCTTGTTGATCGGGTGTTATTTGCGAATGATTATCATTTGCACTAGGATGAATGAATACTCAGTTCTGCAAGGACTGGCTTTTATCAAGCGAGCGGTGGCCCGGCGAGGCCGCCTCGGGAGTAATCATGAAGCGTTACCTGGCCACCGAAAAACCCAGCACACGGCCCGTTGATTTTCTGGCCGATCTTCGCGATCAGGCCCGCCCTGACCCCGAAGACCGTGCCTTGCTGGAGCGCTGGGAGCGCTTGACCCTGACGGTCCGGTGCGCGCTGCATGCCCAGGAAGCCAATTACATCCGGCTGTACATCGCCAGCGGTCAGCGCTTGCTGAAAGAGGGCATTGGCAAGCCGGTGCCGATGTATATGCGCCTGTTGCTGACCTTGATTCGAACGGCCGAAGATGTTGCGTTGCCCGCGCAGTGGCGACAAATGTGTGCCGAGCACTTCGATGTACCGCTGGCCCGTTTGCGCACGTTGTTGGCGCGTCGTGATCCGCTCGCCTTGCAGGCGATTGATTGCCGGGCCGAGTCGGCGCGCAGACAATTGCTGGCCGGGGCCTGAACAAGCCGTCGAACCGCACAAGGGCTGACCTGATACGAAGCGCTGCAGCCGGCGCGATATTCGGGTTCGGTCGAATCGAGTTGCTTGCGGCCGCACCGGTGGCTATCGATTGCTACCGGTTTGAGCGACGATCAGTCGTTGGCGCCGCTGGCGCTCTGCCGGGGGGTGCCGTGAACTGAAACAATTGCTCGGGGTGACGGATTGCAATCCAGATCGTGTCGCCAGGCCTGGGCAGTTTCGGGGCGGGCCAGCGGGCCAGCAATGCAATGCCGGCATCGTCGCCGGCCGTTTCCAGATGCAATTGAATTTCGCTGCCCAGACGGCGCGCACTGTGGATAGTGGCTGCGCTGCCATGCGCGGTGCCGGGGCTGACGGGTTGCAGATTGTCGGGCCGAAAGACTACCGCTTCGTGGTTGGCGCTGCTGTCGGTATCGGCGTCGGTTGTGCGCGAGCCGAGCAGCCCGTCGATCAGCGCATGGCCGGGGGGCAACTGATTGAGGTGGCCGAACAAGCCGGCTACGAATGCACTGCGCGGCGCAAAATAAACGTCGTCAGGCGTGCCGGACTGAATGATCCGGCCGTGATTCATCACGGCAATCCGATCAGCCATGAACATCGCTTCTTCCGGGTCATGGGTGACCATCAACGCCGCGATGCCGGTTTCGCGGATCAGGGTCTGTGTCTGTTCGCGCACATCGGCGCGCAGCACCGCATCAAGACCCGAGAATGGCTCGTCGAGCAACAGGGCACGCGGGTTGGGCGCAAGGGCGCGAATCAGTGCCACGCGCTGTTGCTGGCCGCCCGATAAAGTGCCCGGATATTGATCGAGCAGAGCGCCAATGCCCATGCGCGAGGCTGTTGCTTCTATCCAGCGGGCTCTGGCGTCGCGTTCGCTGCGCACGCCGAACATCATGTTCTGGCGCACCGTCAGGTGTGGAAAAAGTGCGAAATCCTGGAACATCATGCCGACCCGGCGCGCTTCGGGCGGTATGTGCTTGTGCTCGGCGCCGTTCGCAACGGTGGCGTTATCAATCTCGATCTGACCTTGCTGGCAACGTTCGATGCCGGCGGCCAGCCTGAGCAGCGTGGTTTTGCCGCAGCCGGAAGGGCCGAGCAGACAGAGGATCTCGCCGGCTTGTAAATCGAGCGATACGGAACGCAAGACCTCAAGCTCACCGAAGTGGTGGCGTAATTCGCGGATGGTCAACAAGTTGGAAGCCGGTAACGGTCAGTGCTGCCCCGGACGAGCGCTGCGCATGCCAAGGCTGAGCAGGATGACCGGAATGATGCCCACGCCGACGATGGCCAGTGCGGCCAGCGAGGCTTCTTCGAACAATTCGTCGGAGGCATACTGATGGACAAAAGTGGCAAGTGTTTCAAAATTGAACGGTCGGAGGACGACGGTCATGGGGAGTTCTTTCATGACGTCTACGAATACGAGCATTGCGCCGGCAAGCAGGCTGGCCCGAATCATCGGAAAGTGCAGTCTGCGTAGCGTGCCCAGAGGGCCTTCGCCGAGGGTACGGGCGGCGCCGTCCATCGAGCCGCTTATTTTACCCAGACTTGCTTCGGCGGCCCCGAAGCTCAGCGCCAGGAAGCGCACGACATAGCCAAAGGTTACGGCAACCAGCGTGCCGCTGAGCAGCAAGCCGGTGGAAATGCCGAATGCACTGCGGAAAAAGCTGTCGACGCCGTTGTCGAAGGCACCGAACGGCACCATGATGCCTACCGCCAGAACCGCGCCCGGTACTGCGTAGCCGATGGCGGCGAAACGACTGGCCACGCTGACCCAGCGCGATTGCGACAGCCGCATGCTGTAGGCCAGAAACAGGCCGATCAGCAAAGCCAGCACGCCGGCCGACAATGACAAGGCCAGGCTGTTGAAAAGAATGTCGACAAAGTTGGCTTCGAGTGTTGCCTTGTAATACTTGAGCGCGTAGTTGGTGAGAATCGAGGCGGGGAGCGCGAAGCCGAACACGATGGGGAGTGCACAGGCGAGCACGGCTGCCAGACTTCGTGCGCCACGCAGTTGGTATGAGGGCAGGGCTTGAATGCGGCTGGTGGTGTGCTGGTACTGCCGCTTGCCCCGGGCCCAGCGCTCCAGCGCAATCAGGCCGACCACAAAGGCCATCAGCACTACGGCCAGTTGCGCGGCCCCGGCCACGGAATTCATGTTGAGCCAGACATCATAGATGCCGGCGGTAAAGGTTTTGACGCCGAAGAAATCAACGGTGCCGAAGTCGTTGAGTGTTTCCATCAGTACCAGCGCCACGCCGATCACGATGGCCGGGCGGGCCAGCGGCAAGGCCACGCGCCGAAAGCTCTGTGCCGGGGTGCAACCAAGCGTGCGACTGACATCAATCACGCAGACGCTCTGTTCAAGAAAGGCGGCGCGGGTCAGCAGATAGAGGGTAAAGCGTGACGGTCATCATCAGGATGGCGCCGCCGAGTGAACGAATCTGCGGGAACCAGTAATCGGCCCCGCTGGACCAGTCGAAGGTGGCCCGCAACATTGTCTGCACCGGGCCGCCGTACTCGAGCACATCGGTGTAGACGAACGCGATGATGTAGGCCGGGAAGGCCATTGGCAGCAGCAACGCCCATTCGAAGACGCGCTTGCCCGGGAACTCGCACATGGCGGTGAGCCAGGCCGTGGCCACGCCGATGACCAGCGTGCCGGTGCCGACACCCAGCATCAGCAAGGCAGTGGTTTGCAGGTAATGGGGCAGCACGGTGGCCGCCAGATGGGCCCAGATGCCTTCGTTGTCGCCAACCGTCAGCATCAGCACGGTCAGGACGGGCAACGCCACCAGCAGGCAGATCAGCAAGGTGCCGACCGGCCAGATGCGCGGGCTGTAATTGCGTAGCCAGGTGCGGGTGCGGCGGCCGGTGTTGGCGTGCGGGTCGGGCATGCCGTGGCTGGGCAAGGTGGCGGCAGAAGAAAGGTTGCTGATCACAGGCGTGGTGGCCTCGGCCTTGAACCGGGTTCATTCAAACAGCAAGGACCGACGGCTTGCACCATCGGTCCGGGGGCTGGCGATGCGGCCAGCGCAAGCGAAGCGCCGGCCCGCAGGCCGGCGCTTTCACGGGGCTCAGTCGTCAGGGCCGAGTTCAAAGCCGACCTTGTCGACCAGTTTGGCGGCCGCAGCGCGATATTTTGCCACTTCGGTCAGGCTGATCGGATCAACCTTGAATTCGCCCCACTTGGCCGTGATCGGATCGGCCGACACGCTGTCGACAACGGGGAATTCAAAGTTCATGTGGGCGTAGATTTCCTGAGCCTTGTCGCCGGCCAGAAACTCGATCAGTTCGAGCGCTTCTTTTTGGCGGGTCGAGCTCTTGAGGACGCCGGCGCCACTGACATTGACAT
>CAXBNM010000300.1:0-6000 GCA_963976885.1 uncultured Burkholderiaceae bacterium
TGTTTCGCGCTCGGCATTGGCGTAGCGGCACTACTTGCTTATGCCCTGATGCCCACCGGCGCCGGACTATCGAAAGCAGGTGCGTACGCGATCGGTCACGGACTTCTGTTTGGCATTGGGTTCGTTGGCCTGGCTCTGGGATTCAATCATTATGACCAACCGGTTTCCAGACTGATTCCATTGGCAAACATGAGCACATTGGTTTCGGTGGTGCTTGGCTTGTTGATCTTTCGCGAGCACCTGGCGCTGAATGTCCCGGTGCTGCTGCTGGGCTCAATGTTGATTGTCGCTGGCGGTGTTCTGGTGAGCCTGGCCTGACTCAGAACTCAGCCAAATCAATCCGCCCCTTCCAGCTGCTCGCCCACCTTCCCATTCGCCATCGCCGGCAGCAACAACTCATCGATAAAGGAAGGCTTGGCAAAGAAGTAACCTTGCACAACGGTAATACCGGTTGAACTGCGCAGATAGGCCAGTTCTTCTTCGGTCTCCACACCCTCGGCCACCATCTCGATGCCGAGCGCCGAACAGAGCGATTCAATGGCTTTCAGAATGCCCTGACTGCGTGGCCGGTCGTGAATGGACGTGATGAAGGCGCGATCCACCTTCACTTCATCCGCGGTAATGTCGGCCAGTGTCGACAGCGACGAGAAGCCGGTACCGAAATCGTCAATGGACACGCGCACACCAATGGCGCGCAAGCGCGGCAGCACATGATGCTGAAAGCGGGCGGTCGCCACCAATGCATCTTCGGTCAGTTC
This sequence comes from uncultured Burkholderiaceae bacterium, assembly GCA_963976885.1. Lineage (GTDB taxonomy): Bacteria > Pseudomonadota > Gammaproteobacteria > Burkholderiales > Burkholderiaceae_E > JAUIAI01. Next base: position 759 of record CAXBNM010000300.1, read on the forward strand.
CAGCACGATGCGCTGGGCCTGTCCGCTCTCGGCGATTTCTTCCACAAAGGCGTGCATGAAGCCGACGTCACCGGCCTGCGCCGCGCTGACATTAAGGCTGACAGTAGTATGTTCACCATAGCGTTCGGTCAGCAGCGGCAGGTTGCGGACCACGTCGCGCAGCGCAAACCGGGTGATGTCATCAAGCAGACCGAGCTCTGAGGCCAACTCAATGAACAGGCCCGGCATATTGATGGTGCCGTCTTCCTCCACCCAGCGAATCAGCGCTTCGAAGCCGAGCACCCGGCCGGTGGCCAGACTGACCTTGGGCTGAAAGGCCACCCTGAAGCGCTGCTCTCGAATGGCGGCCCGCAGGCGTTGCTCGATATCCATTCGGGCGGTCAGCGTGTTGCCCATCGATTCATCAAAGTAGCTGACGCTGCCTTTGCGGTGCGTTTTGGCGCGATACATCGCGCTGTCTGCGCAGCGCCGCAGGCTCTCGTAAGTGTCACCGTGCAGCGGGTAGATGCTGGCGCCCACCGATGCCGAGGTCAGCACGTCGTGCCCTTCAATTGAAAACGGTTCTTTCAAGGCATCAAGCACGCGGTCGATCACGTAGGGCAGGTCTTCGGGCTGCTCGAGCGGATCGACCAACAGCAGAAATTCATCGCCACTGATACGTGCGAGAGTGTCACTGGCGCGCACACTCTGGCCCACGCGCTGCGCGATGGCTTTGAGCAGACCATCACCCACGGCGTGACTGTAGTAGTCGTTGACCTGCTTGAAGTTATCCAGATCGATAAAGGCGAGCGCAAACTTGCCTTTGCGATGATGCGCCCGCAATGCGGCATCAACGAGTTGCTGCATCAACGCGCGGTTCGGCAAACCGGTCAGTTGATCGTGGAAGGCCCGGTGCGCCAGCTCTTCTTCAAACTGTTTGCGCTCGGTAATGTCGAGTGAGGCGGTCAGCAGCAAGGACTCGTCATGAATGCGCACCGGCTTACCGGTCACCAGCACCGTGCGCTCTTCATCGCCCATGCGCAGCCGCTGCTCACGCGACCAGGGCTCGCCACTGCTCATGTACTTGTTGAAGCGGGCCCGCTTGCGCTCGGCACTTTCGTCATTCCCTTCGCCATCAACAAAGGGAATGGTGCCAATCATTTCATCAGCGGGCTTGCCATACAACGCGGCGACCACATCATTGGCCACCAACAAGCGGCCCTGGTCGTCCTGCACGGCCACTCCGATCGGCAACGCGCTGACCAACTCCTGCAACAGACTGGCATTGCGAAGCGCCAGTTGCTCGCTTTGCTGCAATTGCTCGGTCAGGTCGCGCAGACGCCGCCCCTCGGCAGCGGTCTCGCTGGCGAAGCGTGTTGCCAGCGCATGCGACACCAGCATCGAAAAGCGGCGCGCCAGTGCAATGTCGCTGCGATCAAACCCATTGCCACCGGGCTTGCGCAGCAGCATCAGAATGCCGCGCCGGTTGCGCGCCGCCACCGGCACATACAACGCGGAATGCTCGGGCGCCAGACCAAGACGCCCGGCCCCGCTCCATTCTTCAACGCCAACGTTGGAGAAGGTGGCAACCACTCGCCCACCCATCACCTTGCGAAACAAGGGCCCAGCCGGCCAGCGCGAACCAATGGTTGAATCAGGTTCGGCCGCAATACAGTTCAGTTGTGCACTGAGATCCGCGCTGTCGCCCGGCTCCTCGGCCAGCATCATTGCCCGGTCAAACGAGAACACCTTGCCGAGCGACGCAAAGACGCGCCCGAATGGGTCGTCCGAAATATCGAGCCCGAGCAGCGAATCGAGCGCATCGAGCAGCTGCCGCGTCTGCGAGCTGTTTTCAACAAGCGCGTCGTACTCCTGGCGCAAGGCCAGTAGTGATTCGCGCAGCTCTTCAGCGCTTTCGATACTCGGTTGGCAATCCGTCACTGACTGAACACCACCGCCGAGATCATCAGGTTGCCGTGCAGATTGCGGTCGATCAGACGGCCTTGCTCACCAAAAGTGAAACAGCCTATGAACGGCACATTGCCCAACCCCTCGGCAACCGCACCGGCAACCTTGGCGATGTTCTTGTCGACGGCCAGTTTGCAACCACCACAGTAGACAATCAGCCCGCCGGCAGCCAAATAGCCGTCTTGCTCAAGTGCTTTACGTGCCTGTCCGCCAACCCGGCCGGCGCGATCCACCAGGCGCTCGGTATCGCCTTTCATCGCGTAGACCCGGTCGCCGACTTGCAGATTGCAGAAGGTATTGAGCGTGCCGTTGGCACTTACCGATTCGGGATGAATAAGCAGATAGTGCGAGACACCATCGACATGCCCGGCATCGGTGGCCAGGGGCGACATCGTGGTTTCGGCAAGAATGCTGCCGCCGCCTTCCAGTTGCGCATCAATGCGGTTCTCGACCCAGCGGTTGTAGACATGCGCGGCCGGCTCGTTGTCGATGGAGATGATTTCGCGGCCGACGCTGGCGGTCACCACGCCGCTGGCGCCAGCCGGCGTAAAGCCGATTCCGGTGACAATGCCATTGGGTCCGGCCGGTTCGTAGCCGCCCTGAAACGCATAGCCCAGCGGCGTAGACGGGAACAATACACCCACGGCGAGCCCGTCTTTCATGCACCCCTCGGGTCCGAGTTGGGTCCATTTGCCGGACACATCGTTATCGGCCGACGAGCCGCCGATGATCGGGCAGTTGTCGCCAACGACGCGGCGCAGTCCCTCCAGTACCTCTTCTTCATGACCGGGGGCCTGGTAGACCCAGATCAGCTCGGGTAACTGCCCCGTGCAACCGCAATTGGCCAGCGCATCACGCAACAAGTTCTCGGCGGTAAGTGTCGCATCATCTCCAAACAGACCTGCCGCGACACCGTAATCGCCATCTTCATCATCGATCAGCAGCAACCCCACGCCATGCTCATCGACAAAGCCTTCGTCGGTCATCAGGCCGCCCGAGGAACTGCCCCCCAACAACGAGGCGACCGGGAATTGCCGCCCCAGCCATTCATGCAACGCGCTCTCATCGTGGCCACAGCCATAGAAGGCAAAGACCATCTTGCTGTTCAAATCTTCCGCAGCCAGCCGAGCCTCCAGCTGCGCAATCACCGTCGCCGTGGACGGATCCCGAGCAGCCAGCGTGTTCAAACGCGTCATATCAATCGAACTCCTGATGCAATAGGGCATTATCGGCCGAAACCGACATGTATTGCTCAGGTTGTGACGCAAAAACCGTGCCGACGGTCGTTGATCGCAGGCCGCTGGTCCGATGCTCCCGTCAATTGGTCGCCTGTAGACCGGAATGGCAGGGAGCCTGCCATTCCCCCTTTTCAGGGGAAACGGCCGGCTCAGGACTGTCTAACTGATTACCCGTTCGTGAACGGCTCACGGGTTCAGATCAGCATATTTCCGTTACTGATCAGTGTGTTGGTGATGTTGCTGCTCAAGCCGCTGCCAGTGCTTACCAGGTCCACACCACTGAGTTCGATTGTCAGATCGGTCTGCGTCGCGTTGTAGCCCCCCGTGTAGTTGCCTTCCGTACTGATGTGGACCAGGGTATCGGAGCCCGACAAGGTGTAGGGCAGATAGGCGTCCAGGTTGCCGTACTCAGCCCCTTCCAGCAAGTCGGTCAGCACGAGCAGATCGCCGCCGGCCCCGGCTTCAAAGTCGGTGACGACATCGGCGTCCGGGGAGCCGGCTGTTCCTGCATCATCAAGCTTCCAGATGAACTGATCTTGCCCTGTACCGCCGGTCAGATTGTCCGATCCTGATCCGCCCTCAATGCGGTCGGCAGCGGCGCCACCGGAGATGGTGTCATTACCTGCGCCGCCGAACAATGCGTCGCTGCCGTCACCACCGGTGACGGAGTCATTGCCCGCATCTCCCCCCAGCGTATCGGCGCCAACACCACCGCTGATAACGTCATTGCCCCCTGCCGCAAAGAAAAAGTCGTTCCCGGCGGTGCCAGCGAAGTTCTCGACCCCATCGGTCGCCGTCAATGACGCAATGGTAGCCGCGCCGGCTTCGACGGTGATCGTCTGCGTGACAGCAGCGGAAACCTGGCCGCTATCCTGCTCGGTACTGGTAGCCGTCACGGTCAGCGTCGTCGTGCCAGCATATCCTTCGGGGAGCAGAAGCTGCAGGCCACTCAAATCACTCTGCTCGAGCGACCAGGTGCCGCCGCCCTCGTCGGTGCCGTTATTCAATGCGCCACCGACAGGGATATTGCTCACCTGAATACTGGCAAATTGCTCTGAACCATCCGGATCCGACAGACCTACCAGCGGCAAGTCAACGGGCGCAACCGGTATCGTCCAGGGATCGACATCCAGCCGGGCCCCGTAGAGCGTGTCGCCACCGTTGAACACGACGAATGAGAACTGATGAACGCCGGTCTGCGCGGCCGTATAGACGGTCGTCCCCGATTCCCACAGGCTGGCGTTAGGGGTGGTGGAACCGATATCGTTCAGATAGGTGTCAGAGGACGCCATGATCGTGCTGCCGTTCGAAGCATCCGGCGCTTCAACGTAGAGCAGCGCGATATCTTCGTAGCCAGCGCTCACGTCGCCTGAGTTCTCGTCACTTTGAAACTGCCAGTTGAAGGTTATTGACTGGCCCGCCTGCATCGACTGGCGGAATGATCGAATATCTCCATCAACGCCATCGACGACAGCCGGGTTGTAACTCGTCCCCACGCTGGGATTGTGACTGTCCATCCAGCCAGGCGCAGAGTCAAGGATGGCTTCAATAGCCGTCTGACTCAGTTGGGCATCGGTAGACAACATCTCCACCGTGTTCGCGGAGTTGACGAAGACCGTCGCCGGGGCGGTACTGACCGGCTGATCAACAACCGAACTGTAAGTCAGCGTGAGAGACGAGGTACTCGCGGCATGGCCGGCGCCGGAAGCAACATAGTTGAATGCCGGCGTCGTTCCGCTCCAGTCATTGGCCGGTGTGAACGTGTAGTCGCCGTTGGCGGCAATGGAGATTGACCCGACGCCGTTGACTTGCGCCGTGGCGCCGGCCAGATAGGTACCGGCAACATTGTCGACAGAGAAACTTTCTACTGTAATGCCAGCGGCATCATTGGTCAGAACATTGCCGGTTTCGGCAACATCCTCGACGCCACTGTCGACATCGTCAATGGTTGCGTCCACATTGATCGTGGTGCTGCCGGCCGTATTGCCCACGCCAGCAGCATCTTCAAACTGACCGGCATCGACGGACACGCCGATCGCTCCCGATCCGGTTGGCGT
>CAXBNM010000301.1:0-5990 GCA_963976885.1 uncultured Burkholderiaceae bacterium
CCGAGGTCAGCGTGTCCGGGTCCAAGGAATTCAACGAAGAGACGCTCAAGCAGGTATTGAAGGACACCGGGCTGGCAGAGTCGCGCATCTTCGATCGCAGCGTGCTTGAGCGCGCCGAGCAGGAGCTCAAGCGCCAGTATCTGTCGCGCGGTCTGTATGCGGTCGAGGTGGTCAGCACGGTCACGCCGCTCGAACGCAACCGGGTTTCGCTCGATCTGCAGATCAACGAGGGCGGGGTGGCCAGAATCGCGGCGATTCGCTTTGTTGGCAATAGCGCCTTCAGCAATGCCGACTTGCTCGATCAGTTGCGCTTGTCGACGCCGACCTTCATGAGCTGGTATACGAAGAACGACCAGTACGCGCGCGAAAAACTCGCCGGCGACCTGGAAATCGTGCGCTCGTTCTATCTGGATCGCGGCTATCTGGATTTTGAAATTCAGTCGACCCAGGTTTCCATTACGCCCGACAAGCAAGACGTCCACATCACAATTGTGGTTAAGGAAGGCAAGCCCTTCACCGTGCAAGAGGTGGAGTTCGGCGGCCAGTTGCTCGGGCGTGAAGAAGAGTTTCAAAAACTGGTGACTCTGGAACCGGGGCAAACCTTTTCGGGCACCGAACTGAACGAAAGCCGCCGGCGCATTTCCGAGCGGCTCGGCGAACTCGGTTACGCATTCGCCAACGTCAATGCTCAGCCCACCCTCGACCGTGAAACGCAGACAGTGAAATTCTCGCTGCTGATCGATCCGGGTCGTCGGGTCTATGTGCGCCGCATCAACGTGTCGGGCAATTCCCAGACTCGTGATGTGGTGATCCGCCGCGAGATGCGTCAGTTTGAAGACGCCTGGTACGACGCCGACAAGATCCGCCTGTCGCGTGAGCGGCTCAGCCGCCTGGGCTACTTCACCGATGTGCGGGTGGACACCCAACCGGTGCCCGGCGTGCCGGATCAGGTTGACCTGAACGTGAGGGTCACCGAAACGGCCAGCGGCAACATCTTGTTCGGTATCGGTACCTCCAGTACCGAGCCGGTCATTCTGTCGGCATCGATCAATCAGCAGAACTTCATGGGGTCGGGCAAATCGCTGGCGCTCGATGTCAATACCAGTGAGGTCAGCCGCAAGATCTCGTTGTCCTACATCGACCCGTATTTCACCCCGGATGGCATCAGTCGCACCTTCAGTGCCTACACCCGATTGTTCAATGCCGAAGAGCTCGATCTTGGTGATTACCAGTGGCGCTCAAACGGTATTGGCCTGTCCTTTGGCGTTCCTTATACCGAAATTGACCGACTCAATTTTGGCCTGGCCGTCGAGAACAATACGCTGAGCCTGGGCGAGAACCCGCCCCAGCGTTACCAGGATTACGTGTTCGGTACCAGTACCGAAGATGGCGTGGGCAATTCGAGTACCGCGGTGCTGGCCAAGCTGGGCTGGCGGCGCGACAGTCGGGACAATGCTTTCGCGCCAACGCGCGGGCGCTTGCATGATGCCGACCTCGAATTCACGCTGCCGCTGGGCGAGTTGCGCTACTACAAGGCAACCTACAACCAGCAGTATTACTATCCCCTCAACAAAGACTACACACTGGCGCTCAACGGCGACCTCGGCTACGCACGATCCATTGGTGGTCGGCAATTCCCGCCGTTCGAGAACTTCTTTGCCGGCGGTATCGGCTCGGTGCGAGGCTACCGGCCCAGCTCGCTGGGGCCGGGCCGTGACCCGGTCGATGACATCGCGTTGGGTGGCCAGACCCGCATTGTCGGTAGTGCCGAGTTCATCCTGCCGTTTGCCGGCACCGGTAATGACCGGTCGTTCCGCTGGTTCCTGTTTCTGGATGGCGGTAACGTCTTTCCGGCCGGTGAAATCGACATCGATGAATTTCGCTACTCTTCCGGTATTGGTCTGACCTGGGTGTCGCCAATCGGGCCGATGAAGTTCAGTCTGGGCTATCCGCTGAACGCGAAGCCGGGAGACACCGAGCAACGCCTCCAGTTCCAGATCGGTACGGGCTTTTAATCACCCCGTGGTCGGCTGAGCTTTAAAGTGGGGTGTGCGTTTAATAGCTCTGGCCACCTCGGGCATAATGCTCAGTTATTGGTTGAAGTTGAGGAGTTCCTGTGCTTGAAATGACAATGATTCGAAAGTTTGGTGCGCTGGCTGTGGCTGCGCTGTTGATGTTGCCGGCCTCTTTCGTGCAGGCTCAGAACATCAAGATTGGTTACGTCAATACCGAACGCATCCTGCGTGACGCGGCGCCGGCCAAGCTCGCTCAGCAAAAGCTGGAGCGTGAGTTCAGCGCCCGCGACAAGGAATTGCAGGCGATGGCCAGCGAGCTCAAGGCCACGGGCGAGCGTTTTGAGCGCGACAGTGCGGTCATGAGCGACTCTGACCGGCGCAGCAAGCAGCGCGAATTTGCCGACATGGAAAAAGACTACCAGCGCCGGCAGCGTGAGTTTCGCGAAGACCTGAGCCAGCGCCGTAACGAAGAGCTTTCCCAGGTGCTGGAAAAGGCTAATCGGGCCATCAAGCAACTCGCCGAAGCCGAGAAATACGACCTCATCGTCCAAGAGGCCGTGGTCACCAGCAAACGTATCGATATCACCGACCAGGTTATCGAGGCATTGAAATAACAGGTTACGGTGGCCGACTCGAACGAGTGCGCCGGTACATCGGAGAAGCAATGACTCATCGCTCTGGCGGCAGCCATGCGTAAACTGGTTCGGCCCGTGACGCTGGGTGAGTTGTGCGCGCATCTTGATGCCCGCATCGACGCTGATCAACAAGATCTGCCACTGCGGGCGCTTGCCTCGCTGGCCAGCGCCGGCCCCGACGAGCTGAGCTTTCTGACCGATTCGCGCTACCGGCACTCGGCCACTCAGTCTGGCGCTGGCGCGATACTCATTACCGAGGCCAACCGCGAAGCCTTGCCGCCCGCCTGTGCGGCGGTCATAGTTGACGATGCCTATCTGGCCTTCGCACGGGCCGCGCAATGGTTCGAGAGCAAGCTGGCCGCCGAAGACGGCGGCGCCGGTGATGAAACCGCTATTCATCCCAATGCGGTGATCGATCCACAGGCGCAACTGGGGGCCGGTGTTCGGGTGGCCGCGGGCGCGGTGATCGGGCGCGGTGCGCAGCTTGCCGACAATGTTCACATCGGACCCAATGTCACCGTCGGAGCACGGGCCCGGATAGGGGCGCGCACGGTGCTGATGGCATCGGTCAGCGTTTACCCCGATGTGCGCATTGGCGAGGACTGCCTGGTTCACAGCAACGCCACCCTCGGCGCCGATGGTTTCGGCTTTGCCCGTGAGGGTGATGGCTGGGCCAAGATTCCGCAGCTCGGTGGCTTGCAGATCGGTGACCGTTGCGAAATTGGCGCCAATACTTCAATTGACCGCGGCGCGCTTGACGATACGAGGCTTGGCAACGACTGTGTAGTCGATAACCAGGTGCAAATCGCCCATAATGTCGTCATCGGTGACGGTTGCGCGTTGGCGGGTTGCGTTGGCATTGCCGGCAGCGCCCGCATTGGCCGCCGGTGTCTGCTGGGCGGTGGTTCGGGCATCAACGGACACATCGAACTGGCCGACGACGTCGTGGTTTCGCCAATGGCTTTCGTCACCTCGTCAATCAGGAAATCCGGCTTTTACTCTGGGACCTTCCCACTCATGACCAACCATCAGTGGGAGCGGTCCGCGGCCGTGCTAAAACAGCTTCCGGACTTACGTAGCCGGTTGCGATATCTCGAAAAAATTACCAGGGAGTTTCAATGAGCAGTATGGATATTCGCGGCATTCTTGAACATCTGCCGCACCGTTACCCGTTTCTGCTCGTTGATCGTGTTCTCGAACTCGTCGAAGGCGAGCGGATTGTTGCCATCAAGAACGTGACGATGAACGAGCAGTACTTCACCGGTCACTTTCCCGCCATGCCGGTCATGCCCGGCGTTCTGCAGATCGAAGCGCTTGCGCAGGCGGCCGGTATCTTGTCGTTCCGCACCATGGGGCGCAAGAACGATCACAAATCGCTCTATTACTTTGTGGGCATCGACAATGCCCGCTTCAAGCGTCCGGTGACGCCTGGCGATCAGTTGCAACTCGACGTCAGCATTACGCGCGTCGCCCGCTCGCTCTGGAAATACAAAGGGGTCGCTTCCGTTGACGGCGAAGTAGCGGCACAGGCCGATCTCATGTGTACGCTGCGTGAAATTGACCCGACTCCTGCCGATGCTGCTTCAGCCGAATAACTGACCCGCACCGCCACGATACCCATGACTGCCGACACCGTTCCGCTCATTCATCCCACCGCCATCATTGATCCGTCCGCTGAACTTGACGCATCGGTGCGGGTCGGTCCGTACGCAATCATCGGCGGCTCGGTACGTATCGGTGCCGATTGCGAGGTCGGGGCGCATTGCGTGATCGAGGGGCCGAGCGACATCGGCACCGGCAACGTGTTTCATCCGTTCGGCCGTATCGGCGGCAGTCCGCAGGATAAAAAATACGCCGGTGAAGACACCCGGCTGGTGGTCGGTAACAACAACATGTTCCGCGAGTACGTGACCCTGAACCGGGGCACGGCGCAAGACCGGGGCGAAACCACCATCGGTGACGACAACTGGATCATGGCCTATGTACACGTGGCCCATGATTGCGTGGTCGGTAACCACACCATTCTTGCCAACACGACCAATCTGGCCGGTCATGTGCATATCGGCGACTGGGTCATTCTGGGCGGCTATACCGGGGTTCACCAGTTCTGCAAGATCGGCGCCCACGCGATGACGGGGGTGGGTACGGTCGTGTTGCACGATCTGCCGCCGTACGTGATGGCGTCCGGAGACTCTGCCAAACCGCATGGTCTTAATTCTGAAGGTTTGCGCCGGCGCCAGTTTTCCGCCGAGCGCATTGCGGCGCTACGCAAAGCCTATCGGCTGCTTTATCGGCAGGGTCTGTCGCTGGAGCAAGCCCGTTCCGGTATTACCGAGTTGGCCGGCGAGACCAGTACCGATGCCCAGAGCGCTGCCGATCTGACGCTGTTGGCGAGCTTCCTGGCTGGCGCCACGCGCGGCATCGTCCGCTGAGTTGCCCGCTTCCATGAACAATGCCTCCTCTGTGAGCGGCGACCAGATCATCTGGGTCGCCGGTGAAACCTCCGGTGACATGATTGCCGGCCCCGCGCTCGCCGCGCTCAACGCCAGCATGCCCGGCGTGCGTCATGCCGGCATTGGCGGGCCGGACATGCGCGCCGCCGGCATGGATTGCTGGTGGGATATTGCCGACTTGTCGGTGCGCGGTTATACCGAAGTGCTGACCGCGTTGCCGAGGCTGTTGCGCATGCGCAGCAAACTGGCCAAACGCGTTCTGGCCGATCCGCCCGCGCTGTTCGTCGGCGTGGACGCTCCCGATTTCAATTTTGTGCTCGCCAAACGACTGCGTCAGCGCGGCGTTCGTACCGCGCATCTGGTCGGGCCTTCGGTCTGGGCGTGGCGGGCCAGCCGGCTCAAGACCATTCGCGAAAGCGTCGATCACATGATGCTGTTGTTTCCGTTTGAAAAGCCTTTGTACGATGAGGCCGGCATCCCTGCCAGCTATGTCGGCCATCCGCTGGCCGACCGGATCGCCGCAATGGATCACGACAAGGCAGCGGCGCGGCGCCGGCTCGGTTTGATTTCGGACGAACGCGTCATCACGCTGATGCCTGGGTCGCGCGGCTCCGAAATTCGCTACATGGGCAAGACCTTTCTGGAAACGGCGCGCTGGTTGTTCAGCAAGCGGCACGACATTCAGTTTGTGCTGCCGGCCGCCAACCACAAGATCCTGACCGAGTTGCGTAATGAAGCGGCCGCCATGGGCATGGCCGATTCGCCGCACCTGCATCTGGTGGATGGCAATGCGTACGACGCAATGATCGCCGCCGATACCGTGCTGGTGGCCAGTGGCACCGCCACGCTGGAAGTGGCGCTGTTCGGTCGCCCGATGGTGATTACCT
>CAXBNM010000302.1:0-5929 GCA_963976885.1 uncultured Burkholderiaceae bacterium
GGTTGCTGTTGTTGCTACCGGTCACCGGCTATCTGTTCGTGATGGCGGGCGGCTATGGCGTGCGCCTGTTCGGCCTCTACGATCTGCCCAACCCGATTGGCAAACAACCCTCCTGGAGCTGGGTGGTCTGGTCGCTGCACATTCTGTTCGCCTACCTCGCGCTGGTCGTGATGGCCTGGCATGTCGGCACCTTGTTGCGCCATCGCGCGGCCGGCAACGGCGATGTCCTGCACCGGATGCTGCCGTTTCGCTGAGCCGTACAGCGTTTCATTTTTTGTGTGGACGGCCCGCCAAGCCTGCCGCCGCCAACTGGTGCTGGCCTCTGGGCGGTTGCGGGTCTAGTATCAACGCATAACGGCAGTAGCACTGTCGATAAAAAATAATGCCCTGACCGAGGAGACAAACCGATGGTTAACCCTTCCATGCCACACGCTCGCCTGCTGGTGGCGGCCTGCGCCGTCACGGCACTGAGCGCCTGCGGCAACAACGACAACGACGACGACAACAACACTGCCACCACCTTGCAGGTTGCAACCGTGTCCAACAGGGCCGACCTGATCAGCGGCGGCGACGCCTTGCTTGAAGTCACGCTGCCCGCCGGCGCCAGCGCCAGCAAAGCCATCAGCGGCTTGCAGGTAACCGACGACGGACGCGATGTCAGCAGCGCTTTCAGCGGCACTGGCAACACCATGACCGGCCTGATCGAAGGCCTGAGCGAAGGCGTCAATACCGTCACCGTTCAAGCCGATAACGCGCAAGCGGTCGTGCTCAACATCACCAATGCCCCCGGCGGCGGACCGGTGGTCTCGGGCGCACAAACCGTGCCGTATTACTGCGCGACCGCAACGCCGCAATTGTCGAGCGGCACCACGCCGGCCACCAACACCAGCGGCCTGAGCGGTGAGGCGACCGATGCACAATGCAGTATCCCCACCGAATACAAGGTCTACTACAAGAGCACCGATCCGGATTGCTCGCTGAGCCTGCCCGATCCGTCGCCGAGTGTTTCGCCCACCGCGACCAACCCGATTGAGCCGGCCACGCCGCCGGCCAATCCGTGCTTCAAGCCCTACGACGCGAGTGCCGCCACACCCACCGACATGGCGACCATCTCCGCGCCAGGTGGCGCCAGCGTGCCCTACATCGTGCGGGTTGAACGCGGCACGATGAACCGCGGCATTTATGACATTGCCGTGCTTTACAACCCGGCGGCCGACTGGACCGCGACCAACCCGCAAGCCCAATGGAACGGCAAGGTCATTTACCAGCTTGGCGCAAGCACCGGCCAGCCCCGTCGCCAGGCCCGGCCCCAGGCAAGCTGGACCAATGATGTGGCCTTGCAAATGGGCTACCTGGTGGTGGGCAACAGCATGACCGACTCGGCCCGCAACTCCAACCGGATCTCAATGGCCGAGACGGTCATGATGATGAAGGAGCACATCGTCGAGCGCTACGGCAAGATCGCCTTCACGATTGGCGTTGGCTGCTCGGGGGGCTCCATCAATGCCAATGGCAATGCCTCGATTGCGCCGGGCAATCTCGACGGCATCACCATTTTCTGCACCTACCCCGACGCCGAAACCACGGGCATCGAAGTGGTCGACTGCAGTCTGCTGGTCGAGGCGTATCAGTCTGCGGCCTGGACCGGGCGCATGAGCGACGCCGGCTACACCGCCGCCGAAATCAACGCCAAAAAAGCAGCCATCAACGGTCACCCCGATCAGACCGGCTGCCACGGCTGGCAGAACGCATTTGGCGGCGACGGCAAGGCGGGCAATTACAACCAGCGACTCGTGCTCGATGCCACCGGCGGCACCATCACCACCATGCCGACCGTCATCAACAACTGTGAACTGCCGGCCAGCGCCGTCTACGATGCCGACACCAACCCGACCGGCGCACGCTGCAATGGTCCGAGCTGGTCGACATCAATCTGGGGCCCGGTGCAGGGCACGCCTTATACCCAGCGCACCACCGACAATACCGGTGTGCAATACGGCTTGCAGGCCTTGCTCGACGGTGCCATCACGGCCGAAGAGTTTGTCACGCTGAACGAAGCGATTGGCGGGCTCGGCCGGGACGGCGATGTCGTGGCCTCGCGCACGCAGGCCGATACGCAGGCGCTGAGCATTGCCTACCGATCGGGCATTGTGTCCAGTGGTGCCAATCTCGCCAGGCTGCCCATCATTGACATGCGCGGCTGGGACGACTCCGGTCTGATCACACCTCCGGGCGCGGACAACCCACCGCAAGCACCGATCCACTTTGTCTGGCGCAGCTTTGCGCTGCGCGAGCGCATTCGTCAGGCCTACGGCGATGCGGACAATCATGTGATGTGGCGCTTTGGTCGCAACGGCTTGCTGCCAGCGCCGAGCATGCAATTCGAAGCGCTGCTGGCCATGGACGCGTGGCTGACCGCGGTCAAGGCTGACACCAGCGGCAATCCGATCGAACAGGTGGTGCGCGCAGCCCGGCCGACCGAGCTCGCCTACGACTACTGTTTGCTCAGCACCGACGAGACGCAAAGCACGCGGGTTACCGATGCCGCCCAATGTGATGCCGACCCCTTCCTGAAACCCGCATCGTCGCCACGGCAAGTGGCGGGCGGGCCGCTGGCAGAAAACGTGCTGAAGTGCCAGCTCAAAGCCATTGATGTTGCCGACTATGCACCGGCCAGCTTCGATGCCGATCAGCTCGGCCGTTTGCAGGCCGTGTTCGACACCGGCGTGTGCGACTGGAGCAAACCAGGCGTGGGCCAGCAGGACGCGCAGGCACCGCTGACCTTTGCAGCCGGCCCGGGCGGTGAGCCCTTGCCGGCCGCACCAGTGGCCACGACGCAGTAACGGCAGGCTGGCAGCGCGGTAGCCGGTCTGGCAACACCGGCCGCTACCGAAGCTGCGGCAGCGCGTGCGGCAAAGCCTGCGCCAAGGCTTGCTTCAAAACCGCCGCCTGCCGCCCGGCCCGCAGCAGCACTGCCGGGCCGGGCTTACAACCAGCGCCGCACGCGCCGCGTGTAAGCGTCGAAGGGTTCACCGAATTTGCTGCGCAGAATTCGCTCTTCCGGAGCGATCTGAAAGCGGCTGATGTAGACCACAAAAACCGGTATCAGCAGCACCGCGAGCGCATGGCCAAGCCATGCCGCCCAGCCGAACAGCAAAAACAGCATGCCGACATACATGGGGTTGCGCGTCAGCCGGTAAACCCCCGACACCACCAGGGCCGAACTGTTACCGGGTTTGAGCGGATTGATCGTCGTGCGCGCGACCCGAAACGCAATCAGCCCGGCCAGATCGAAACCCACGCCCACCAAGGCCACCAGCAGCGCCAGTTCGACCCGCCAGGGGTAGTCCCAGCCCCAGTCTGGCAAGGCCCCGGCCAGCAGCCACATTGCCGCTGCCACCGTCAAACCGATCAGTGGTGGCGGCACCTTCAGCTCCAGACTCGACATTCCTGCTTCTCCTTGTCAACAACCCCAACCGTCAATGCAGGCAGGCGGCCCGCACGGCCACTGAAGGCCGGCCGGATCACGCTTGCGCCCACATCCTGTAAATTGACGCCTTTGAATCCTGAGACTTACCGGCCCAGCCCTTATGAATCCGACGATCGAACTGCTCAAATCCCATCGCTCCATCCGTAAATTTACCGACGAACCGATCAGCGAGGAAACGCTCAACGAGCTGATCCTGGCCGGTCAGAGCGCCGCAACCTCGAGTTTCCTGCAGGGCACCACGGTCATCCGCGTGACCCGGCCCGAAGTGCGCGAAGCATTTGTCAAGCTTACCGGCAATCAGAAATATATTGGCACCGCCGCCGAGTTTCTGGTGTTCTGTGCCGACCTGAACCGCTCAGCCAACTGCTGCGCGCTGCACGAGCGTGAATTCAGCGAAGGCATGACCGAGCACTTCATGATTGCCACCATCGACGTGGCGCTGTTTGCGCAAAACGTCGTGGTTGCCGCCGAATCCCTGGGGCTTGGCATCTGCTATATCGGCGGCATCCGCAACGACCCGCAGCAGGCGGCCGATCTGCTCGAGTTGCCGCGCAATGTGTATCCGGTGTTCGGCCTGTGTCTGGGCACGCCTGACCAGAACCCCGAAGTCAAACCGCGCCTGTCGACGCCCATCGTGCTCAAGCAAGACGTCTACAACGACAAGGACGACCAGAAAAACCTGAGCGAATACGATGAGCGCGTGCGCCACTACTATCAGACCCGCACCGGCAACAACAAGGAAGTGAGCTGGAGCGAGCAAATGGCCGGCCTGCTGGGCAAGGAATCGCGCCCGCACATGAAAGACTTTCTGGCCCGCCGCGGCTTCAAGATGCGCTGAGCACCACCGTTGTTCAACAATAACCAGAGACAAGTATGAAACTGTACAACTCCGTAGGTCCCAATCCGCAAATGGTGCGCAGCTTCATGGCGGAAAAAGGCATTGAAATCCCGTTGCACGATATCGATGTGCGCGGCGGCGAAAGCCGCCGCGCACCCTACATGAACAAGATCAATCCGCGGGGGCAGTGTCCGGCGCTTGAACTCGATGACGGCACGATCATCACCGAGATCACTACCATCTGCGAATACCTCGAAGAGCTGCACCCGGCCCCGGCGCTGATCGGCACGACCCCGCTCGAGCGGGCCGAAACCCGGATGTGGACCCGCCGCGTCGACCTGAGCATCTGCGAGCCGCTGGCCAATGGCTACCGTGCCGCCGAGGCCTACGAGCGCTTCAAGGACCGTTTCCGGGTGTTGCCCGAAGCGGCCGATGGCCTGAAAGCCATTGCGCAGGACAACCTCGGCTGGGTCGACGGTAGTCTGGCCGATGGCCGCTCATTCCTGTGCGGCGACCGCTTCACGATGGCCGACATACTTTTGTACTCGTTTGTCGCGTTCGGTGACAAAGTGGGTCAGCCGCTCGATCGGAACAAGACCAATCTCGTGGCCTGGTTCGAACGGGTCGGCGCCCGCCCCAGCGCCAGGGCTTGAGGCCGGTAATGAAATTCTACGATTGCAGCACCGCCCCTTCGCCGCGCCGCGTGCGCATGTTCATTGCCGAAAAAGGCCTGGACATTCCGACCGTGCAAGTCAATTTGCGCGATCGGGAGCAGCTGTCACCGGCGTTTCTGAAGCTCAATCCGGCCGCCACCGTGCCGGTGCTCGAACTCGATGACGGCACCGCCCTGACCAGCACCGCGGGCTGCCGCGCTTACCTCGAAAGCGTGCACCCCGAGCCCGCGCTGCTGGGTCGCACGCCCGCCGAAAAAGGCCTGGTAGCCGACCTGATCGGCACCATCGAACGCGACGGCTTGTCGGCCGTGGCCGAGGCCTTGCGCAATTCGGCCAAAGCCATGAAAGACCGGGCCGTCACCGGCCCGCACAACTACGCGCAGATCCCCGAACTGGCCGAGCGCGGCCGCTTGCGGGCCGCACGCTTTTTCCCGGATCTGGACGCGCTGATCGGTGCCAAACCCTTCATTGCCGGCGATGTCATCACCGCCGCCGATATCGACGCATTCATGTTTGTCGAATTCGTCCAGTGGATAAAAGTCCCGATGCCTGACGATTGTGGCCATCTGGCGCGCTGGCAACAATCGATGCGCGAGCGCCCCAGCGCCAAGGTCTGAATCGGGCGGCCGGTTCCGGTAGTATCGTCGCTGACCAGCAATAACGTCGATAAGCCGTCGCCCGCCATCTGGCATTGCCTTGCGAATTTCCGAGTCAGGGGCCGGCCGGAGGCGGACCGCATGGCTTACAGTGTGGGCTGTCGGTTTGAAATCGAATCGACGGTTGCAGATTGCATCGATTTGGAGAAAGAACAATGAACAACTGGCGAAACCGACGCCGCCCTTTCGTGGCCCTGGCGGGCTGCGTGGCGTTTGGCCTGCAAGCAGCCGCACTCGCGCAAACCCCGACCACAGCCACCGGATATGACTG
>CAXBNM010000303.1:0-5837 GCA_963976885.1 uncultured Burkholderiaceae bacterium
GATGGCGCAGACCAGCCCACGCTCATCGAAACGCAACTCGTCGAGCCAGCCGGTGTCGTAATTGGAGCCGGCGGCCGCTGGCGATGAAGTGCTTGTCATGGATCAGTCCTGCAGCGGAATACGAATGCCGATACCGCGCGCCGCCATCAGTTGTTTGGCCTCGAGCACCGTGTGCTGGCCGAAGTGGAAAATGCTGGCGGCCAGCACCGCATCCGCACGCCCTTCGGTCACGCCTTCGGCAAGGTGCTCCAGGTTGCCAACCCCGCCCGAGGCGATGACCGGCACCGGCACTGCATCGCTGACCGCACGGGTCAGTTCGAGATCGAACCCCAGTCCGGTGCCATCGCGATCCATTGAGGTCAGCAGAATTTCACCGGCGCCCAGCTCGCAAACCTTGCGCGCGGTCGTGTTGCGCCCGCCATGGGTATAGACCTCCCAGCGCCCGGGGCCCACCGCTTTGGCGTCAATTGCGCAGACGATGCACTGCGAACCGAACCGGCCCGCCGCCTCGGCGACCAGGGCCGGATTGGTGATGGCCGCGGTATTGATCGACACCTTGTCGGCGCCGGCGTTGAGCAAACGCCGGACATCGGCCACCGCCCGCACTCCGCCACCCACGGTAAGCGGAATGAAGACCTCGGAGGCCACCGCTTCGATGACGTGCAGGATGATGTCGCGATCATCGCTGGAGGCGGTGATATCGAGGAAGGTCAACTCATCGGCGCCCTGCTCGTCATAGCGACGGGCAATTTCAACCGGGTCGCCCGCATCGCGCAGCGACACGAAATTGACGCCCTTGACCACTCGCCCGGCGGTCACGTCCAGGCAAGGAATAATGCGCTTGGCAAGCATCAGCGCAACCCGATCCGGCGCTCAGTCATCGCTGTATTCGCCCGGATTGAGCTCATCGGCACGAGCCTGCGCCTGCTCCAGATCGATGGTTCCTTCATAGAGCGAGCGGCCGAGAATCACGCCTTCGACGCCGTCTTCTTCGGCCTCGCAGAGCGCCTCGATATCGGCCATCGACGAAGCACCACCGGAAGCGATCACCGGAATCAGCAGCGCACTGGCCAGCCGGCGAGTCGCTTCGATATTGATGCCCGTCATCATGCCGTCGCGGCCGATATCGGTGTAGATCAGAGCCTTGACGCCGTAATCTTCGAATTTCTTGGCCAGGTCGAGCACATCATGGCCGCTCAGCTTGCTCCAGCCATCAGTCGCCACCTTGCCATCGCGCGCATCGAGGCCGACGATGATCTGACCGACAAAAGCGCTGCAGGCATCTTGCAGGAAGCCCGGATTCTTGACCGCTGCGGTGCCGATGATGGCACTGCTGATGCCCATGTCGAGAAAGCGTTCGATGGTGTCGAGATCGCGCAGACCACCACCGAGTTGAATCGGGATTGTTTCCTCGACCTCGTCGATGATGGTGCGAATCGCACTTTCGTTCTTGGGCTTGCCGGCCACCGCTCCGTCGAGATCGACCAGATGCAATCGCCGGGCGCCCTTGTCGAGCCAGTGGCGGGCCATGGCAGCCGGGTCTTCGGAAAAGACCGTGGCATCGTCCATATTCCCCTGACGCAGGCGCACACAGCGCCCGTCCTTGATATCAATGGCAGGTATTAGCAACATGCTGGAAGCGAATTCGTGAGTTGGAAAGAGTACTTAGGAGGAAGGAGACATCCACCCGGATACGGGCTTCAGCCATGATATAGGCTGGTTAATAAACCCGAACCCCTCATGGATTCCAGTGGACGAAGTTTTCATAGAGTTTCAAGCCCATTGACGCACTTTTCTCAGGGTGAAACTGAGTAGCGAAAATGTTATCCCGTGCTATCGCGCAGGTAAAGCGCAACCCGTAGTCGGTGGTGGCGGCCACATCGGCCTCGTCAGCGCACACGGCATAGAAGCTGTGGACGAAATAAAACCAGGAGCAATTCTCGATCCCGGCCCAGATTGGGTGATTTTTGGCCTGTTCGACTCTATTCCATCCCATATGCGGAACTTTCAACGGCCGGCCCGCATCAAGATACTGCCCCAAACGCTGCACCCGGCCTTTGATCAGGCCCAGGCCAGGCGTCGGTGTACCGTCGGCAGATTCATCGCTTTCTTCCAGCAACATGTGCTCGCCGACACAGACCCCGAGCAGCGGCCGCGATTGCGCGGCGCGCAGCAGCGCAGCAGTCAGCCCCGACTCGGCCAGATGCGCCATGCAATCGGGCATCGCGCCCTGACCGGGGAAGACCACCCGTTCGGCCGCATCGATAACCGATGGCTCACCGCTGATGACGACTCGGTGTTTCGGGGCCACATGCTCTAGCGCCTTGGCCACTGAGCGCAGGTTGCCCATCCCGTAATCCACAACTGCAATAGTGCTCATCGCTTATTGATTCCGTGCGCGAACCCGCGCGCCATCTGCCCGACTGGCAACCATGATCAGAGCGACTCCTTGGTCGAGGGGATTTGACCGGCGGCACGCGGGTCGGCCTCGGCCGCCATGCGCAGTGCCCGTCCGAAAGCCTTGAAAATCGTTTCGCACTGGTGATGAGCATTGTCACCACGCAGATTATCGATGTGCAAGGTCATGTTGGCATGATTGACCAGCCCCTGAAAGAACTCATGGGCCAGATCGACGTCGAAGCTGCCGATCATGGCGCGCTTGAAGTCGACCGCAAAGGTCAGCCCGGGCCGCCCCGAAAAGTCGATGACGACTCTGGACAAGGCCTCATCAAGCGGCACATAGGCATGGCCGTAGCGGCGGATGCCGCGCTTGTCGCCAATGGCCTGATTCAAGGCCTGGCCGATCGTGATGCCGATATCTTCAACCGTGTGATGCGCATCGATATGCAGATCACCGTCGGCCTTGACGGTCAGATCGATAAGGCCGTGCCGGGCGATCTGATCGAGCATGTGATCCAGAAACGGCACGCCCGAGGCCAGCGACTGCTTGCCGGTGCCATCCAGATTGAGGCTGACTTCGATTGCCGTTTCGGCCGTGACACGCTTGACTTGGGCGGCACGCATGGTTTTTCTCCGTAGATGACTCGCACTCAGCGAGCCAGAATTTCCTGCAACTGACTCAACAGCAACTGATTTTCCTGCGGGGTCGAGACCGTCAGGCGCAAACAGTTGTTGAGCAAGCCGTGCATCTTACCGACGTTGCGGACCAGGATGCGGCGTGCAAGCAACGCCGCATGGACCGCATCACCGTCGGCGACCCTGACGAGCAGGAAGTTCGTCGCCGACTCGAACACCTCAACCCCGGGCAAAGCCTGCAGCTGCGCCGCCAGCTCGCCGCGGGCGGCGCGCAATTGCGCGGCCTGCTCATCGAGCACGGTCTTGTGTTCAAGCGCAAACAACGCCGCGGCCTCATCGAGCACACTGATGTTGTAGGGCGGCCGGACTTTTTCCAGTTCGGTGCAGATTTCGGGCGCAGCGCTCAGATAACCGATCCGGATACCGGCCAGACCGATCTTGGACACCGTGCGCATCACGATCAGATTCGGATACTGCGCCAAGCGGCTCATCCAGCTGGTGCCGGCAAACGGCTGATAGGCCTCATCGAGCACCACCAGACCGGGGCTGGCCGCGATGATTGCGGCCACGGCGGCTTCGTCGAAGCAGGCGCCAGTGGGGTTGTTCGGGTAGGCCAGATAGACAAGCGCCGGGCGGTGCTCGGCAATCGCTTCGAGCATGGCCGGCAGCCGCAACTGGAATTGCGCATCGAGATCGACGCCGATGAACGGGGTGCCGGTCAGCTTGGCGCCCATTTCGTACATTACGAAGGTGGGCACCGGCGCCAGAATGGGGCCACATCCACGCACGGCCAGCGCCAGCATGCTGATCAGTTCGTCGGAACCATTGCCAACCACCACCGGAAAACCAGCCGGGATGTCATAGGCTTGGCTGAGCGCCGCCTTGAGAGACTGATAACTGGGCACCGGGTAACGATTCAGCGCCAGGCCGGCGAGGCGTTGAGCCAGCTTGCCGCGCAATTGGTCCGAGAACTGGTACGGATTTTCCATCGCGTCCAGCTTGGTGAAGCCGCTCGCGTCGGCCACCGGATACGCATGCATGTCCTGAACCAGCGGATTGATCGCGCGGCGCACGACGGCAGCGGCATCGGCCGGTGGCGCGGCCGGCACCTGGCCAAGCCGCAGTCGGGCGCTTTGCGCATGTGCGTGCAAGCCCTCGGCATCGGCCAGCGTTGCCGCCACCGGGCCCAGGGTTTGCGCGCCAATGGCGGATACTTCGATCAGACTCGAGCGCTTTTGAAAATCGTAGACCCCGAGCGGCGACGAAAACCGGGCGGTACCCATCGTGGGCAACACATGATTCGGACCGGCGCAGTAATCGCCCAGCGACTCGGAGCTGTAGGGGCCGACAAACACCGCGCCGGCGTGGCGAATTTTTTCGATCAGCGCTTGCGGCTCGGCCGCCATCAACTCCAGGTGCTCGGGCGCAATCTGGTTGCTGATCTCGCAGGCTTCGTCCATTGACGCGACATGAATCAGCGCGCCGCGATCTTCAAGCGACTGGCGAATTACGTCGGCGCGCGGCATCGTGCCAAGCAATCGGTCGATGCTGGCCTGCACCTTGTCGATGAAGGCGGCGTCGGGGCACAGCAGGATGGACTGCGCCATCTGGTCGTGTTCGGCCTGCGAGAACAAGTCCATGGCCACCCAATCGGGGTCCACCGAACCGTCGCACAACACCAGGATTTCGCTTGGCCCGGCAATCATGTCGATGCCGACTACGCCAAATACCTGCCGCTTGGCCTCGGCCACATACGCATTGCCCGGACCGGTGATCTTGTCGACCGGCGCAATACTCGGCGTGCCATAGGCCAGCGCCCCAACCGCCTGCGCACCACCAATGGCCCAGACCTCGCTGATACCGGCCACGTGCGCCGCCGCCAGTACGGCGGGGTTGCGTACGCCGTCCGGAGTCGGCACCACCATCACCATCGAACCCACGCCGGCCACCATGGCCGGCAACGCATTCATCAGCACCGACGACGGATAGGCGGCCTTGCCACCCGGCACATAGAGCCCCGCCCTGTCGATGGGCGTGATGCGCTGGCCCAGACGGGTGCCGTCGGCCTCGGTGTAGCCCCAGCTCTGATCGAGCTGGCGTTCGTGAAAACGACGCACGCGCGCAGCCGCCGCGGTCAGGGCGTCGCGGGTAGCCCCATCGAGCGAATCGAAGGCGGCGCGCAGGCTGGCGCTGTCCATGTGCAGCGCCGCCATGGCGGGTGCCTGCATCCGGTCAAAGCGATTCGTGTATTCGAGAACGGCCTGGTCGCCACGGCCGCGCACATCATCGAGAATGCCGGTGACGGTGGCCACCAGAGTGCGATCGACTTCGGCTTCATAGCGGGTCAGCGCCGCCAGTTTGGCCGGAAAATCGGCGTCAGCGCTGCGCAACCGCCGCACGCGTACGGGTTCACTCATGACTGGCTCGCCTGCTGCAAACGCTCGAGCAAGGGCCGCAGACGCTCGCCCTTGGTTTTCAGGGCCGCCTGATTGACGGCCAGCCGGGCGCTGACCTCCATGATGTGTTCAACCTCAACCAGCTTGTTGGCCTTGAGCGTGTTGCCGGTGGACACCAGATCGACGATGGCATCGGCAAGACCGACCAGCGGCGCCAACTCCATTGAGCCGTACAACTTGATCAGATCAACATGAACGCCTTTGCGGGCGAAGTGATCGCGGGCGGCGCGCACATATTTGGTCGCGATACGCAGCCGCGCGCCCTTGCGCACCGCCGCCTGATAATCAAAACCGGCCGACGCCGCAACGCTCAGCCGACAACGGGCGATGCCCAGATCGACCGGC
>CAXBNM010000304.1:0-5773 GCA_963976885.1 uncultured Burkholderiaceae bacterium
CGATCTGCGATGCCGCGGTACTGCAAGACGGTCGGGTGTGGGTGTCCACTGCGCAAGGCAAGGAGTTTTTGATGTAAGCCTGCGCAATCGGGCTGCTGCCAACCGGCAGAGCAAACCGGGCACCGTTCAGGCGGTGCCCGGTTTTTATTTTCATGTTGACGTGGCGCCGACCAGTTTCATCAACAGGTGTTTGAGTTGCTTTTGCTCTTCCAGGTCGAGCCGCTGTTGAAGCGCGCTTTCGGCAGCGGCGAGGCGGCTCTGGCATTCGCGCACCAGACGTTTGCCGGCCGGTGTCAGTGCATAGACCGTGGCCCGACCGTCGAGGTCTGCTTGTTGCCGCGAGATGAGCTTACGAAGTGAGAGCGGCTTCAAGGCGGTTGTCATCACCGAAGGGGCCGTGCGGAGCCGTGCCGCCAGTTGCTGGTGACCCAGCCCGGGTTGGCTGGCAATGATCTGCAACGCACCGCATTGAATCGAGGTCAGACCGGTGCCCTCAAAGGCCTGGTCAAAGCATTTTTGCGCGAGCAAGTTCCCCACCCGCAGCCAATGACCGCAGGTCGACTGAATGGGCGCGCCGGCTTCGTTCGTGTCCGCGCGGCCGTTCGAAAAAGGAGAAGGGTTCAAAACAGCCATGGTCAGCAGACTTCGTACAGTGACAAGCTGACCTGATCATGCAAGCGGCCGCCGGTGCCAACGAACAGGCAGCGATTGACCCAGAGATAGTCGGGATGGCCGGTTTCGAGCCTGGCTTGTGTCCGCATGTAGTACTGCGCCGGATCGACAGCTTCACCCGCGGCAACCTGGCTCATGACCGCGTCGGGTCCATGGCGCAGGCCAACGTTATGAATTTCGATCAGCGCGCCGTCATCGGTACGGATGGCATAGCGGGCGTCCAGCCAGGCCGTGCCGTCCGCCGTTACCGTTTGCCAGTCAGCACCGACGGGCAGGATTTCGCCGTTGATGCGCTCGCCGCGTACGGTGCCACCCGTGATCGGAATGATGCGTCGCCGGCCACGGTTGGATTCGCCCAATTCTTCGATCGGTGCGAGATGGATAGTCAGTTGGGCGACCGGCTTGAGCGTAGGGGCGGGGTGTTGCAAAGGCATGAGGGTTCTCTCGGAGCTGGACCGAATTTAATTTATATCATAAACTAAATTCCTGAGGCCTCGCTGCAGGCCTGCCCATAAAGCTGTGGAGACATCATGACTGTATTGATTGCCGGTGCCGGTATTGCCGGCCTTTCGATGGCGCTGACCTGTCATCAGATAGGTGTGCCGGTGCGCGTGTTTGAATCCAGTGCCCAACTCAAGCCGCTCGGGGTTGGCATCAATCTGCAACCGAACGCCGTACGCGAGTTATTCGAGTTGGGCTTTGAGTCGGCGATGACCGACATCGGCATCCCGACCCAGGACTATGGCTTCTATACCCGCTTCGGCCTGGAGATATGGACCGAGCCGCGCGGTCGGTGGGCGGGTTATCAGTGGCCACAATACTCGGTACACCGAGGCAAACTGCAAATGATGCTCGCCGCCGCCGTGCAGGAGCGGCTTGGTCCGAACGCTATTGAAACCGGTTGGCGCGTTGATGGTTATCGACAGCAAGACGCCGGCGTCGTGGTGTCCATGTCCGACAAAACCGGCCGTCAGCGCGAGGAGGCCGGCACCTTGCTGATTGCCGCCGATGGTGTGCATTCGGCGATCCGCGCGCAAATGGTGCCAGAGGAAGGGCCAGCCATCTGGAGCGGCGCGGTGTTGTGGCGTGGCACCTCAATGGCCAAACCTTTCCTGAGCGGTGCGTCGATGGTGCTTGCCGGTCATGCCACGCAGCGTATCGTCACCTATCCATTGAGTCGGCCTGACCCGGAAACCGGTCTGGTGTTAACCAACTGGATTGCCGAAAAAACCTACGACCCATCCATTGGCTGGCAACGCGAAGACTGGAATCGCAAGGCCAATCTGGATGACTTTCTGCCTGACTTCGAATCATGGCGCTTCGATTGGCTCGATGTGCCGGCGCTGATTCGCAGTGCCACTGATGTGTACGAGTATCCGATGGTCGATCGCAACCCACTCGATAACTGGACCGACGGTGCGGTAACCATGATCGGCGATGCCGCCCATGTCACTTACCCGGTCGGATCGAGCGGCGCCAGTCAGGCAATCGTCGACGCCCGTATGCTGGGGGGCGCGCTGCTCGAACATGGGCTGACATCAGCGGCCTTGCGGGCCTACGACGATGCGGTTCGACCAGTCGTCAACAAAGTCGTGCTGGCCAACCGGGGCAGCGGGCCTGATGCCATCATGCAAAGAGTCGAAGATCTGTGCGGCGGACAATTCACCAATATCGACGAGGTGATTCCGCGCGCCGAACTTGCCGCTCATGCGGCGCATTACAAGCAACTCGCCGGCTTCAGCATCGAAGCGCTCAATGCCCGTGCGCCAATCATTGCCGCCGGGCGCCAGCTCTGAGCGACACCGGCCTGACGGGATTGGGTTAACGGGCTGACTGCGCGGCCGCGAGGAAGGTGGTTTGCCGGCAATGGCTTATGATCGGCGCACCGGCCCAATCCAACCGGTTGTCCATGGCCAGGGTTCGCGCCAGGGCGACGCAGTACAACAGTAAAACCTGGCGCACCTCGCGTATTCGTGAACGTACGATTGCGCTGTTGAATCTGCAGCCCGGTCAGACCGTGCCGCTTGCGCAGCGGGTGAGACCGAGGCCAGACTTACAAAGATACGGAGACCAAGTTGATAAACGATTTAAGCATTGCCAATGCGCTGGTCATTGACGGCAGCGGGGCCGAACCTTTCAAAGGCCATGTTGCCTTGCGTAATGGTCGAATCACCAGCATCAGCCGGCACGATGAGCCGGTACCGCGGGCGCGCGAAACCATTGATGCCGAAGGCAAGGCATTGATGCCGGGCATTGTCGATCTGCACACGCACTACGATGCGCAAATTACCTGGGATCGCACCTTGTCACCGTCACCGGCGCTCGGCGTGACGACGGCGGTCATTGGTAACTGCGGCTTTGGCATTGCGCCATGTCCACCCGAGCAACGCGAAACCATGTTGCGCAATCTGTCGGTTGTCGAGGGCATGGATTTGCCCGCGTTGCTCGAAGGCGTCGATTGGGGCTTTGAGAGCTTTCGTGAGTATCTCGACCATCTGCGGCGGATCGG
The DNA here is from genome assembly GCA_963976885.1 of uncultured Burkholderiaceae bacterium. Lineage (GTDB taxonomy): Bacteria > Pseudomonadota > Gammaproteobacteria > Burkholderiales > Burkholderiaceae_E > JAUIAI01. Next base: position 3,182 of record CAXBNM010000304.1, read on the forward strand.
TCCGATTGCCAATGTGGCGGTGTTTGCCGGCCACTCGGCAATACGCACCGCCGTGATGGGGGAGGCGGCTTCTGAACAAGCCGAGCCGACCGATGAGCAACTGGCGCGCATGCGCTCGATGGTCACGCAGGCGATGGCCGACGGTGCCATTGGTTTTGCTTCGTCGTTCTCGCCCAATCATTCGGGCTACGGCGGGCGGCCGATGCCCTCAACGATTGCCACCGACCATGAACTCGATGTGTTGCTCGATGCGATGGCGGCCAGCGGGCGCGGCGTTTTCATGTCGGCCACGGGTGCGCGGCTGACGCCGCAGAAAATGGAAGCCATTGCGGCGCGCACCGGTCGACCGGCGTTCATTTCCACCGTGCTGGCCATGCATAACGAAGCCAAGCCCGATCTGGCGCCCACCTACTATGAAGCCTGTCGGGCCAGTCAGGCGCGCGGTAACCCGGTGTACATGCTGACCAGTTGTCAGCCGCTGCGATTCGACTTCAGCCTGCGCGACCCCTATCTGCTGCTCAGCCACGCCGCCTTCGAAGCCATCACCGACAAGAGCGATTCGGCCTTGCGCAAGGTCTATCAGGATCCGGCCTTCCGGGAGCAGTTCCGTGACAACCTGCGCAATCCGGGTGCCGGCATTCTGTTTCTGGGCGACTGGTCACGCATTGAAGTCAGTCTGTGTGCCGACCCGGCGCTGACCTCGTGTCAGGGCCGCAACATTGCCGACATTGCCAGCGACAAAGGGCAGGATCCGGTCGATGTCTTTTTCGATCTTGCGCTGCAGGACGGACTGGAAACCCGTTTTCTGGCTCGTTTGTTTCAGGACGACGATGCGGCGGTCGGTGCCTTGCTGAAAGACCCGGCCAGCGTGGTCACGCTCAGTGACGGCGGTGCGCATCTGCTGTATTTCTGCGATGCCGGTTTCGGTCTGCATTTTCTGGCCCATTGGGTGCGTGAAACCGGCACCTTCACGCTGGCCGAAGGGGTGCGCCGGCTGACCAGTGACCCGGCCGAGCGCTTCTGCATTCCGGACCGGGGGCGTCTGGCGCCGGGCATGCCGGCCGACATGCTTTTGTTCGACCCGCAAACGGATGGTGCGCGAGCCCAAGGGGACGTTCGGCGTCTGGGTCAACGGCGTGCGGGTGCACGACGGCCATACCTATACCAGCCTGCCTCACGGGCCGGGCATCGTGCTCGACAATTTCAAGCCCTGAAACGACCACGGGCCGCTCAGTGCAGAGCGGCCCGTGGGGTGCTGAACGACGCCGCCCGCTGCGCGGGCAACTGCCGGTTTACTTGGTTGAGGCTGGCGTCGAGCCACCTTGCACGCCGAGGCGTCCACCGGTGCCCAGACCACCGCGTACGGTTTGTGCCTGGTAGTTCTGAACTGCATCGACAAGCTGGTTGTACGAGTCGGCGAAGGCCGCCGCAATCACTTTGCCTTCGGCGGTTTTCGTGTAGCCGCCGAGCGAACCACCGGCGCGGCTGCCGAACAGGCTGCCCCACAGTTTGTAGTCGGTACTCTTGGAGCTGCCCTCGGCGGCGGCCAGTTGCACGCCGGAACGGTTGTCGACCATGGTCAGCAAGGTGGAAGCTTCCTTGAATTTCAGCCCACCGGCCAGACGGCCAACCGCGCCGAGTGCGCCACTGAAGGCGCTGAGTGCACCACCGATGCCGCCCGCGTCGCTGTTGCTGAAGGTGACCGACGGGGTGAGCTGGTAGTCAGCGGCAACCATCTGGCCTTTGCCGAAGTTGCTGCCGGCACGCATTTCGCCGGAGTTGCGAATGCGGCGCTCTTGCTCCATGGCATCGAGGCCACGACCGCGCTCGATCACGACAAAACAATTCGATTGCTGGATCAGCAGGCGCAGCACTGGCGTGGGCGAGCCGAGCGAATACTGCCGCAGGCTGGCATAGTTCCCCGAGTTTTCGACCACGGCCAAGGTGCCCAGCGATTCGTCACACTTGCGCAGCTGGTCGTTCTCGTTGACTGAGCTGGAACCGCCGGCCGACCCGGTGGCTACCGTTTTGGCCGAACTGTCACCCATGTTCATGGTGGAGGCCAGGCAGCCGCTGAGCAGGGCGCTTGAGGCTACCGCGAGCAAAAGGGTTTGGGATTTCATGGTATTTCTCCAGTGCAGGCATCGGTTCGCGGCGTATGCGCCCCCTGAATCCGATGCTTAATATGTTTTCGTAACTTTAACTGATTAACCCGTAAATGACATTGCAACCGTGACCAAATGCACGACTGACCGTCAAGCGGCGCTTGCCGCTGCCACCGTGCTGATTATTGGCATGGTGGCAGCCGTGGGCGCTGGCAAATTGCCACCGGCGCTGATGTTGCTTGCCGCTCAGTTCGACATGACGCTGTTCGAGGCCAGTTTTCTGATTGGCCTGTTCCAGTTTGGTGGGGCACTGGGCGGCGTGTTCTTCGGCACGCTGGCCGATCGTTTCGGGCACCGTAACATCATGCAGGCAGGGATGGCCATGACCCTTGTGGGTATTGTGCTCGCCCTTTCTGCTCAGTCATCGACCCAATTGCTCGTTAGTCGCGCCATCGAGAGCATAGGTTTCATGTTTACGGTGCTGCCC
>CAXBNM010000305.1:0-5739 GCA_963976885.1 uncultured Burkholderiaceae bacterium
AATCGGCTCTGACCATGCGCATCGCCTGCTTGTTGAACGGCGTAAAAGTGACGGCCTCAACTGCACCTATACGGGCCATCTCGAGGGCGGCGACAAAGTTGCCCATCGCAAATCCACCGCCTGCCGAGGTGGCCTTACCGCGTTCAACGGCGGCGACATCCATATTGCCCAGATCGAGCAAGGCGGGACCATCAACCTTGTCGAGTTCGTCGCGACTGACAGCGGGCAGATTGAGGGTCACACCAGCATCTGCGGCACCCATATCAAGAATGCGTCGATCACCAATGACGAGCAGACGCGCTGCGGCCTGAACCTCGGGATCGCTGGCCAGCTGCGCGGTCAACTCAGGGCTGATGCCATTGGGGTCGCCCATGGCCAAAGCTACCAGCGGGCGGATTGTTGTTGTCTCCATGTTGCTCCTCAGGGGGGCAATAGCGCACCAATTCGACGGTGCGTGAATTCTATTTTGAATACTGCATACAGAATAAAGTATGCGAGCTAATTTTTCCACAGAAAAATGACGAGGCAATCGGCACTTCGCTCGACGCAGACTTCAGGATGAGACCGTGACGCGGGAATAGGACTTACTCATTGATCCCGGAACCAAACAAGCGACCAAGCAGCCGCTTCGAAAGCCGAGGCTCGATCCAGCGCTCAAGCTTCATCCCGACCAGCGCCGCCATCGTACCCAGCACGGAAAGTCCGAGCCACGTCAGTGCCGGCGCCGAGCTGCCGGAAACCTACCAGTCATTAACTACCAGGCCCGACGCCACAACCGAAGTAGGCGACCTCAGTAAGCGAGCAAATCAAACCGGGAAAACCACGCGAAACCATCGGCATGCCAAGTCCTATTACGCCTATGACCGTGCCTGCAGCAATAAGCCCACGCAACCCGGCAACAGCAACGGGTCAGCCATGGGCGCAACTACCGTTGTTACTTACTGGCGTCAAAAACGTCGTCGACCGGAATCTGCAAACCATTGAGCAACTGATTGGTTTTACCCGCCAGCGACACCACCCGCAGCAACTCGGCATGTTGCGCTTCGGTCATGCCACGGGCCTTGGCGGCCGCCGTGTGCGAATGCACGCAATACGAGCAACTGTTGGCAATCGAAACCGCCACGTAAATCATCTCCTTGACCATCGGATCAAGCGTGCCCGGCGTTGCCATCACAGCCTTGACCTGCCCCCAGGTTTCTTCGAGCAAAGTCGGATCGAAGGCGAGGTATTGCCAAAGATTATTGATGTAATCGGCACCACGAGTTTCGCGAATGTCATCGAAGACGGCTTTGACGCGCGGATCATGTTCGGGGTTGGCGGGCAAACTGATTGTGCTCATGGAGACATCCTTGCTATGTAGGGTAAATAGAGGGAAATGATGAAAGCGTGGCGCGGGCAACCCGCGCCACCGGCGCGGCACGATCAGTCGGGCGCAAGCGGCTGCATGACCAGCGTGCCGCACGGACTGTCGAGATACTCCGCGTACTCGGTAACCGGGCCGAGCATGAATCGCTCATCGGGGCCGAGATCAGCCACCTCACCGACCGCAAACGGTTTCGGGGCGGCTATCGCATAGTTGCAGAACGCAAAAAAGCGATCGGCAATCTGCTGGGATTCTTCATTGCTGCCAAACATGGCCAGATCGGGGAGGTTCCAGCGATGCATGCCTTTGGTACAGAACCACACTTCGGTTTCACTGATGAGCAACTTCACAAAGCCGGTCCACAGGCCCGCCGGCATGCTTTCGCGAAAAGTCCCGATTGAGGCCGGCTGCGTGATTTCGCCCAGCGCCGGTGCCGGCACGCAATTCCAGGCCTCCGGGTCGACCGAGCCGGTCAGAGACTCGGGCACCAGCGCGGCGGCCAGCCGGTGGGTGGCAATAATCTGCTCGCCCGGATCTTCATGTTCGCCCAGATAGAAACAGACGAGATGCGCGCCGTGGTCGCGTATGGCCTGCTTCTGTTCGGCGGGCCAGTGTGAGCATTGGATCGCGCGATCTACGCTGTCATCATCGGTCGGTTCGGCAAAGCCAATCAGCCGGAACTGATGCCGGTCAAAGCCGATCAGCACATGAATCTGGCCGTCTTGTTCAACCAGTGCGCCCACCGTCAACGGGCTTACCAGCGGGGCCTGCGCGGCCAGCCGTCCGGCCAGGCGCTGCGCAAAGCCGCCCTCGCCGCCGGCATCATCGAGCGCCGGCATCTGTTTGAACAGAAACACATGGGCCATGCTGTAGGGCGCTTTATCGGTCTCATCGACCGGAGCAGATGTATTCATCAGAACCAGCTCTCCTGCATATCAAGGGCGGTGCGATCCAGGCCACCCAGAGCATCAAGCATCGCGCCCACCTTGGCCAGCTCCCAGGTATCGAACCACTGTGCGGCCGCCAGCTTGCCGCGATAAAAATCGGCATCGGCGCGCTTGGCATCGGCAGCCAGTGCCGCTTGCGCGGCGCAGGCTTGCTCAAGCCAGATCCAGGCCAGCACGACATGACCGAAGGCCTCAAGAAACGCGGTGGCGTTGGCCAGCGCGAGATCGAGATCGTCCTGCGCAAACAAGGTACGCACCGTTGTCTCGACATGATCGGTCGCCGTGGCCAGGCGTTGCGCCATTGCTGCCAGCGGCTCGCCGGCGCTCTGCGCACGGTCGATGGTGGCCGCCACTTCAACGCGCCAGGCCTTGAACGCAGCGCCGTCGTGCATGCGGATCTTGCGGCCCAGCAGATCAAGCCCCTGAATGCCGTGCGTGCCTTCGTGAATCGGGTTCAGACGCTGATCGCGCCAGAGCTGCTCAACCTGAAAATCACGCGTGTAACCGTAGCCACCATGAATCTGTATGGCCAGACTATTGCCTTCCAGACACCACTGCGACGGCCAGCTCTTGGCCACCGGGGTCAGCAATTCCAGCAGCAAATGGGTGCGCTGCGCCTCGGCGTCGTCGAGTGCCGTGGCCTGTGTATCGAGCAAACGGGCGCAATACAGGTTCAGCCCGAGCGCGCCCTCGGCATAGGCCTTTTGCGCGAGCAACATCCGGCGCACATCGGCATGTTCGATGATGCGCACCGGCGCGGCCTGCGGATCCTTGTTCTGCGGACGCCGGCCCTGGGTACGATTGCGTGCGTAGTCGAGCGAATGCAGATAGGCCGAGTAGCCGAGCGCGGCGGCCAGATTGCCAATCATGATGCGCGCATCGTTCATCATGTGGAACATGCAGGCCAAGCCCTTGTGTGGCTCCCCTACCAGCGTGCCCACGGCGCCCGGTTCACCGGCCACCGGATAGCGACCCTCGCCAAAATTCAACAGGCAATTGGGAATGCCCCGAAAGCCCAGCTTGTGATTGAGCCCGGCCACCGCAATGTCGTTGCGCTCGCCGTGGGATCCATCGGCGGCAACGATGATCTTGGGCACGGCAAACAATGAAATGCCGCGCGTACCGGCAATCGGTTTGCCATCGGGGCCGGGAATCTTGGCCAGCACGAGATGAATGATGTTCTCGGACACATCTTCATCGCCGCCCGAGATCCACATCTTGTTGCCAAACAGCCGATAGGTGCCATCGGCCTGCGGAATCGCCCGCGTCGTGATATCCGACAGCGACGAGCCGGCCTGCGGTTCGGACAGACACATCGTGCCGAAGTAACGCCCCTCGAGCAGGCGCGGCACATAGACCTCGCGCTGAAACGTAGTGCCGTGCTTGAGCAAGGTGCTGGCATTGGCCGGCGTCAGCCCGAACAAGGTGCCGCCCACTGAAGCGGCGCTGATCCAGGCACTGGCAGCCCGCTGAATGATTGAAGGCAACTGCATGCCGCCGACATCATGATCGAAGGCCGCCGCCAGCAGCCCTGACTCGCAATACGCGCGCACCGCCGGTTTCAACTCGGCCGGGGTGTGGACGATCTCGCCATCAAAGGTCGGCTCTTGCGTGTCGAGAATCCGGTTGATCGGGTAAAACTGCTCGCGGGCAAGTTTTTCGGCCAGATCGAGCACCGCATTGAAGGTTTCGCGCGAATGCTCGGCATAGCGCTGACGGCCCAGCAAACCGGCTGCATCCAGCCATTCGTAGAGCATGAAGTCGAGGTCGCGACGAACAAGCAAGAGATCGGGATTCATTTCAGGGGATGCAATAGTGGCTGCCAACCCGCAAGGTTAGCAGGATGGCGGTGAAAGGATCGCGGCGCGCGCGAGCACCCGCGCCGACACCGGGCTGGATTATCATCAGCGCATGGATAAAAGACGCATCGGCCCCCTCTCCGTCTCGGCGCTCGGCGTCGGTTGCATGAGCCTGTCGCACGGCTATGGCCCACCGCCGCCCGAGAATCAGGCAATCGCCCTCATCCACGAGGCCATCGATCTGGGCCATACCCTTATCGATACGGCCGCGCTGTATGGCTTTGGTGCCAATGAAAAGCTCGTTGGCAAGGCCTTGCAGGGTCGACGCGAGCAAGTCGTGCTGGCCAGCAAATGCGGCGTTTTCAAGAACGCCGAGGGCAAACGCGAAATCAATGGCCGCCCCGAGGTGCTCAAGGCCTCCTGCGACGCCAGCCTGCAACGCCTGGGGGTCGATCACATCGACTTGTTCTATCTGCACCGCTGGGACAAGGCCGTCCCCATTGAAGACAGCATTGGCGCGCTCGCCGAACTGGTGCAAGCCGGCAAGGTGAGCCATCTTGGCTTGTCGGAGGTGTCGGCCGCCACCTTGCACGAGGCACACGCAGTGCATCCGATCGCGGCGGTGCAAAGCGAATATTCGCTCTGGACCCGCAACCCGGAAATCGAAATCCTTGCCGCTTGCCGTGCCATCGGCGCCGGCTTTGTGGCATTCAGTCCGCTGGCCCGCCAGTTCCTGACGACCCACTTGCAGGATGTGACCGGCCTGCACGAAACCGACCTGCGTCGCAACATGCCGCGCTTCGACCCGGCCGTCTACCCTGCCAACCTGGCGCTGCTTGCCCCTTATGAAGAGCTGGCCCGGCAGGCCGGCTGCACGCCGGCGCAACTGGCACTGGCCTGGTTGCTGACGCGCGACCCGGACATCGTGCCGATTCCGGGCACCACCCGTATCGAGCATCTGCGCGAAAACACCGGTGCTCTCAAGGTGAGTCTGGACGCCGAGCTGATGAACGCGCTGAATCAACTCATCAACGAACACACCGTACAAGGCCCGCGTTACAACGCCAACAATCAGCGTGAAGTCGATTCGGCCGAATACGCGCATCATCGTCTGATCTGAACCCGTTCCTGTCGAGGTCGCACCATGGCTGAATCGATTCAAACCCCGTACCTGCTGTTTCTCGGCGACGTTCCCGATCAGCTGGCGGCCAAAACCGCACAAGGCATTGCCGACTGGCGCCCCGAGTGGTGCGCCGGCCAGCTGCGCCTGCCCGGCTGCGGGGCCGACACCGGTGTGCCCGACATGAGCATCGACGCGGCCGTGCAGGCCGGCGTCAGAACAATGATCGTCGGCGTGGTCAATCCGGGCGGCGTCATGCCCGAGCATTGGGTGGCCACCATCGTGCAGGCGCTGGACGCCGGACTCGATATCGCGAGCGGTCTGCATCGCAGACTGGTCGACACGCCGGCCATTGCCGAGGCCGCCGCACGTGGCAAACGATTGCTGTTCGATGCACGCTACAGCCAGCAGGTGTTTACAACCGGCAAAGGCACCAAGCGCAGCGGCAAGCGACTACTTACGGTTGGCACCGACTGCTCAGTGGGTAAAAAATATACAGCGCTGGCCCTC
>CAXBNM010000306.1:0-5699 GCA_963976885.1 uncultured Burkholderiaceae bacterium
CAGGCGTCCATCACGCCCTTACGGCCCATCAGGCCACGGGGACGGAACAACAGGATCGCGACCGCGACGAGATAGATGACGATCTGGTCAATGCCGGGAATGATCGACTTGATTTCGTTCATCGAGGCAAATGACTGCAGGATGCCCAGCAGGAATCCTGCAGCCACTGCGCCGGGCAAGCTGCCCATGCCGCCGACCACCACCACCACAAAGCTGAGCACCAGGAAGTCCATGCCCATGTGGTAATCGGGCGGCAGAATCGGCGTATACATCACGCCGGCCATGCCGGCGACCACGGCAGCCAGGCCAAACATGATCGTGAAGCGGCGATCAATATCGATGCCGAGCATGCTGACGGTTTCCCGATCGGCCATGCCGGCCCGCACCACCATGCCAAAGGTGGTGAAGCGCAGAAAGCTGAACACCAGTGACAGCACGATCAGCGCAAACGCTGAATAGACGATCCGCCACCAGGGGTAGACGACGCTGCCCGGATCAAAACCCATCACTACGCCCAGATCAAGCGCGCCGGCAAAGATCTCGGGCGGCGCTTGCGGGATCGGGTTGGCGCCGTAGAACGCCTTGATGATTTCCTGCAGCACGATTGCCAGACCGAAGGTGACAAGAATCTGCTCGGCATGGGGGCGCTTGTAAAAGTGCTTGATCAGGCCGCGCTCCATCGCGATGCCGACCACGAGCATGATCGGGATGGCGAGCAGCAAAGACACGGGTACCGAGTAATCGAGCAACCAGGTGCCAAAACTGCCAAACCATTTTTCGACGTAAGGCGTCTTGATTTCAAGGGCGGTGCCCCAGGCAGTTTTCTGGGTTTCGTCGAGCACCACGCTTTGCAGCGAAAACACCCGATTCAACGTGACCGCCACAAAGGCGCCGATCATGAAAATCGCGCCGTGGGCAAAGTTGACAACACCCAGCGTGCCAAAGATCAGCGTCAGCCCAAGGGCGATCAGCGCATAGGCGCCGCCCTTGTCGAGACCGTTGAGAATTTGCAGAACGATTGCGTCCATGATTACCCGTTTCCTGCGCCCCGGTAGCCGCTGCCAGGCGGCACCACGACACGGCTCGAACGCCGGGGGCGTGCGAGTCGCATTGATCTGGACATGGTCTTGCGCGCTGGCAAGACCATGCCGTTGCCAATTGATCCGGCCTGACGCCGGATCAGGGTTGCCGGCTTAAGCGCCGCTGTTGCACGGGCCCAGATCGCCCTTGAACTCAGCGATGTCGGCCTTGTACTCAACCTGCGCCCGCGGCGTCACTTCAACGACTTTGAGCACATCGAACTTGCTGCTCGGTTTGTCGTTACCCTGCACAACCAGCACATCCTTGAAGCACTGGTGGTCGTCGGCGCGGTACTCGGTCGGGCCGTTGCCCATGCCGTCAAACTTGAAGCCTTCGAGGGCGGTGACCACTTCACAGGGGTTGAAGGTGCCGGCGCGCTCGCAGGCGTCGGCGTACAGCAAGGCCTGTACATAGCAGGTGTGGGCGGCCTGGGACGGCGGGAAGCCGTACTTTTTGCCAAACGAGGTGACAAAGGCCTTGGAGCCTTCATCCTGCAACGACCAGTGCCAGTTGGTGGAGCCATAGATGCCTTTGACGTTGTCGCCAGCGCCTTGCGCCATCAGCCGTGAGTACAGCGGCACGACGATCTGGAAGTCTTTGCCATTGACCTGCTTGTCGCGCAGACCGAACTGCACGGCCTGGGTCAGCGAGTTGATCATGTCCTTGCCGTAGTGGTTCAGGATCAGCACATCGGCGCCTGAATTGAGCACTGGCGTGATGTATTGCGAGAAGTCACCGGCGCCAACCGGCGTCTTGACGGTCTGTACCGTCTTCCAGCCGAGCTTTTCGGTCGCGTCCTTGATCGATTGTTCCTGCGTCCAGCCCCAGGTGTAATCCGCCGTCAGGTGATAGGCCCGGCGATCGGTGCCGTAAGCCTTGCCCAGCACCGGCGCCAACGCCTGGCCCGACATATAGGCATTGAAGAAGTGCCGGAAGCCATTGCGCTTGCGGTCTTTACCGGTGGTGTCGTTGGAGTGAGTCAGGCCGGCCATGAAGATGATGCCGGCCTCCTGGCAGAGACCTTGCACCGCGACGGCGACCCCTGACGACGATCCGCCGGTAATCATCACCACGCCGTCTTTTTCGATCATGCGCTTGGCCGAGGCCCGCGCGGCATCCGATTTGGTCTGGGTATCGCCGGTCACGAACTCGACCTTCTTGCCCAGAATTCCGTTGCCTTTGAGCGCGCTGGGCTTGAGCGTGTTCATCATGCCGCCGTCGCCGCCACCATTGAGGTGCTCCACGGCCAGTTCGTAGGCACGCAATTCGTCTGCCCCTTCATCGGCGTAGGCGCCGGACTGCGGGACGTTGAAGCCCAATGTGACGGTCTTGCCCGTGGGGGCGTTCAGGTACTCGGCGCCCCAGGCGTGGCGGCTGAAAAACATGGGCGCAGCCAGCGCACCGGCGGCGATGCCGGTGGTTTTGATCACATCGCGGCGTGGCTGGTTGAACAGTTTGCTCATCTTGATTGTCTCCTCTGGCGAGGCTGTGTCTGTTTTGCGCATCGCGTGCAACAGGTCGCCCCGGATTGGGTATGTTGTGGCCGTCCCTGGTGTTGAAGGGGCAGTGCGACTCATTCTGGCGCGCTTGCCGATCTTGTAAAGTGGAAAGTCGGGCTTTGTAAGTCTTGGGTAAGGGAGCGGTAAGCCTCGCGTAAGTTCCACGAATTTTTTTGCTACCTGTAAGATTCGTGTAATTGTGCGTTCGCAATAAATCAGCCCATCTGCCTGCGTCGGACCGATTCCGGATCCACGCGGGTTTGGGCGTCAAACGACCGTGATCCCGAAACCGTCTAGAATTCTGCGCATCCTCGCTGCCTCGCTCGGCCTGATCCTGATCGTCACGCTGATGGCTTGGGCTTTCATGGCGCATATTCACCCCGATCGGGTGGGTGATTTCGCGAGCTTTCTTACATTGTGCGCGACGGTCCTGGTCCGCTAGGGACGTACGTTGCACCGGACTGAATAATGGCTACCCGCAACAAAACCTATAGTGAAGCGTCCATCAAGGTGCTCAAGGGTCTCGAACCCGTCAAGCAGCGCCCGGGCATGTACACCCGCACCGACAACCCCTTGCACATCGTCCAGGAGGTCATTGATAACGCGGCAGATGAGGCGTTGGCCGGGTTTTGCCGCAATATCGAGGTTACCGTTCATACCGATGGCAGCATTGCCGTTGAAGATGATGGCCGCGGCATTCCCGTTGGTCTGCATCCGGAAGAGCAGGTGCCGGTCGTGGAGATCGTGTTCACCCGTTTGCACGCGGGCGGCAAGTTCGATAAGGCCGATGGCGGCGCTTACAGCTTTTCGGGGGGCCTGCACGGCGTTGGCGTGTCTGTCACCAACGCGCTGAGCCGCCGGCTGGAGGTTTCGGTCTGGCGCGACGCCCAGATGAGCCGGATTACCTTTGCCGGTGGCGACATCGTTGAGCCACTGGCGCCGGCCGAACCGGCGCGCGGCGACCCCAAACATGGCACCCGGGTGCGTTGCTGGCCCGACCCAAAGTATTTCGATTCGCAAAATATTCCCGGCGCGGAGCTGACGGTGCTGCTGCGTTCCAAGGCCGTATTGTTGCCGGGGCTGAAAGTCACCTTGCGCGAGGAAAAATCCGGTCGCGTCCAAACCTGGCAGTACGCGGACGGGCTGAAAGGCTATCTGGCGACTGCGCTGGATGAGGCCGGTGCCCCCGATCCGGTGATTCCGGTGTTCGAAGGCGAGCAGTACGCCGGGCATGGCCATGAGACCTTTGCCGATGGCGAGGGCGCGCAATGGGCGGTGCACTGGACCGAAGAGGGGCCGCTGATTCGTGAATCGTATGTGAACCTGATTCCGACCACCGCCGGCGGTACCCACGAGGCGGGGCTTCGCGACGGTGTTTTCAATGCGATCAAGAGCTTCATCGAGATGCACAACCTGCTGCCCAAGGGCGTGCGTTTGCTGCCCGAAGACGCCTTCGCACGGGCCAGCTTCGTGTTGTCGGCCAAGGTGCTCGACCCTCAGTTTCAGGGGCAGATCAAGGAGCGGCTCAATTCGCGCGATGCGGTGCGGCTGGTCAGTGGCTTCAGCCGCGCCCAGCTCGAGCTTTGGCTGAACCAGAACGTCGACCATGCCAAACGCCTGGCTGAAATCGTGATTCGCCAGGCCCAGGCGCGCAGCCGGGCCGCGCAGAAAATTGAAAAACGCAAGAGCAGCGGCGTGGCAGTGTTGCCGGGCAAGCTGACCGATTGTGAATCGACCGACCTGAGCCGTACCGAACTGTTTCTGGTTGAAGGAGATTCGGCCGGCGGTTCGGCCAAGATGGGCCGGGACAAATCCTTCCAGGCCATCCTGCCGCTGCGCGGCAAGGTGCTCAACAGCTGGGAAACGGATCGCGACCGCTTGTTTGCCAACAACGAGATTCACGACATCGCGGTGGCCATTGGTGTCGATCCGCATGGCCCCGATGACCAGCCCGATCTGTCCGGTCTGCGTTACGGCAAGATCTGCATTCTGTCGGATGCCGACGTCGATGGTGCGCACATCCAAGTGTTGTTGCTGACCTTGTTTCTGCGCCATTTTCCGCGTCTGGTCGAGCGCTACCATTTGTTCGTGGCCCGGCCGCCGTTGTTTCGCGTCGATGTGCCGGCGGCGGGCAAGCGACCGTTGCGCAAGCTTTATTGCCTCGACGAAGGTGAATTGCAGCATGTTGAAGACAAGCTGCGCAAAGATGGGGTGCGTGAAGGCAGTTGGACGATTTCGCGCTTCAAGGGTCTGGGCGAGATGAACGCGACCCAGCTTTGGGAGACAACCATGGATCCCGATACCCGTCGCCTTTTGCCTGTCCAGCTTGGCCGTCACGGCCAGGCCAAGACTCACGAACGTTTCACGATGCTGATGGGTAAGGGCGAGGCCGCTGCGCGGCGCAGCTGGCTCGAAGAACGCAGCACTGAAGCCGACCTCGATATCTGAATGCTGAACTCATGACTGACCTGGATCTGTTTGACCAATTACCGCCCGAAGAACCTGCTGACGGCATCATCACGCTGGCCGAGTATGCCGAGCAAGCCTATCTGGACTATGCGGTATCGGTGGTCAAAGGCCGCGCCCTGCCGGATGTTTCCGATGGGCAAAAGCCGGTACAGCGGCGCATTCTGTACGCGATGAACGAGATGGGGCTTGGCGCCAATGCCAAGCCGGTCAAGTCGGCGCGTGTCGTCGGTGATGTGCTCGGTAAATACCACCCTCACGGCGATACCGCCGCCTATGATGCATTGGTGCGGATGGCGCAGTCGTTCACGCTGCGCTACCCGCTGATTGACGGGCAGGGCAACTTCGGGTCGCGCGATGGCGATGGCGCGGCGGCGATGCGCTACACCGAGGCGCGGCTGACACCGTTTGCCCGCTTGCTGCTCGATGAAATCGACATGGGTACCGTGTCGTTCATCCCGAATTACGACGGCTCGGGCGAAGAACCCGCCTTGCTGCCGGCACGCTTGCCGATAGCGTTGCTTAACGGGGCCTCGGGCATTGCCGTCGGTATGGCCACCGAAATGCCGCCGCACAACCTGCGCGAGGTTGCCAATGCCTCCATTGCAGCCATCCGCAAGCCCAAAATCACCACCGAGGAACTCACCGCGCTGA
>CAXBNM010000307.1:0-5655 GCA_963976885.1 uncultured Burkholderiaceae bacterium
GGAGGGCGAACCTTCGACCTCGCTCTACATTCTGTTGTCGGGCCGCGCCAAGGTGCAGCGCTCAGACTCCGAAGGCAAGGAAGTGATTCTGGCCGTGCTCAGTTCGGGCGAATTCTTTGGCGAGATGAGCCTGATCGACGATTCACCGCGTTCGGCCAGCGTCATCACCATCGAGTCATCCGATTTCATGGCGATCAACAAGGATGGCTTCAAGGCCATGCTGGCCCAGAACACTGAAATGGCGATGGCCGTGATGCGCGGGCTGGTCAAGCGACTGCGCGAAGCCGACAAGAAAATCGAAACCCTGGCCTTGCTCGATGTTTACGGACGCGTGGCCCGGGTGTTGCTCGACTTCTCGGAAACGCAGGGCGGTCAGCGCGTGATTCGCAGCAAGTTGCCGCGCCAGGAAATCGCCAAAATGATTGGTGCGTCGCGCGAGATGGTTTCACGCGTCATGAAAGGACTCGAAATTGACGGTTACATTGTGCCGATGCCGGAAGGTAAACTTGTCCTTCGCGAAAAGATTAGTGCATATCTGAATTAGAGGTAAACGGCCTGATGGCTCGCAGTACAACAGCAACACTGGCCGACGACGCTGGCCCGCGCCGTGTCACGCGGGCCAAGACCAAGCAAGGCAGCCAGGAGGAGAAGATGCCGGACACACCGTTCGGTCTACCTGAAAGAGCCATTCGCCTGCTCCAGGAAATTCGCTGGATTGGCCTGGGTGCGCTTGCGTTCTTTCTGTTTCTCATTCTGGCCACCTACGACCCGTCCGATCCGAGCTGGTCGCATGTCGTCGAAGGCAACAAGATACAAAACGCCGGTGGGCGTCTGGGCGCCTGGTTCTCGGACCTGCTGCTCTACCTGACCGGTCTGTCCGCCTATCTGCTGGTGTTGATGCTTGGCGTGGCGGTGTTTCGCGGGTTGCGCAGTCGGCAGCTGAATGCCGCCGATGAGTCGCTGCCCCGGTTTGCCTGGGAGCGCTGGCTTGGCTTCGTGTTGCTGTTTCTGGGCGCCACGGCGCTGGAAGCTTCGCGGCTGCATTCGTTGCATGCGGTGCTGCCGCTCGCGCCGGGCGGGCTGATCGGTAACGCGCTGGCTGAGGCCTTGCTGCAAGGCCTGGGCGCGGTCGGGGGCACCTTGCTGATTCTCGTCGTCATGGCCGCAGGCTTCAGTCTCTGGACCGGTCTGTCCTGGCTGACCATTGCCGAGCGGGTTGGCTTCGCCGCCGAATGGGCCGCGTTGGGCACCGTGCAAGCCATCTCGGCGTTCCGTGATCGCCGGGCCGGCCAGGTGGCAGCCGTTGAACGCGATGAACAAGTTGAAGAATTGCGGCGCTATTTCGACGAGGCGCCCGAGCCGGTCAAGATTGCGCCGCCGGTTACCCGCATCGAGCCGTCCGAGCGGGTCGTGGCCGAAACTCAGACCATGTTGTTCTCCGATCTGCCGGCCGATAAGCAGTTGCCGGCCGTTTCGCTGCTCGACAAGCCGTCCAACGAAGGCACGCTGGTTTCCGACGAAACCCTGCAATACACGTCGCGCCTGATCGAGAAGAAGCTGGCCGACTTCAATGTTGCGGCGCGGGTCGAGGCTGCTTATCCGGGCCCCGTCATTACCCGTTACGAGATCGAACCGGCAACCGGCGTCAAGGGCAGCCAGATCGTCAATCTGTCCAAGGATCTGGCCCGCGCGCTGGCCATGGTGTCGATTCGTGTCGTCGAGACCATTCCGGGCAAGAACCTGATGGGGCTCGAGTTACCCAATCCGCGCCGCCAGACCGTGCGTTTGTCCGAAATTCTGGGCTCGCGTGTTTACGCGGAAAGCAAATCTCCGATCACGCTGGCGCTGGGCAAAGACATTGCCGGCAACCCGGTGGTGGCCGACCTGGCCAAGATGCCGCACCTGCTGGTAGCGGGTACTACCGGCTCAGGTAAATCGGTTGGTATCAACGCCATGCTGCTGTCGATGCTCTACAAGGCCGACCCCAGCGAAGTGCGGATGATCATGATCGATCCGAAGATGCTCGAACTGAGTGTCTACGAAGGCATCCCGCATCTGCTGGCGCCGGTCGTAACCGACATGAAGCAGGCCGGCAATGCGCTGAACTGGTGTGTGGCCGAAATGGAGCGCCGCTACCGGCTGATGAGCAAGCTCGGCGTGCGTAACCTGAGTGGCTACAACACCAAGATTGCCGAGGCCGACAAAACGGGCCAGAAGATTCCGAATCCGTTTTCACTGACCCCGGATGCGCCCGAGCCGCTCGGTCGGCTGCCGCAGATTGTCGTTGTCATCGACGAGTTGGCCGACCTGATGATGGTGGTTGGCAAGAAGATCGAAGAGTTGATTGCCCGTCTGGCGCAAAAGGCTCGCGCTGCCGGTATTCATCTGATTCTGGCGACGCAGCGCCCGTCGGTTGACGTCATCACCGGCCTGATCAAGGCCAATATTCCGACCCGAATCGCCTTTCAGGTATCGAGCAAGATTGATTCACGCACCATCCTCGACATGATGGGGGCCGAATCGCTGCTTGGTCAAGGTGACATGCTCTGGCTGCCCTCGGGCAGCGGACTGCCGGTGCGGGTACACGGTGCATTCGTCGCTGACGAAGAAGTGCACAAGGTTGCCGAGCACTGGAAGCTGGCCGGTGAGCCCGACTACATTGAAGGCATTCTGGAAGGCGGTGTGCCGGAAAATGCCGACTCAGGCAGTGCAGTGGGCTTTGGTGGCCTGACTGAGGGCGACGGCGAGGCCGATCCGCTTTATGACCAGGCGGTTTCGGTGGTGCTTAAAAACCGCCGTGCCTCAATCTCGCTGGTGCAGCGCCATCTGCGTATCGGCTACAACCGGGCCGCGCGTCTGCTCGAGCAAATGGAGCAATCAGGCATTGTTTCCACGATGGCCTCCAATGGCAATCGTGAGATCCTGGTGCCGGCGCAGGTCGAGGATTAACCCCGGCCCGCGCCGCGGCTCGGTGCACGAACTGGCGGCATGTGCGTTAATTGAGCCTATGAGACCAAACCTGATCCCCCAATGCCGCGCGGCACTGCTGCGCGGGCTGTTTGCCGTGGCCGCGCTGACCTTGGCACCGCTGGCATCGGCCGCCACCGCCATCGAACAACTCCAGGACTTTGTCAGCAACACCCAAAGTGCTACCGGCAATTTCGTCCAGTCGGGGGCCAGTCTGGGCCCCGATCAGGCCAGCCGCGGCGAGTTTGCATTTGCGCGCCCCGGCAAGTTCCGCTGGTCGGTGCAAGAGCCTTACCCGCAATTGCTGGTGGCCGACGGAACCGAGGTCTTTTTCCACGACATCGATCTGAACCAGGTTACGGTGCGGCCGATGAGTGGGGCGTTGGGGGCTACCCCGGCAGCCATTTTGTTTGGCACGGGTAATATTGATGACCGCTTCGTGATGCGTGACGAAGGGCAGATCGATGGATTGGCCTGGCTGGAGGCCGATCCGCGCGAGAAGGAGGCCGGTTTCGTCCGGATCCGGATCGGCTTTCGGGACAGCTTGCCGGCTGCGATGGAAGTGCTCGATGCCTTTAACAACATCAGCCAATTTGAGTTTTCCAATGTGCAGCGAAACCCCGAGCTCGCGCCGGATCTGTTCAATTTCGAGCTGCCTGAAGGCGTCGATATCGTGCGCCCCTGACCGGGTGGTCTTGTGAGCGGTGCGGGCACCGCTGCGGCTGACATGGCGGCCGGCGGGCCGAGCGGCGCTGCCGATCCGCATGCCCGAGATGTGCGCGTGATGGTGGTGATTGCCTTCGTCCACGGCATTTCGCATTTCTTTCATCTCATCGTGGCACCGCTGTTTCCGTGGCTGGTCAATGATTTTGGCCTCAGCTATGGCCAGCTCGGTCTGTTGATGACCGTGTTTTTCGTGGTCTCCGGCTTTGGCCAATCCGCCGCGGGTTTTCTGGTCGATCGCATTGGTGCCGTGCCGGTGCTGTTTGGCGCGCTGACGATGTTTGCTCTCGGGGCGCTGGTGTTGTCGATGAGCCAGTCTTTTGCGATGTTTGCGCTCGGCATGGCCATTGCCGGCTGCGGCAACGCGCCTTTTCATCCCATTGATTATTCAATTCTCAACGCACGCGTGCGGCAACGGCTGCTGGGTCGGGCTTATGCGTTGCACGGCATGAGTGGCTCGCTGGGCTGGGCATTGGCACCGGTTTTTCTGGCAGGACTGGCCAGCATCTGGGGCTGGCGCATGGCGCTGGTGGGCGCATCGCTGCTGGCGCTGGCCGGGCTGGTTCTGGTTGTCTCGCAACGGCGTCTGTTGATCGGCGCCGGGCCTGAGGCCTTGCGCCTGGCGCGCGGGTCGCGCGGCCTGCAGGCGGCCGGGCAGGGCACCGCGCGCGATGCTGGCGGCCCCGCCGCCGCAGCCGACGCGCCTTCGGCGTTCGGGTTCTTGCGCTCACGTGCAATCTGGCTCAGCTTCTTGTTCTTTGTCGTGTTTGCGCTGGCGCTTGGCGGAGTGCAGAGTTTTGCGCCGGCCGCCGCCGGGCAGTTGTTCGATCTTGATATCAAAAGCATCACGCTGTGCCTGACCGCATTCATGCTCGGCTCGGCGACTGGCATGGTGCCTGGTGGCTGGGCGGCCTCCGATCCACAGCGCGCCGAACGCTTGATTGCAATTGGTTTTGGCGTTGCCTTTCTGTTCGGTATTTCGATGGTGCTGGTTGCCTGGCCGCCGGCCTTGGTGCCGGTGGTGTTCGCAATGATGGGTTTCTCGTCCGGGTTTGCAAACCCGGCTCGCGACCTGTTGATCAAACGGGCGACGCCGCCAGGTGCTACCGGCCGGGTCTATGGCGTCGTTTACTCCGGACTGGATGTCGGCATGGCAATCGGCCCGGCATTGTTCGGCCTGCTGATGGACGCGGGCCAACCGGGCGCTGTCTGGATTGGTATTGCCTTGTTGCAGCTGAGCCTGATCGGCGTCGCCTGGATTGCCGGACGCTCCAGCCAACCCGCCATGCCACCAGCAACCGGAGCCAGTCATGTCAGTTCCTGAGCACGACTCCACCCCTGGCTTGTTTGATAATGCAGCGCCGCCGGCCGCTGACGGCACCGCTGCAGATGCCGCCAGTGCAGTCGAGATGACGGCGGCCAGTACCGGCGCACAACCCCTGGCCGAAGCCTTGCGCCCGCGCACGGTTGAGCAGGTTGTCGGCCAGCGTCATCTGCTCGGCCCCGGCAAGCCGCTGGCGGCAGCACTGGCCTCGGGACGCCCGCATTCCATGTTGTTCTGGGGGCCACCCGGCGTGGGCAAGACCACGCTCGCGCGCTTGCTGTCCGGTCATTTCGAGGCCGAGTTCATCGCCATTTCAGCGGTCCTGGGTGGCGTGCGCGACATCCGCGAGGCGGTCGAGCGGGCGACCCGCAATCAGGCCAACGGGCGGCGCACGATTCTGTTTGTCGATGAGGTGCACCGCTTCAACAAGGCCCAACAGGATGCGTTTCTGCCCCATGTGGAAAGCGGCTTGCTCACCTTCATTGGTGCCACCACCGAAAACCCGTCCTTTGAAGTGAACAACGCGTTGTTGTCGCGGGCGCGGGTGTATGTGCTTAAAACCCTTGAGCGTGACGAGCTTGCCGAATTGCTGCAACGGGCTGCGGCGCATCTGAACCTGACCATTACCGACGACGCCCAGG
>CAXBNM010000308.1:0-5647 GCA_963976885.1 uncultured Burkholderiaceae bacterium
ACCCAATGTCGAGTTCTACGGCTTCAGCTCCATTCCGCATATTGATGGCATTGAAGTCATCCGCACGTCGAGCGATGAAGGCCGACACTGGCAGTTCAAGTTCGGCTACGGCAACGGCAAGGCTACTACGGGCAATCTCAGTCAGACCAGTCGCGAGCCCTACACGATCGAGACCCGCAATGCGATGCAGTTTGTTGTCTCACGCGAGTACAACGGGCTTACCTTGCGCGCCTCGCACCAGCGCGCCAAGATTCGCGCCACCCCCAGCTCGGGGCCGTTGCGTGCTGCATTAGCCGAATTCTCGCAACTGCCGATTCCAAACGTCGCGGCAGAAGCCGCGGCCTACAACGAGGAAGTCTTCGAAGACGACTCGTTGCAAACGTATACCTCGCTGGGCCTGCTGTACGACCGTAACGACTGGATCGTGCACACCGAGGCCAGTCTGATCGGCTCCAAGTTCAAAAAGGCGCTGGCCTCGCGGCGTGGCTACTTTACCGTGGGTCGCCGGCTCGGTGCGGCGACCGTGTACTTCGGCATGGGCCGGGTCAAGCCCGAGGCCGATGCCGCCCAGCAACCGACGAACTGGACCGCCTCGCTGACGCCCTTTGTCGGGCCGACCAATGCGGCAATGATCAATGAAGCCGGCGAGGCGGCTGCCAACGGCATCAATGAATTGCGATATGACCAACGCTCGACGACGCTTGGCGTGCGCTGGGATATCAAACCGACGGTTGCGCTGAATCTGGAATGGTCTCGCACCCGCATCTTCAGCAACGGCGGCGCCAATTGGGGCTACGCGACTTCAAGTGATGCACGAGCCGACGTCATCGCTGCCACTGTGAGCTTTGTCTTCTGATGATCAAATCAAAATCACTCATTACCGGCGCGGTGCTCTGGGCATTGCTGAGCACGAGCCAGGCCACGATGTATGTCATTGGCAATCAGCATGCGCCAACGTCCGAATTCTCCCGGAATACGACGATCGATCTGTTCATGGGCAGAGCGCGAGCATTCTCCAACGGTCAGCGCGCCACGCCGTTTGATCTGCCGGCCAACAGCCGAGAGCGTCATGCGTTCTATCGCAAGCTTGTGGGCTTTTCGCCGGCACAGTTGAACAGCTATTGGTCTCGCCTGACCTTCTCCGGTCGCACCTTGCCACCTTACCAACTACCTTCGGAAGACCGGATCGTAGACATGGTTTGCAAGAATCCTGCGGCCATTGCCTATGTCTCAAGCAAGCCCACCTCTGATTGCGTGAAGGTCTTGATTGAGGTTGATGCAAGCATTAACTAGGCAAGCTGTCTGATGGCCAGTCTTCAGAACCGGATCTCCGTCCGGGTTGTCATTGCCGCCGCGGTGTTCTCAACACTGGCGGCGCTGTTTGGCTATACCGCCGCTTACCGAGACGCGATCCGGGCTGGCGAAGCCACGTTGCAGGGACTGGTCGGTGCCATTGAAAACACCGCTGCCATCGGTGCCTATGCCTCGGACGCAGTGCTGGTGGAAGAAGTTGCCAATGGCCTGATTACCAATGATCTGGTTGGCGGGGTTGAAGTACGCTTTGCCGACGAAACCGTCGTCGATCTCGGCACCGCGTCGGGGCAATCATATTCCGACTGGTTTGGCGGCAATGTAGTCGTTGAGCGTGATCTGAAATCGCCCTTTGCCAACGCCGAGGTCATCGGCAAGATTCTCGTTCACGCCGACATGGGGCAACTCAGTCGGCAAGCTGGTACGCAAGCCTTGCTGTTGGCAGGCTTGATGGCCTTGCAAGTCGTACTGGTAGCCGGCGTTCTGGGTTTTGTCGTCAACCGTATCGTTGGCGTACCGATGGCCAGAATTGCGGCCCAACTGGCGGTCCTGGTACCAGGTCGCGGCCTGGCCATCAGCAAACCGGCCGGTCACGAAAAAGATGAAATCGGCATTCTGGTCGACACCACCAACCGCTTGCTCGGAGATTCGGAAAAAGCCCTGCGCCGCGAGAGCGAGTTGCTCGCCTCCAAGGCCGCCATGGAAGCGCAATACCGGAAAATCTTCAACACCTCGAGCGCCGGCATCTTCATGCTTGACGAGGCGGGTCGTTTGATCGACTGCAATCCGACAACGCTGGAAATCATCAACCAGCCACTTGAAGTCATTCGACACTGCTCAGGCCGGCAATTGCTCAGGCTGGTCCTGGCCCACCCGGCACAAACCATCCGGACCATTCGTACCGCACTGGCGGAGAAGGCATCTTACTCAGCCGATATCGAAGTGCGTATCAACGAAACGCAGACGCGCTGGGTGCATTGCCTGCTCTCGGAGCATCAAGGCTCCCGAGCCCAGGAGCGCATTGTTGAGGGCGTGATGTACGACGTGACTGAGCGCCGGCAGAACGAGGCAAAGTCACGCCACATGGCGATGCACGACCAGTTGACCGGCCTGCTCAATCGCGCCGCCCTGCACAGTGAAATGACCCACTACCTGCGGGCGCAACGCAACGCGCGCCGGGTACGCTATACCTTGTTGTACATTGATCTGGACGGCTTCAAACCGGTCAATGATACCCACGGCCACCATGCCGGCGATGTCTTGCTGATTGAATGCGCGCAACGCATGCTGCGTTGCGTTCGCGAAACCGATCTGGTGTTCAGACTCGGGGGCGATGAATTCATGATCATCCTGTTGGGCATCTCGATTCAAGAGCATGCAGTTGCCGTCACCACGCAGAAATTGCTGTCCAGCATCAATGAACCCTACGTCGTCGGGCCCGATCTTCAGGTCTCAATCAGTGCAAGCATTGGTCTGGCCAGCGTGCCCGAACACGGCGAACATATCGATGCCGCAATGGTTGCCGCCGACAGTGCGATGTACTACATCAAGAAGCTCGGCAAGAGCGGCATGGTCGTTGCCTATCCGCGCGAAGGCGACACGCCCGGAGCGGGCAAATCGACGTCAGCGTCGGCTACTGCACTCGGCAATCCCATCAACAGCGCCTCGTCAACGACGACACCGCCCGGCCCGAAAAACGGAATACCAGCTCAATCGTGAATCCCACATATAAGGGATGAGCAAGCCAGAAAGTGGGTGCCCCGATTCACGTTATGTCGATACCATAGCTCGAAATCAAAAACAGCTAAGGGTTGTAACGACAAAATGGGAAATTCACAATCAACAAAGTCAGATTTGAAATCTGCCTGGCCCCGCTATGTTCGCCCTTTGCTGTTGCCTCTCATTGCCTTGTCGCTGGCCGCATGCGGCGGCGGTGGTGGGGGTAGCAGTGCTGTTGAAGCCAGTTGCAAGCAAGGCCTGATTACCGGCTTTGGCATTGATGTCGGTGATCAGACCATCATGAATGTCGCCCCACAAGAGGGCCAGGGTGGCTCTGAGGGCGACGGCGGTGGCATTGGTGGCGGTGAAGGGATCGGCATTGGCGGCGGCGATGGCCAGTACACCAATGTTGATGTCACAGTAGAACTGGCCAACGGCCGCAAGTTCGGTCCCTGGCCAGTCGACAGCACCAAAGGCATGGTCACCTACGTGCATTGCGGAGGCATCCTGCCCGCCAAAATCACCTTTGCCGGCAACAGACCCGATGCCTCCTACTATGACGAAGGTTTGCAACGCAACGCTCCCTTTACCGGCAAATCCCGTATCGGCCTGCTGACCGACCATGAAAAGAATGTCGGCGTCACCCCGCTTACCGAGGCCCTGTACGAACGAGCGATGCAGATCGGGCAGCAACGCGGACTGAGCGAAGCCTGGAAAGACCCGGCCATCGTCGCCCAGGCTCACCGCGAGGTGCTCGCGCTCGTCAACGCGCAATTGCCCAACATCTATCGTCTCGCCGACCTCAAGCGCCTGCCGGTGATGCTCAATGCCAGCAATGACCGTGCGGGCTCGCAAACCCTGCCCGCAAACGCCAATGGCGTTTATGGCGCCGATGTGGCGGCCATTGCACTGGCCGGCGCCACCGCGGTGCCAGGCAGCTCACAACCGGCGCAAGATCTGGCGCAGACCCTGATTCGGGATCTGACTGATGGCCAACTCAATTTGACCGATGCCGCAGGGCAAAGCCTGGCCGGCGCTGGCACGGTGCCCTACACCTACGACACGCTCTGGTCGATGCTGACGGTCGGCACCGGTGAGACGGCCGCCCGCAACGGCCAGGATCGCCTCGCCAGCGATGCCGTTCCCATTGGCCTGGCGCGCAGCCGCGCCGCGCCCGGCAGCACCAGTGCAGTAACCGATACGCTCTACGTGCTCGGCTCCAACGGCACGCTGGTTGCCAGTCTGAATCCCGATACCGCGGCGGCACAAACCATTGAACCGGCGGCGCAAAGGCAGTTTTCCCAGCTCTACAAGTTTGGCGTCGAACCGGTTGTCGCCTTGCGTCGCGACGGCCAGGGCGTGCTGGTCTTTCCGACCGCCTGGGATGGCTCATTCTCGTTTGAGGTAGCGCCACCGACGGCAGCAGTCACGATGGTCGAACTGATCGACGCGGGTCAACCCGTTATCCGCATGTCAGACGGTTCCCGGTTCCGGCTTGAGGGTGCCAACCTGATCGCCGAGCAAGCCCCGCCGTCCACGCTCGGCTATTCCTGCCGTGATGAATACGACAGCGCCCTCGCCAACGGTGGCGACACGACTCTTGGTGGCGCCAATGGCCGCGTTTGTTATGGCCTGAACACCAGCAATGAGTTGCGCCAATGGCGCGCTGGCACGACCCAGACCGGCCGCGTGCTCGAGGCCAATGGCACGGTCCAGGTGGATGGCAATGAACAAGTCATGGTGGCACTCAAGACCGATGGTTCCATCGTGCAACTCGATCGCGATCATGCCGTGCAGTTTCGCGGCGCCGACGGCGCGCTGGTCGACGAACTCAGCGGTGGCGAAACCCGCGAGCTGACCTCACCAGGCAGTGCCCCGGCACGCATCGACGCCCCGCCAATCTGCTGGCTCAGCGTACCTTTTGTCACCGCCTGCGACGGCACCGCGTACCAACTCGACTACGTCGACTATGTCGACCCGCAAGGCAACTTCCAGGGCGCTGGCGCCATTACCGGCCTGAAGCCTGTGTCGGTCCCCGCACCCGTGTGGCGACCGCTGGTCAACCGCCGCATCACGGCCAGTGAAGCGAACAACGGGCTTGATGCGGTCTTTGTCGGCACCAACGACCTCGTCTATGACATCACCGGCAAGGTTGTCGAGTTGCCACTCGATGGCGCACCGCAGGAGCGAGCCGATCAACCACCGCTCGCGCCTACCGTCGCCACCGTGGCCGGCGATGATGTCCTCGACCGTAGCGAAAGTCAGAGCCCGCTCACCGTCAGCGGCAGCGCGCAACCGGGCAGCACGGTGACGGTGACGCTTGGTGCCAACAAGAAGCAGGCGACGACTGACGGTAATGGCCGCTGGGCAATCGCATTTGAACCAGGTGAATTGCCCGCCACCGACGGTCAGGTCCCCTTGACCGTAACAGCCGCCAATGCGAATGGCAGCAGCGCACCCGCAACCCGGACCGTAACAGTCATGCGCAGCCTGCCGGGCACGCCGGAGATCTTTGCGGTAGCGCAGGACGATACGGTAACCGCTGCCGAAGCGGCCAATGGGGTCACGGTCAGCGGCTCCGCCCAAGCGGGTAACACCGTTCAGGTTTCGTGGAGCG
>CAXBNM010000309.1:0-5590 GCA_963976885.1 uncultured Burkholderiaceae bacterium
CGCCATTGTCCGGGCCGAGACCGGCGATACCGATCACAGCAACGGTCTGGGCAAGTTGAGTGTCGGTTACTGGTTTGCCGAGCACTGGGGCGTGTCGGCTTCGTATATGGATATGGGCGAGTTCACGCAGACCTATACCGACGGCAGCTTCAAGGGCCAGGTCCGCTCGGCCAGTATTGACCTGCTGGGCCGGGTCGCGCTGAGCGAGCGTTGGGCGCTGGTGGGCAAGATGATGCTGGTCCATAACAAGACCAAGCGCATCTCGGCAACCGGCAATACGGCCGGTTTTGACAAGCTGCACGGTGATTCGACCAGACTCGTGCTGCCGGGGCTGGAGATCAACTACCGGGTCAACGATGCCGCTTCGGTGTACTTCGAGATGGAGTCGCGCGGAAAAGGTGCCGACAAACTCGACCTTGGCTACGCCGGGGTCGGGCTGCGCTGGCAGTTCTGAACCGGGGCTCGCCGGTGATCAGTTCAGATCGGCGTCCGGATCATCGGACGACAGTTCTTTCGGATTGCCGGCGATCCGGTATTGGTCGCTGGCCCAGGCGCCCAGATCAATGACCTTGCAGCGTTCGGAGCAGAACGGCCGGTACGGGTTGGTCGTTGAATAGGGAATCTGCTTGTCGCAGGCCGGGCAGTTGACGAGGGGGCCGGTCCTGGCCGCCTTGGCTTTGCCAGGTTCGGAAGATGAGGTTGTCATTGCAAGGTACACAGATTGAGTTCGAAATCGACCACCCCCGACATTGGCTGCGGGCGGTTGCGTCCGTCCATTGCGTTGAAGCGAATCCACAGCAGATACTTGTTGGCGCTGATATCCGGGATGGCTCCCAAGCGTGGATCTACCCGCAATTGTGCCAACTGAAAAGACTGACCGCCAAATGAATGCTGGTAGGTGCCGTCGGTGGCACGCAGTTCGCGCCAGCTCCCGCTCTCGCGCAGCAGTCGCATGATGATGCGCAGTGCCGCGCGGATGGGGGCAAACGGCGCCAGCCACAGGTCGATATCGCGTCGCCGCGCCTCGGGTGGCAGATTCTGCCAGGCCCAGAACGAGGGCATATCGTAATCGGCGGCCCCGCCGGCAATCAGAATCCGGCTGCGCACGGCCATCAGCCATTCGTTCTCGCTGAGGGTCAGGCCGGGTTTGCCGGGCATGGCGGAGAGCTCGGCACGACACTTTTCAAGCTCGGCCAGCAGCATATCGAGGGTTTCGGTCGCCACCGACGGCAGGTTGCGAAAAGCCGTCAGGGCCGCCGTCTGCGCCTCGAGTTCGGCCATCAGGTCGCTGCGCAGATCGGCCCGGTTGCTGACATCGAGCAGATCAAACAGCTGGCTGACGGCGCTGACATGATGATGCTGGCTGTCGCCGGCGCGAAAAAATGCCAGCCGTTCGAGCACGTCTTCGAGCCGCAGCAGGCACCGAACCCGGTCGGTGAGCGGATATTCGAACAGGATGGGTTTGGGTGTATCGCTCACGAGGCTGCCTTGGCGCGGGCCAGCTCCAGGTAGGTCTGGTGCAGGCGGCCAGCGGCTGCCTGCGCCGCCTCGGGCGGCCCGCTGTTGTCGATGATGTCGTCGGCGGCGGCGCGGCGCTCCTCACGGGTGGCCTGCACTTGCATGATGGCTTCGATCTGCTCGACGCTCAGGCCGCTGCGCGCAATGACGCGTTCAATTTGCAGGGCTTCGTCACAATCGACAACCAGCACCCGGTCTACCCGCTTGAGCCAGTTGCCCGATTCCACCAGCAGTGGCACATCAAGCAGCACGTAGGGGCCTTGGGCGGCACGAATGGCGGCCTCGCAGGCGGCGCCGATCATGGGGTGCAGGATTGCCTCGAGGCGCTTGCGGGCGGTGGCGTCGGCAAACACCAGCTTGCGCATGGCGGGCCGGTCGAGACTGCCGTCGGCGGCAATGACCTGATCGCCAAAGGCCGTGCGAATGGCCGCGATGGCGGCGCCACCGGGCGCGGTAAGCGCATGGGCTTCACGATCGGTATCGACCAGCGCAGCCCCGAGTTGTACGAACGCTTCGGCGACTGTGCTTTTGCCGCTGCCTATACCGCCAGTCAGACCGATGATGAAGGGAGAATTATCCATCGGCCAAAGTCTAGCAGGCTGTTGACCGCCTGCCGGAGCCGGGCCCGTTCAGATACCCAGAAAGCTGTTGATCGGTGCGCGAAAATACAGCGCCAGCAAGCCGGCACCGGCCAGATAAGGGCCGAATGGAATGGGCACTTCGCGGCCGTGGCGAGCGAAGAGGATCAGCGCAATGCCGACTACCGAGCCGACCAGCGAGGACAGCAACACAATGGCCGGCAGTGACTGCCAGCCGAACCAGGCCCCCAGGGCCGCCAGCAGCTTGAAGTCGCCATAGCCCATGCCTTCCTTGCCGGTGGCCAGCTTGAACAACCAGTAGATCGACCACAGGATCAGATAACCGGCGATGGCGCCGATTACGGCCGCCTGCAGGCTGACGTAGGTGCCCCACAGATTGAAGATCAGGCCGATCCAGAGCAGGGGCAGGGTCATGTTGTCGGGCAGGAGCTGGGTGTCCAGATCAATCCCGGTCAGCGCAACCAGGAAAAACCCCAGCAAGACCGCGCCCAGGCCGGCGGCCGTGAAGCCGAGCTGCCAGATGGCCAGCACGCTGAGCAGGCCGGTAATGAGTTCGACGATTGGATAGCGTGCTGAAATGGGCGCCCCGCAGCCGCGGCACTTGCCGCGCAGCACCAGCCATGACAACACCGGAATGTTTTCCAGCGCGGTGATCTGGTGACCACAGTGCGGGCAGCGCGAGCGCGGCGTCATCAGGTTGAACGCCGGTTGGGCCGGCAGTTCCTCGCCGCGCATTTCGGCGGCTTGCGCCGCCCAGTCGGCCTCAAGCATGATCGGCACGCGGTGGATCACCACGTTCAGAAAACTGCCGACCAGCAGGCCAAAGACCAGGGCGACGCCCATGGCCAGTGGCAGAGACTGTTGTAACAGATCAATCATGGGACAGCATCATACGACCTGGCCGAGTTTGAAGATAGGCAGATACATGGCCACCACCAGACCGCCGATCAGCACACCGAGAATCACCATGATCAGTGGCTCCAGCAGGCTGGACAGACTGTCGACCGCATCATCAACTTCGCGCTCGTAAACATCGGCAGCCTTGGACAGCATCGAATCAAGCGAGCCCGACTCTTCGCCAATCGCCGCCATCTGCAACACCATGTTCGGAAATACGTTGGCGTTGTCCATGGAAACGGTCAGGCCGGTACCGGTGGAAACCTCTTGCTGGATCTTCTTGGTGGCCAGCAAATAGACGACGTTGCCCGAGGCGCCACCGACCGAGTCGAGCGCTTCAACCAGCGGCACGCCGGCGGCGAACATCGTGGACAGCGTGCGCAGCCAGCGGGCGATGGTGGCTTTCTCGATTACAGCGCCAAAAATCGGCAGCTTGAGCAATATCCGGTCCATCACCATCTGAACCTTCGGCGAGCGCCGCCAGGCCTGCATGAAGAAGTAGATCGTGCCGCCGATGCCGCCAAAAATCAGATACCAGTACTTGACGAAGCCGTCCGAGATTGCGATCACCGCCAGCGTTGGCGCCGGCAAGGTGGCACCAAAGTTGGCAAATACGTCCTTGAAGGCCGGCACCACGAACAGCATGATCACCGCCACAACGACAAAGGCGACCACCAGCACAGAGATCGGATAGAACAGGGCCGATTTGATCTTGCCCTTGATGGCCTGCATCTTTTCCTTGTAGGTGGCCAGTCGGTCGAGCAGGTCATCCAGAATACCGGCCGCTTCACCGGCGCCGACGAGGTTACAGAACAAGCCGTCGAAGTACAGCGGGTACTTGCGAAACGCCTTGCTCAGCGAGGTGCCGGTTTCGACGTCGCCCTTGATGTCCATGAACAGCTTGGCCACCGAGGGGTTCTCCGCGCCCTTGGCTACGATATCGAAGGCCTGCAGCAGCGGCACACCGGATTTCATCATCACGGCCAACTGGCGGGTGAACAAGGTGATGTCTTTTTCGGTAATTTTCTTGCCGCGCTTCTGGCGCCGCTTGGCAACCTTGACCGGCGTAATGCCCTGGCGCCGCAACGAGGCCTGGACAACGACTTCGGTGGCTGCCCGGGTCTCGCCGCGAATGGTCTTGCCGGCCCGGTCGCGCCCTTCCCACGCCCAGGTGAATTCCTTCGCCTTGCGGGTATTGGCACGGGCGGCTGCCCGACTTTCCATTGCTGAGGAGGTGCTGGCCATTGTCTTGTTACTCCTGATTGACACGGATGTAGCCGCCTGACGCGCGAACGCTTGAGCGGCTGGTTAACCCTGGCTTATTCATTGGTCACGGCCATGATCGCCTCGATTGAGGTCAGTCCTTGCTTGACCTTCAGCAAGCCCGAGCGGCGCAGGTCATTAACCCCCTCAGCCTCGGCCTGCTGGGCAATGTCCATGGCATTGCCGTTGTTCAAAATAATGCGCTGGATTTCTTCGCTGATCGGCATGACCTGATAGATGCCAACCCGACCCTTGTAACCTGAGCCGCCGCAAATGTCACAGCCCACTGGTTTGAACGGTTGCCAGGTGCCGTCGAGATCCTCTTCGCGGTAGCCCGTGGCGAGCAACGCTTCGTCATCGAGGTCGGCCGGCTCCTTGCAGCTGCACAGACGCCGCGCCAGCCGTTGTGCGGTAATCAGAATAACTGACGAGGCAATATTGAACGGCGCCACGCCCATGTTCATCATCCGGGTCAGCGTGGTTGGCGCATCGTTGGTGTGCAGGGTTGACATCACCATGTGGCCGGTCTGGGCTGCTTTGATCGAAATGTCGGCAGTGCCGAGGTCTCGAATCTCACCGACCATGATGATGTCCGGATCCTGCCGCAGAAACGACTTCAGCGCCGCGGCAAAGGTCAGGCCGGCCTTGTCATTGACGTTGACCTGATTGATGCCGGGCAAGTTGATCTCGGCCGGATCTTCTGCGGTCGCAATATTGGTGGTCGGACTGTTCAGGATGTTCAGACAGGTATAGAGCGACACCGTTTTGCCCGAACCCGTTGGCCCGGTGACCAGCACCATCCCGTAGGGGCGGTGAATGGCCTCAAGTAACAACTCCTTTTGTCTGGGGTCGTAGCCGAGTGCGTCAATACCGAGCTTGGCCGAGGACGGGTCGAGAATCCGCATCACGATCTTCTCGCCAAACAGTGTCGGCAGGGTCGAGACCCGGAAGTCGATGGCCCGGTTGCCCGAGAGCACCAGTTTCATCCGACCATCCTGCGGAATGCGCTTCTCGGAAATGTCCAGGCGCGAGATCACCTTGATCCGCGTGGACAGTTTTTCCTTGATCGCCAACGGCGGCTGCGCCCCTTCGCGCAGCTGGCCGTCGATCCGGAAGCGGATCCGGTAGTATTTTTCATAGGGCTCCATGTGAATATCGGAGGCCCCGCTCTGAATGGCATCGAGCAGCACTTTTTGCAGAAACTTGACGACTGGCGCGTCGTCAATTTCGACCTGATCGGCAGCGGCAGCAGCGGTGTCTTCGTCGCTGGTGACATCGACGTCGAGATCGTCATCGACCAGATCGCTGAGCTT
>CAXBNM010000310.1:0-5559 GCA_963976885.1 uncultured Burkholderiaceae bacterium
GAGTCGGCCGCCAGTCTGGTGTTGGTCTCGGCGCTGAATCAGCAGCCGGTGTCGAACACCTCGGCGCGCTCGGGCGCATCGTCATCGGCCTGCGCGTCGTTGACAGCCACATTGGGCAGACCCGACAGCACACCGTTCGGATCGGTCAGCGTGACGGCGCCGGTGATGACCGCCGGCTGGCTGCTCACGTCAATCGTGTAGACCGGATTGCGCTGATAGTAACTGTCGCTGACCGCAAAGAGCCGGTTGGCGTTGGACGGATCGGCCGCCAGACCCGAGATTGCGCCCCAGGCAATCGGCAAACCGTTGACGTCAGCCGATTGGAGGGTCGGATAAGCCGGCGCGCTCGCCGTGGCGTCGTACTGATAGACGCTGATCGTGGAGCGCAACTTGTCGTCACGGCTGTCGACTTCACCGGCAACCACCAACAGATTGCGCGCCGGGATGGCCAGCACACCCTCGGGGCCGCCACCGGTCGGCAGCGCCTGACGCAGATTCGGCGTCGCCGGATTGGCCACGTCGTAGACGGTCAGCAAATTGGCGCGTTCGCTGGCAATGAACAACAACTTGTCGCTGCCGAACTGACCAAACTCGGCACCTTCGGGCTCCCCACCCTTGTTGACCGAACGCGAATCGGGATAGTGGCCGAGCCGCACCGTCAGATGCTCAAGCGAATTGCCCGCGCCATACAACACGTTGCCGTCGGTATCGAAGATGGTGAAACCACGACTGCCGCCATGCAGATCGCCTTCATCGGCGGTCGCAAACGCGGCCTCGCTGACCCAGGTTACGGCATCGGGCTCACGCGGCACGTCTTGCAGTGACTCGGTCAGGGAAATGAGCGCCGGGCTCTCTTCGGTGTTGTCGATGGCGGTCAGATCGACCGTGCCGGCGGGAAAATGATTGAGCACCGCGGCGGTAGCCAGGTCGACCAACGCGATGTGATTGTTCTCCTGCAGCGTAACCACCGCGACATTGGCCGCATTGATGTCAACATACTCGGGCTCCGGGTCACCCGGGTAAGACGACGCCAACCCGACCAGATCGACCGCACGCAGCGTCCATTGCGCCGGATCACCGACCAGATCAATCACGAACATGCCACCGGCCGGCAATTGCGGCGGCTCACCGTTGCCAAGGTCTTCATCGCGTTCGTTTTCAATCACGACGGCTGCGTAGCGACCGTCGCGGCTGACCGCGATCGAATCGGGCTGACCGCCAAGATCCAGTTCGGCAACCACGGCGCGACTGGCAATATCGATGACCTTGACGGCGCCGGCCACGTTCACATAATCGGCCGAGGTATTGACGGCAACCAGCGCGTAGGGACCGGTCACGGTCACCGAGGTGGGCTCGCCACCGACGTCGATCAGGCCGGCCGGCGCCGGCGCAGCCGGGTTGCGCAGATCGACAAAGCCGATGCGATCGGCAACACCATCGGTATAAACCAGCGTCATGCCGTCACTGCTGACCGCAACAATCTCGGCCACGGTTTCGTCATCGACGTCGCAGTCGGCCTGCAACTGGCTGCAGACCGGGAAACTGGCCACGCGGGTGAAGTAGCCGGTGCCGCCCGCTTGCGCGCTGCCGTTGCCGCCGGTGTCGCTGCCCGTCTGGCGATCGGGTTGGGTGATGGCCGCGCCGTCGCTGGCCACCGAAGCATTGGAACCGTTGTCGCCACAGGCGGCGAGCAACACCCCGACCGCGCAAACAGCAAACAGACGTGAAGCACCAAACGCACTGAGGCGCAGGCGAGCAGAATCGATCATGTTTTTTCCCCTGACTTGAATTAGTCAGCGGAAACTATCAACCCGTCATGACAAAACGGCGTCGGTCGTGCCGGAAAACGGCCTCAGAACGGTTTGATGCCAATCAGCATCACATGCAGCCACATGGCAAAAACCAGCCAGCCGCCAACGCCGACCACCAGCGTGATCAAGTCGGCCAGCGCACTGACCTCGGGCGGGCGCACATAACCGGCAGCCTTGTCGCGCCGGCGCGCGGCCCGGAAATCGAGCACGGCCCAGATCAGAAAGCTGCCGAACAGGACGAAGTCGGCGATGTTGCCGTTGGCCAGCAAGTGCGCGAACGCCCAGACCTTGACGGCGAGCACCATCGGATGACCCACCGCACGCTTGATGCGATTGCGCGGGATGTAGGCCGCCGTCAGCAACACAAAAGCGATCAGCGTCAGCAGCGCGGCAATGTGGCGCATGGCAACCGGCGGGTTCCAGACCATGCTTGGCGTCATGCGCGCCTGACCGTAGCCGATGACAATCAGTACCAGGCCGACGATGGCCACCACTGTGTACAGCCCCTTGTAACCATTGGCGCCGAGCTTGCTGACCAGCGCCGTGCGCCCGTTTTCGGCAAAGATACGAATGGAATGAATGCCGAGAAACAAAATCAGGCCGGCAACGAGCAAGGTCATGGTGGGGATTCCTGGGGTGGAGCGCCGGGCTTGGCGCACAATAAGAAAGTATGAATGACGCCCCAGACACTGTCGAGCCAGCCACCCGAAACCCTGCCCGCACCAGCGGGTTACATGTGGTGCTCGACACGAACGTCTGGCTTGACTGGCTGGTATTTGGCGATCCGTCGTCGAGATTGCTGGCCGAGCTGGCTGCAACAGGCCAAATGACGATTCGCAGCAGCGCCCATGGCCGCGGCGAGCTGGCCGAAGTCATCGCGCGCCCGCACTTCAAGCTGAGTGCCGGGCAGCAGGCTGAATGCCTGCGCCGCTTTGACACCATGGGCACGATGGCCACCGAAGCCGGCGCACCGCTCACCCTGCTCTGCAGTGACCCCGATGACCAACCGTTTCTGGAGTTGGCCGTCGCGCATCGGGTCAGCCACCTGCTCAGCCGTGACCGGGCGCTGCTGAAGCTGGCCCGGCGGGCGGGTCGGATGTATGAACTGAGCATCATGACCCCCGAGCAGTTCGGGTTGGCGGTCAGCGCGCCGGCGCCTGCGCAGCAGACCGGCAACCACCGTCAGCCGGACACGGACAGCAATCCCGCCCGACCATGACCCGCCAGGCCTCGCCAACGCCAATGCCACCCGCATCGCCGTCTACACCGCCGTCCAAACCAGCCGCGCCGCCGCTGCGGGTGCTGTCACTGGGCCGGCGCGACTACGCCGAGTGCCGGCAGGCGATGCAGGACTTCACCGAGCAGCGCGGCCCCGACACCGCCGACGAAATCTGGCTGGTCGAGCATCCGCCGGTCTACACACTCGGGCTGGCCGGCAAAACCGAGCATCTGCTGACGGTAGCCGACCCGGATGCCCCTGATGCAATCCCGGTGATTCGGACCGAGCGCGGCGGTCAGGTCACCTATCACGGGCCGGGCCAATTGGTGGCCTACACCTTGATCGACCTGCGCCGCGCGGGCCTGACCGTCAAAACCATGGTCTGGCGGCTGGAGCAGGCGGTGATCGACACGCTGGCCGCGCTGAATATCGCGGCCGAGCGCAAGGACGGCGCGCCGGGGGTTTATGTCATTGGCCCTGCACCCCATATGGGCAGTAAGATTGGAGCCCTCGGGCTGAAAGTGCGCCGGGGTTGCACTTACCATGGGCTGGCGCTCAATGTCGCCATGGATTTGTCGCCCTTTTTGTCGATCAACCCCTGTGGTTACGCCGGTCTGACCGTTACCGACATTCGCTCGGTGCTGCAGACCCTGACACCGGCGGCCACGGCACCGACGATCCCGAGTGTAGAGTCGCTCGCCCCTCTGCTGGCCGAACACCTGACGGCAGCCCTCACCGCCCGCCAGGCCCAGGCCGGGCAAGCCACGCAACAGGCAAGCACGCCTTAAAGCCTATCTGGAAGCCCATTGAAAACGGAACCCTCAGCCTCCTACGACGCCACGCGCAAACAAAAGGCCGCCGACAAGACCTCGCGCATCCCGATCAAGATCGTCCCGGCCGGCCCGGCGCTCAAAAAGCCCGACTGGATCCGCGTGAAAGCGCCGGCGATGAATTCGCGCTTTACCGAAATCAAGCAGATTCTGCGCGAGCACAATCTGTTCACGGTTTGCGAAGAAGCCTCGTGCCCGAATATCGGGGAATGCTTTGGCAAGGGCACCGCCACCTTCATGATCATGGGCGACAAGTGCACTCGGCGCTGCCCGTTCTGCGATGTGGGCCACGGCCGCCCGGATCCGCTCGATCAGGATGAGCCGGCCAATCTGGCCAAGACCATTGCCGCGTTGCGCCTGGCCTATGTGGTCATTACCAGCGTCGATCGCGATGACTTGCGCGACGGCGGCGCCGAGCACTTCGTCAACTGCATCAAGTCCGTGCGCGAGCGCTCCCCCAACACCCGGATTGAAGTTCTGGTGCCCGACTTCCGGGCCCGGCTCGAACGAGCACTGGGCATTCTCGAAGCCGCGCCGCCCGATGTGATGAACCACAATCTGGAAACCGTACCGCGTCTGTACAAGCAGGCCCGGCCCGGCTCGGATTATCAGCATTCGCTCAAGCTGCTGTCCGAATTCAAGAAGCGGGTGCCAGGGGTGCCAACCAAGTCAGGTCTGATGGTCGGGCTGGGCGAAACCGACGAAGAAATTCTCGATGTGATGCGCGACATGCGCGAGCACGAGATCGACATGCTGACCATCGGCCAGTATCTGGCGCCGACCAATTCGCATCTGCCGGTGCAGCGCTACGTGCACCCCGACACCTTTGCGATGTTTGAAGCCAAAGCGCAGGAAATGGGCTTCACGCATGCGGCCGTAGGGGCATTGGTGCGTTCGTCTTATCATGCAGACCAGCAGGCCGAAAACGCCGGCGTACGCTAAACCACTGGAGACCTATCTGTATGAACGAGTTGTATTTCGCCCCGGGGGCATGTTCTTTTGTGCCCCACGTCGGCCTCGAGGTGATTCGCACCGCTACCGGCGATGACTTCACCGCCCACCTGCTCAAGCTGCACAAAGGCGAGCACCTCACGCCCGAGTACAAGGCACTGAACCCGGCCGGCCAGGTGCCGCTGCTGGTTGCCAATGGCGAGCCGATCACCCAGATCACCGCCATTGCGGTCTATCTGGATGGCACCTACCCGCAACTGAACCTGATTCCGACCGAGCCGCTGCCGCGGGCGCGCAACCTGTCCATGCTGGCCTGGATGAACAACACCGCGCATCCGGCGTTCACCCATGTGTTCAAGCCGGCCAGTTTCGCCGAGAGCGAATCGGCGCAGGCGGAAGTCAAGGCCAAGGCCATCAAGACCTTCCGTGGCCACCTCGAGCGCTTTGAAGCGCAGGCACCGGCCAGCGGCTTTTTCAGCGGTGAGCAAGTCGGTTTCGTCGACGCCTACGCTTTCACCCTGCTGCGCTGGGGCGGTTTTGCCGGCATCAACCCCAACGACTTGCCGCGTTTCAAGGCCTATGTTGAGCGCGTGATGGCCGAGCCCAGTGTGGCCAAGGTACTGGCCACCGAGCGGGTCGGTCTGGATACCTATAAAGGCTGAAGGCAAAGGCTGAGGTTGCCAGACCCGGTGATGCGGGCCCGGCAACGCTCAGGCGGGCGGCCCTCAGTGGCAGTCCTGGCTTGCGG
>CAXBNM010000311.1:0-5553 GCA_963976885.1 uncultured Burkholderiaceae bacterium
GGCCGCCGTAACCGGCAGCCTGTTGTTCAACTTCACCACCAATGGCAATGGTCAGTTGCTGGCCGAACGGCTGCGCGGCATTGTTGATGATCCGTCCACCCTGGGCACTTTGCTGGCGGTGGTTTACACGATCGGCTCCTTCGCCCAGCTGATCGTCGGCCGGCTCATCGACCGGATGCCGCTCAAAGGGCTTTATCTGGCCATCGTGCTGGCGCAGGTGCCGGTGCTGGCGCTGGCCGCCTATGCCGATGGCTGGATGCTCTATGTATTGTTGATCGTCGTGATGGTGCTGGTGTTCGGCGCCATTCCGTTTACTGACGCGATGATCGTGCGCTATGTCGATGACCGGATGCGGTCGCGGGTGGTTGGCATGCGCCTGGCCGTCTCGCTGGGCATCAGTTCAATCGCCGTGTGGTTGCTGGGGCCGATGGTCAAGGCCGGTGGTTTCGTGTCCTTGCTGCTGGGCATGGCGGTCATTTCCAGCATTACCGCGATGGTCGTGTTCTTCCTGCCAGCCGAAGATCAGGCCGGCGAGTCGGCGCCGGAGCCGGCCGGCGGCACCGCCGGTTCCGCCTGACCGGCGCCGGCATTTTTCCAGAGGCTTTTTTTGTTGTTGCGATTACCTGTATTGCACGGTGCCGGCGGTTCAAGCCGCTCAATGCTGGCCCTGATCCTGCTGCTCGGCGCCCATGGTGCTTACGCGCAAACCGACCTGCCCACGCAACCCGGGTTGCAGGCGCAGGCCGAACAACAGCGGCAGAGGGAGTCGGCCCCTGGCGCCGTGGCCAGCAAGCGCGCTGATGGCACCCGTTCGGCCGCCAGGGCGGTCAACAGTTGCGTGTTGCGCGTCGTGCGCGACGCGCCGTTCGACCTTGAGGTTGGCCGGATCCGGGACGAGTGCGAGCAGGAAGTCGCGGCATCGCAGACCGAGGCGGCGCCCACCCGGCGCTCGTTGCTGCGCGAGCGCCTGCAGCGTGAGCAACGCACGCAACTGGTCCGCTCGGTGCTGACGCCGCACAAGCGCAACTATCTGCTGCCGATCTCCTATGTGTTCGAGCCCAACGATGGCCCCTTCGAGCGCGATCGCGGTGAAGGTATCGATGGCGACGGGCTGCGCAACTTCGAGGCAACTTTCCAGATCAGCCTGAAAGTGCCGCTGGTCGAGAATCTGCTGCTTGATGAAGACAGTCTGCATATCGGCTTCACCACCGTCTCGTTCTGGCAGGCCTACAGCAGCTCGATTTCGGCGCCATTTCGCGAAACCAACTACGAGCCGGAAATATTCTGGAGCGCGCCGCTCAGCTGGACGCCGTTTGGCGTTGATGCCACCGCAATGCAACTGGGCTTGTCGCATCAGTCCAATGGCCGCAGCGGCACGCTGTCGCGCAGCTGGAACCGTATCTATGCCAACTTTGTCCTCGAACGCGATCGGCTGGTGTTTTCGTTCAAGCCGTGGTGGCGAATACCCGAAGACCCGAAAAGCAGCCCCGAAGATTCCAGCGGCGACGATAACCCGGATATCGAGCGCTACATGGGCAGTTTCGAATTCACCACGGTCTACCGGCGCGACGACCATGAACTGAGTCTGCTGATACGCAACAATCTGCGTGAGAACAATAAGGGCGCGTTGCGGCTCGACTGGACCTTTCCGCTGTGGCGCAATATTCGCGGCTACGCCCAGTATTTCAACGGCTTCGGTGAAAGCCTGATCGATTACGACGTGCGCACGCAGCGCATCGGTGTCGGCATTTTGCTGTCTGACCTGCTCTGACCGGCTGCGCTTGAACGCCGCCCCGCCCGAAACGCCGATCTCTGCACCGCTGCGGCTCTGGCATCGCTTGCAGGCGGCGCGCGGGTGGCCGCTGGTGCGCCGGGTGCTGGGTTGGCTTTATCTGCTGGTGGTGGCGGTGCTGCTGATCGCGCTGGGGCTACGCCTGGACTGGGCCGCGGTGCTGAGCAGCCTGGGCGCGATAGCCCCGCTGAGCCTGTTGCTGGCCTGCTTGCTGGCCGCTGCCAGCCATCTGGCCTACAGCGCGTTTGATCTGCTTGGCCGCGCCTACAGCGGCCATGCGCTGAGTACGGCGCGGGTGCTGGCCATTACCTTCGTCAGCTACATCGGCACCTTGAACTTCGGCGCCCTGATTGGCGGCATCGGGGTGCGTCAGCGGCTTTATCTGCAGGCGGGTCTGTCGTTGAGCGTGACGGCGCAAGTCTTTGCGCTCAGTGTGCTCACCAACTGGCTGGGCTATCTGCTGCTGGTGGCGGTGCTGCTCATCGGCCCCACCTATGCGGCGCTTGCGCTGCCGGGGCTGCCCTCGACGGCGCTGGCTGGCGCACTGGGTGGGGCGATTCTGGTGGCGATTGCCGGCTATCTGCTGGCCTGCTGGTGGCGCGCCGGCGTCGGTTTCCGGTTGGGTGTCATGTCGCTGCGCCTGCCGGGCCTGCGTCTTGCGCTTGGCCAGGTGCTGGTGTCGGCGGCCAGCTGGCTGATCAACACGGCCATTCTGTACGTGTTGTTCGGCGGT
Source organism: uncultured Burkholderiaceae bacterium (assembly GCA_963976885.1). GTDB lineage: Bacteria > Pseudomonadota > Gammaproteobacteria > Burkholderiales > Burkholderiaceae_E > JAUIAI01. Next base: position 2,526 of record CAXBNM010000311.1, read on the forward strand.
CAGTTGTCTTTTGACGAGCTGCTGCTGGTCTCGATGGCTGCCGCGGTTTTTGGCATGATTTCACATATCCCGGCCAGTATCGGCGTGCTGGAGGGCACTTTTGTTGCGTTGCTGAGTTCGCAGCTTGCCGCCGAATCGCTGATCGCGGTACTGTTGGTGTATCGGGCGGTGTTTTATCTGCTGCCGTTGCCTTTGGCGGGGCTGATCTGGTATCGACTCGAAACACCGCAGCGCGCCGCACCGAATTGATTGAATTGCAAACTTTGATTGAGTGGTAGCAAGTAAGTGGTCTTACGCAGGTCTGAAAAACATAATTGGCGTTTTACTCGGGGAACTGGCGTGGCTCGGCAATGCAAGTCTGTGTCGTCGCGTCTGCAGCCCATGCCTTGGGTGTCTGCGCCATGAGTGAACTCACCCTCGAGCGCTGGTTCTCTGAAGGCGGCATCATCGAGAGCTTTACGGTTCTGGCCTATGTGGCATGTCTGATACTGATGCTGGTACGTGGCGGACGTCCGTTCTGGCAGCGCTACGCCTACCTGCCGGTGCTGGTCGCCATGATGGCGATGCGCGAACTCGATTTCGACAAACGTTTTACCGAGGTCGGCATTCTCAAGAGCCGCTTCTTCGGCAGTGCCGAGGTGTCCATCCAGGGCAAATTGGTGGGCTTGGTGGTGTTGCTGGTGCTGGCCTGGGCGGCCTTCAATTACCTGCGCCATCATGTGCTGCCGTTTCTGTCGCGGTGCTTGCCATCAATGCGGCGCGATCGGCCCATTGTGTTTCATCTGTCGGCACTCATTCTGGTGCTGGTGCTCGGCTCCAAAGCCATTGATGGGCTGGCCAGCAAGATTCCAGGCCTTGATGCGCAGCAAGTGGTCGAAATCGGCATGCAACTGATGATCATCGAGGAAACCGCCGAGATGGCTATTCCCTTCGTGATTGCCGCGGCTTTCCTGATGTGGTGGCGCCCCGGCGATCAGGCCGAGGTGTCACAGAAACTCAAACGCTGGGCCGCGCTGCAAAACGTGCGCACCTGAGCGCCACTCAGTGCAGCAGGCCTTCCACGTAAGGCCAGACCGCCAGCGCCACCAGCAACAACACCAGTATCGACAGCGCCCGCACACCGCGTTGCAGGCGCTTGTGTTCGGCTACCAGCTGGGCGACGACTTTTTCGTTCTTCTGCACCATCTGCGCCGCATTGGGCGCGGCCAGCGCGGCGTGAATCAGGCGCGGCAGTTGCGGCAAGGTCTGCGCCCAGCGGGGCGCCTCGTGCTTGACCTTTTCGGCAAACGCCTCCAGACCGATCTGTGAACTCATCCAGCGCTCGAGAATCGGCTTGGCCGTCACCCAAAGGTCGAGTTCGGGGTCGAGTTGCCGGCCCAGGCCTTCGATGTTGAGCAGGGTTTTCTGCAACAGGACCAGTTGCGGCTGAATTTCAACGTCAAAGCGGCGTGAGGCCTGAAACAGCCGCATCAGCACCAGACCGAGCGAAATTTCCTTGAGCGGCCGGTCAAAAAACGGCTCACAGCACGTGCGCACCGCGCCTTCGAGCTGCTCGACACGGGTGTGCGCGGGCACCCAGCCCGATTCGATATGCAACTCGGCCACCCGCCGGTAGTCGCGGCGGAAAAAGGCCAGAAAGTTCTGCGCCAGATAGTTCTTGTCGAACTCGGACAGCGCGCCGACGATGCCGAAGTCGAGCGCGATATAGCGGTTGAAGTCGGCGCCTTGCGTGCCGACCAGAATATTGCCCGGATGCATGTCGGCATGGAAAAACCCGTCCTGAAACACCTGCCGGAAAAAGATCTCCACGCCATCGCGACTGAGCTGGCTCATGTCCATCCCGGCGGCGCGCAATTCGTCCATCCGGCCCACCGGGATGCCGTTCATCCGCTCCATGGTCAGCACGCTGGTCGAGCAATAGTCCCAGTACATCTCGGGAATGCGCAGCAGGTCGGAATCCACAAAGTTGCGGCGCAGCTGATTGGCGTTGGCGGCCTCGCGGATCAGGTCGAGTTCGTCATGCAGATAGGTATCGAACTCGGCAATCACTTCCAGCGGGCGCAGGCGGCGCGCATCGGCCGACAGCCGCATGAACTGGGTGCCGAGCACCTTGAGCAAGGCCAGGTCGCGCTCAATGGTGTCGAGCATGCCGGGGCGCACGACCTTGACCGCCACTTCGGTGCCGTCGAGCAAGGTCGCAAAGTGCACCTGCGCAATCGAGGCCGAGGCAATCGGCGTGTCGTCAAACTGCGCGAACATTTCGGGAATCTTGCGCCGCAGCCCTTTCTCGATGACAGCGCGGGCGATTTTGGCGTCAAAGGGCGGCACATGGTCTTGCAGCGCGGCCAGTTCGTTGGCGATGTCTTCGGGCAGCAGATCGCGCCGGGTCGACAACACCTGCCCGAACTTGACGAAAATCGGGCCGAGGCTTTCGAGGGCGATGCGCAGCCGCTGCCCGCGGGGTGCCGACAGCTTGCGCCCGAAGCGCAGCAGGCGCACCAGTCGCAGATGCCAGCCCTTGCCGGGTTTGCCCGAGGGGCCGGAGGCGACGATTTCATCCAGGCCGTAGCGCCAGATGACGAAGAAAATCTTCAGAAGACGGAGAGTGCGCAACGCTGAGTGCCCTGGCTTGAACAGCCCGTGATTGTAGTGGGATGCGCCTGGTGTGTCCGGCTAGCGCAGCGTGGTCAGGGGTTTCATCCGGATCAGTTCGATCGGGGCGCCATCGCCGGCGGGGGCGGTGTCGGCGCCGCTGAAGGCCGGATCGGGGTCGAAGGCCATGTCTTGCTCGCCGGTCCAGGGGACATCAGTGGCCTGCAACCCAGCAAAATCGAACAAGGCGTTGTCCATCAGGTGCGAAGGCGTGACCCGGCCCAGCGCTGCAAACATGTTCTCGACCCGGCCCGGATAGCGCTTGTGCCAGTCTTGCAGCAGGCGCTTGACTTCTTGCCGCTTCAGATTGGGCTGGCTGCCGCACAAAGTGCACGGAATGATCGGAAACTCGCGCCAGTCGGCATAGGCCTGCAGG
>CAXBNM010000312.1:0-5530 GCA_963976885.1 uncultured Burkholderiaceae bacterium
CATTGACGTGGTTTATCCCGACCGAGTGGGGGCGATATACGGCCTGCTTGCCAACGACGCTCATGATTGGATCTACTTGTCGGGCATGTCGCCTGATGAGGTGGCCGTTTTCAATATCTTCGACAACCGTGGTCGTCCGGCGATCGCGCACAGCGCTCTGGACCTGATCGATGGCGTCGCGGCATCGAGTCCACGGATGAGCGTTGAGAGCCGGACTCTTGTCCGCTACTGACACCCAACCCGCCATGCCCACGGCAGATGGCCGGGTTGCTTTGAAACCCATCAATCGAGTGTTCAACACGGTGAGCCGTCTGGCCGATGACGTGCTGCCCGACTTAACGGTCTGACGGAGAACGAGCATGGCAAAAACGATTTTCATCACCGGCTCTACCGATGGTATTGGCCTGGCAACGGCACGGCTGCTGAGTGCGCAAGGACACCACCTGCTGCTGCACGGCCGCAGCCCGAGCAAGCTTGCCGCCACAAAGAAAGCCTTGTCCGGCAGCGGGCGCGTTGCGACTTACCTGGCCGATCTGTCACAGATGAGCGAAGTAGAAGCGCTGGCAAAGGCGGTGACGAATGAGCACGAATCGCTTGACGTGTTGATCAACAACGCTGGCGTCCTCAGTACACCGAATGTGCTCACCGAAGACGGGCTGGACGTGCGCTTCGCGGTCAACACTGTCGCGCCGTATCTGTTGACGCAGCGGTTGCTGCCGGTGCTTGGGAAAACCGGCCGTGTCGTGAACTTGTCATCGGCCGCGCAATCGCCGGTAGACCTTGACGCATTGATCGGCAAGGGCCGGCGTCTGCATGACAATACCGCCTATGCGCAAAGCAAACTGGCGTTGACGATGTGGTCTCGCCATCTGGCGCTGGCCTTGCAAGACACCGGTCCGGCAATCATCGCGGTCAATCCGGGGTCGCTCCTGGCGACCAAGATGGTCAGAGAGGGCTATGGCGTGAGTGGGTCTGACATCGGTATCGGCGCGGGCATACTGGTCAGCGCCGCACTTGATGACGCTTTCGCCGGCGCGTCGGGACAATACTTCGATAACGACGCGGGCGATTTCGCGTCACCGCATCGGGATGCTCTGAACCCGCAGAAATGCCAGCAGTTGGTGAACGCTGTCGAAACGCTGCTGGTCAGGCTGGGCAGCCGCTGCTGACGGGGCTGGCTTCTACGAAGACTTGCTGGCCCACCAGGCACCCGGTTTCAGGCGTTTGCCATGTCCGCGCCAGGCGTCAAGCCGCAGCAGCAGGCTCACCAGACGCGGGGCATGACGAGCCGTCCAGCCGGCTGTGCACCGCCAGAGCCGGCCGGGCCAGCGCTGCAGGTCCCTGTTGAACGGACAGACCCGGATGCAGATCGCGCAGTCGGTGTTTTGACGGGTCCAGTAGCTGAAGCATTTCTCGCCGTCGACACTCCACTTGCGCACCCCGCTGATGTTTGAAATGTTGTGAATCCGCGTGCTGGGCGCGCCGGTGTCGATGGCTTTGGCCGGGCATGATGAGGCGCAGCGCTGACATTGCTCGCAGAACTCGCGCACGCCGAACGAACGCGGGCCGTCAGCCGTCAGCGGCATGTCGGTAAAGACCTTGCCAAGCCGCACTGCCGGGCCGTGTCCGGGGGTGATCAACAGCCCGTGGCGACCGTACTCGCCAAGCCCGGCTTCGATGGCCATGGGGATGGCGAGTGAACTGTCGTTCATGCTGGCCACGGCCCGATAGCCAAGGTTGCGGATGAACTGCGCCAGTGCCAGCACGACCAGTGCGTCGTGGGTATAACCCAGACCGGTGGCGGCGCCCGATAACGCCGAGGGCACGGTACCGAGCAGACGCTGGTTCATGGGTTGCACGGTGACGATAACGTGGGTCAGGTCGTCGGTGATGTCGTTGGGCCGGCTGGTGCCCGACATGTCGCTGAACTTTTCCGTGTAGAGCCAGCGCTTGTCCACTTTGGCAATGCCGACATCGGCGGCGCCGACCTCGCGCGCAACCCGTTTGACGGTGCTGCTGGCTTCGTCGGTGGTGGCAAAAGCGACGCGCTCGGCCGCGCTTTCCTGGTTGAGACTCAACGCGTCAGAAAAACCTTCGCGCCGATCTTCGTGTTGCTTGTACTCGGTGAACAGATCGCTGACATGCCAGGCCGCATTGCGCAACGCATAGTCGCGCTGGGTAAACCCGTCGGCGCTGCGAAAGTCGGCCAGGGGTTTGCGGTAGGTACTGTAAAACCGGGCGGCAGCTTCGGTTTGAATTTTCGGGTCATACCAGGAACGACGAAACACATCGTCCTTCTGGTTGAAACGGGCGAAGTCTTCATCCAGCGAAAACAAGGTATCGAGCGATACTGGTTCAGTCGGTGGCATCCCCGCACTATGCCATTTTTCGACCATTCATCCTATCGGCTGTGGTGTGGCGCAGGGCTGTGCCGGGTGATGCCGCTGCGGGCTGGCAAAATGGCATGCAGGTGCCGGGTATGTCGCAGCGCAGCAGCGCGTGCTCGGGCCGTGTTTTCTTTTCAGCCCGGAGGTTCGTGCCGTCATGCCCCAGCAAATCGCCACCACCAATAGTCATTCCGGCAGTCATGCCGGCGTGGGCTTGTTGCTGACCGGCGGCGGGGCTCGCGCCGCCTATCAGGCCGGTGTGCTGGCCGGCGTTACCGAGTTGCTTGACGATCAGGTGTTTCCGTATCGATTCATCTCGGGCACCTCGGCGGGCTCCATCAACGCAGCCTATCTCGCCTCGCGCGCCACGCAGTGGCCGCAGGCGGCCGGCGATCTGTGCGATATCTGGGCGGCGATCCGGGCCGAGCGGGTGTTCACCACCGAAATGCTCGACTGGTATCTGCGCGGTGCGCGCTGGATTTCATGGCTGGCGTTGCCGCGTCTGATCAGTCGTCAGCCCGAGGCCATTCTGGATAACTCGCCGCTGATTGACACCTTGCGCGAACTGATCGATACCGATGCCATCGACCAGAACCTGGCGGCGGGCCTGTTCGATGCCATCGGCATTGGCGCCTCCAGCTATACCAGCGGCCGGCATGTCACTTTTTATCAGGCCCGCGCCGACATCGACGACTGGCAGTCCGCCGACCGGGTCGCCGTGCGTCAACATCTGACGATTCAACATCTGGCCGCGTCCAGCGCCATTCCGTTTGTGTTCGGGCCTGTGCAACTGGACATCGGTGGCACGCCGGAGTGGTTCGGCGATGGCACGATGCGTCAGAGCGCGCCGCTGATGCCGCTGGTTGAGGCCGGTGCGCGGCGCATTCTGGCCGTGTCGGTGGCGCCCGAAGAGCGGGCATCCATGTTTGCCGCGCGTATCGATAACGGTAAACGGCAGCCAACCCTGGCGCAAGTGGCCGGCCACGCACTGGCCAGTGTTTTCTACGATGCATTGCCCGCCGAGATCGATCAGATCAATCGGATCAATGCCGCGCTGAAGTTATTGCAACAGGAATTGCCGGAGTCGTTCCCGTTTCGGCCGGTTGAGGTCGTCGCGATTTCGCCCAGCGAGCCGATCGAATCCATAGCGATGCGACACGTCAAGACCTTGCCGCGTCGCGTGCGCAGTTTTCTGAAAACCTTCGGTGGCACCGAATCGTCGGGCATGGCGCTGGCCAGTTATCTGCTGTTTGAGCCGACCTTCACCTCCGAGCTGATCGATCTGGGTAAACATGATGCGCATCAGCATGCCGACAGGATTCGCGCCTTGTTCAGCCCGCAAGAGCCTGAAATGGACGCCGACGCGCTCGACAGCGTCAGGAAAACCCTGCGCGACTTCTTCGAGCGCTTCAAGTCGTAGGCAGAGCGGCCGGCGGCGGTTGCGGGTAGGCGCGCAGCGCATCGATGTCACGCGCGGTTACCGAGCCGTAGCGAACCTCGACCAGTTCGGCCTGCTCAAGAATTTGCAGCGCCTGGTTCACCCGTTGACGCGACAGACCCGTCAGCTGGGCCAGTTCGGTCTGCGAGAATGACAGATCGGTATCGACGCCGGGAAACAGAAACGGATTGAACATATAGGCCAGGCAGCGCGCCAGCCGGCCCTCCGGCGTGAGCAGGCGTTGCGATTCGAGCGAGCCGATGAACAGCCCGAGTCTTTCATTGATCTGGTGCAGCACGAAGCGGTTGAAACCAATGCTGTTGTCGAGCAACCATTCAAAGGTGGCGCGCGGTATTGTGATGATGGTGCTGTCGCGCAGCGCAATCGCATCGTAGCGACGCGCTTCCTGTTTCAGCATCGAGCCCTCGCCAAACCAGCAGCCGGCAGGCACCCCGGTCAGCGTGGCGATGCGTCCGTTCGGATCGGTATTGCTCAGCATCACCAGCCCGCTGGCCACGCCGGGCCAGACGGTGACCGGTTCACCGTTGCGACAGACATAGGCGTTGGCGGCCACCGTCTTGATGCGGGCGTCCTGCCGCACTCTCGATTGTTGCGCTGCATCAAGCGCAGTCCACCAGACGCTGCGCTCGAGGAGCTGGTTGAGTGGACTGGCTGGTGGCAAATTCGAGTTCACTGCACTGACCGTAGCCGAAACCGCTATTTTGCACCGTCCGGGGCATTTGTCGTGCGGATGACAAACAGGTCGCTTGCAAGCGGTTACACTGACCCGAGAAGATGACGCAGCCGCTGCAGTTGGCGGCATCTGTCATCAAAATAATCAGGAAGAGGGAGACACTGGCATGGTGCAATCTAGCCAGACCGAACTGACTTTGGCGCAGCGCAATGAATTTGCGGCCAAGGGAGAAAGTACCTTTCCAAGGCTGCTGGCCGAACACGCACAGAAGCGCCCCAACCGACCTGCGGTACGCGAGAAGAATCTCGGTATCTGGCAGACCTGGACCTGGGCCCGTCTGCATGATGAAGCGCAGACACTGGCGGCCGGCCTGGCCGGGTTGGGCGTGGCGCCGGGCCAGAATGTCGCGCTTATTGGCGAAAACCGCCCCCGTCTCTATGCCAACATGATTGCGGTACAAATGTTGGGCGCTATTGCGGTGCCGTTGTATCAGGACGCGGTGGCCGCCGAGATGGCGTTTGTCTTCGAAAACGCCGACATTCAACTGGCCATCGTTGAAGACCAGGAGCAGGTCGACAAGATGCTCGAGTTGGCCGAGCAATGGCCGCGGCTTGGGCACATCATCTATGACGATCCGCGCGGGTTGCGCAACTACGCCGAGCAGCAACTGATTGGTCACGACACCTTGCTCGAGCGCGGTCGTGCTGCGCTGCAGAAAACCCCTGATCTGGTGACGCAGCGCATCAATGCGACGACGCCGGACGATACCGCCGCCATGTTCTATACCTCGGGGACGACGGGCAACCCCAAGGGGGTGATTCACTCGCACCGCACGCTGATTGCGATGTCGCGCATCGCCTCCGAGCTTGAAGGGCTGACCGACCGCGAAGAAATTCTCGCCTATCTGCCGGTGGCCTGGATCGGGCAAAACATCTTTTCCTACGCGCAGTGGCTGATCAACGGCTTTACGCTCAACTGCCCGGAAGCCGCCGAAACCGTGGAGGCCAATCT
>CAXBNM010000313.1:0-5450 GCA_963976885.1 uncultured Burkholderiaceae bacterium
CATCAACATTTCATCATCGAGAACGCCGCCATAACGGCGCTCGGCAAAACACGGAATCGACAGGCTCGGCGTACGGGTGGTGAGCGCCCGGCCCCATGAATCGGCGCAGGCCGACTCGCCGACCACACTCCAGTCGAAGCGCTTGTAGCCGGACCACTGCAAGCCGTTGATGAAGTAGATCATCGCGCCCGGCGTGGCATAGAACATCACGATGTCAGGCGGATCGAGCCGTCCATTGGCCAGCGGCGACACGGCACGCGCCGCATATTTGCCATGCGGCACGATGTGCATGGCCGACTGGTGCTCGGTCGCGTCTTCCAGGGTGGCGAACCACACGCCCACCATGTGCTCGCCCGAACGCCATTTGGCATCCTGCTCGCCCAGCCCGACAACGGCCCGGCATTGCGCGCCCACCAGATCATCGCCGGTAATGCCGACGGTCCGGCCCAAGCGCGAGGCCTGCGCCACCACCTGATCGGTGGTGTGTACCTTGCCGACCCGGCGGATTTTCTCAACCGCTTCCATCTGCTCCACGGTTTCGAACATCTTCATGCCGATCGTGAAACTGCGCAGCTTGAGCAAACTCTCAAGCTCGGCCGACAAGGCGGCCCAGTCTTGCGTGGCTGACGAGGTCGGTTCTGTTTCAGCGTTCATCTCACTCCGGCTCCAGAGGGGCATGTTTGGTCACACCAGGCAAGTCGATACCGCCGCGATCGCCAACGGTCACACTGCCAAAGCGCTGCGCGTAGACCGGTGGCAACTCGCGGGCGCCCGGTATGGCCAGCCACAAACGCAACAAGTGGCGGCGATCGGCCAGATCGGGCCAGTCTTCAAAGGCGGTGCGATCGTGCAACATCGTGTGATTGTGAACCCATTGCATATCGCCCGGCTCAAAGGTCATCTGCATGCCGATCTGCGGATCGTTGGCCAGTTCATCAAACAGATCGAGCGCCTCGGTCTGCAGCGGCGTGAGCGCCGGCACTTCATCGAAGCGGCGCGCCGATTCAATATACCGCCGCGCATACAAGGCCGACAGCTGACCTGCATACCAGCTGTACACCGGGATATCGTGCCAGGGGTTTTCGCCAACCGGCACCTCGCCGCGCCGATCGGTCTGCATCGACTCGAACAACGGTGGCAGCAGATCGGGCCGGCGCTTGAGCATCTCGTTGTAGATGGTGTGGGAGCTGACCAGTGCCGAGGCGCCGCCGCTGCGAGCCGTTTTCAGGCACAGCAACCCGACCACATCGCACGAATCGGTATGAAAGGTCTGCCGCTCGCGCGTCTGATAGATACGCGCGGTTGGATCGTTTTCGGCATCACGACCGAGGTCGCAGACATGCCCCAGCAGATGCCCTTTGCCGTTCTGGGAACGCGGGTTGCCCAGATGCAAGCCAATGCCGAAAAAGGCAGTGGCCGATTCGCGCATCGACCAATCCTGCACGGGCAGGCCGCGCACCAGTGCAAAGCCGCGCCCGTTGATGAGATCTTCACGCAGACCCACCAGACGTGCCGCCAGACGCGGCAGCGGAAACTGCGCCGCGCTCAGGGCGGCAATATCGACGCCGCCAGCCACCAGCGGCGCCACGGCGGCCGCCACCTCGGCAACGTCGTCGGCACTCAGTTTGAGAACCCACTCGGTGCTGTCCTGCATCTGGCTGCCATACCAGACTGATGGCCCGGTTACCGGCTCCGGTAACAAAGATGAATGCTGATCGATGAGCGCCACCGTGTCTCCTGTTCTGTATTTTCGTAATAGACGCGATAATACGGTAAGGCTCGATCAGGCCGGTTTGTCGTAACATCGGGCCCGACAACTTTATTGATGGAGATTGATCTGAGCCCGCTGACCATCATCGATGCACATCATCACGTTTGGAATCTCGACGAAAACCGGCAGCCCTGGCTGCAGAACGAGCCGATGATTCCGTTTCGATATGGCGACTATTCCGCAATTCGCCGCAACTACCTGCCCGACGACTTTCGGCGCGACAGCGCGGCATTCAATCTGGTCGGTTCGGTATACGTCGAGGCCGAATGGGCGTCCGACGACCCGATTGCCGAAACCCGCTGGATTCACCAGATTGCGGCCCAGCACGGCCTGCCCAATGCGGTCGTGGCACAAGCCTGGCTCGATCGGCCCGACGTTGCCGAAGTGCTGGCCGGACAAGCGGCGTTTGCGCTGGTGCGCAGCGTGCGACACAAACCGGCCTCGGCTCCTTCGCCCGACAAGGCCAGCCGCGGCATGCCCGGCTCGATGGATGATCCACAATGGCGAGCCGGCTACGCGCTGCTGCAGGAACACGGGCTGCATTTTGATCTGCAAACGCCCTGGTGGCATCTGAATGCCGCCGCCGATCTGGCGCGCGATTTTCCGCAGACCACGATCATCATCAACCACACCGGCCTGCCCTCCGATCGCAGCGAACAAGGGCTGGCGGGCTGGCGTCAGGCGCTGGCGCTGGTCGCCGATCAACCCAATGTGTGCCTGAAAATTTCGGGCATCGGTGTGCCGGGTCATCAGTGGAATGCGCAACTGAACGGTGCCATCGTGCGCGAGGCCATTGCCATTTTCGGCGTTGACCGGGCCATGTTTGCCTCAAACTTTCCGGTCGATTCACTGGTCGCCACCTATGACGACATTTTCAACGGCTTCGATGCGTTCACCCGCTCAATGAGTGCCAGCGACCGGCGCAAGCTCTTTCACGACAATGCGCTGCAAACCTATCGCCTCGAGCTTGCGGCCACCACTGATCAACCAAGCGCCTGAAGCGAAGCGCCCGTCAATCAGTCTTCTGGTCGGCGGGCTGCCAGCTGATAAGCAACTTGCGCACGCCAAACTCTTTGGCCTTGCTGACATTCGTCCCCATGTAAATGTCGATGCGCTTGGTGAAGCGTCGCGAGGTCTTGTCGAGCACGATGTAGTCGTCGCCAAGACCTTCGATGGACACCTTGGTGCCGCGTTGCAAGCCCTGGGCAAGCAGATCCCGGGACACCGCAATAGCCTTCATGCCGGGCTTGAGGCGGTCGCCCCAGGCGGCCACCGAGGGTTCGTCATCGGTCTGGCTGGCCACCGAGTTGTAGGCGGTTGCCGTCACCATCATTGACCGCGGCGCGGGCTCTGCGGCGCAGCCGCCGAGCAGCAATCCGGCCAGCGTCAGCCACCGCGTCGACTGATGCTGCAGCATCATCCCGGGCGCTGCACGCCGTAGCGCTCAAGAATATTGTCGGGCTTGAAGGTTTCATACGGCACGTCGGGCTCGGTACACAAGGCCACCATCGCGTCGATGACGTCCACCGGGTCGAGCTGATTGCCGAGCATGCGCTGGCGCGTACCGGCAGCCATTTCGGATTCGGCCGAGCCCGGCTCAACCAGACTATCCACGCCATCGACCATCTGGTCGTTGAAGCCGGTGGCATAAGGGCCGGGATTGAGTTTGCAGACCTCGATGCCATAGCCCTCGAGTTCGGCGCGCAAGGAGCGCGTCATGGCCTCAAGGGCGTGCTTGGTCATCGAATACGGCCCGGTCAGCTGCCCTGAAAACAAACCGGCAATCGACGACACAATAATGATGCGTCCGGCCCGCTTGCGCTGCATGGCAGGAATCACGGCCCGGGTCACCTGCAAGGTGCCAAAGACATTGACCTCAAAGACTTCGCGCACTTTGTCGAACGGTACCGTGGCCAGAGGCCCGAGTTGGCCACGACCGGCATTGTTCAGCAACACATCGATATCGAGGCCGGCAAGCGCGGCGATCTGGTCTGGATCGGTAATATCGAGCGGCAGGGATTCAATGCCTTCGGCCTTGAGCAATGCGGCCTGCTCTGCCGAGACAACGCCACCAATGACTCGATGGCCAAGAGCGTGCAGTCGGCGGGCAGCGCCCAGTCCGAAGCCTGAGCCGGCCCCCGTAATCAAGATGGTTCGCGTGGTCATGATGGTCTCCTGGTTGGCGGTCGCTCCGGCATTGCTCGCCGCTGCAGCAAGGCGGCCCCCGGAGTGCCGTCCAGTCTAGCGCGGGATGACGACGGCGGGCGCCTGTTCGGGTTCCGAATTCAGGCCCTTCAGGGTGCGCGTATCGACAAATCCATCCGGGCTGTGCATTTTCGATTCAGCCGCGCCGGAGGTGTCGGTACAGACAAAGCGATCCCGCCCGGCGGTCTTGGCCAGATAGACACGACGATCGGCGGCCGCAATCAGGTCTTCGATCTGATTGCCATCATCGGGCATCACCGCAATGCCTATCGACACCGTCAGTTGCAAGGGCCGCGGCGCCGACTCGATCGACAGCCGCCGCGTGGCCCGGCCGATTTCGGTTGCGAACTGACGCGCCTTTTGCATGCTCGATCGGGGCAACAGCAGACAGAACTCCTCACCGCCATAGCGCCCAAGCACGGCATCGGCGGGGGCGCAGTTGCGCATCGCCCAGGCAAACCGGGCCAGCACCGCATCGCCGACGAGATGACCGAGCGAATCATTGATGGTTTTGAAGTGATCGAGATCGAGCATCATCAACACCGGCAACTGGTCCTGGCGTTTGGGCTCGCGCGTGGCCATCAGCAATTCGTGCCGCGCCACTTCAAAGAAATGCCGCCGGGTCTGCAAGCCGGTCAGGTAATCGACATTGGCCATACGCTTGAAGTCGAAGGTCACGCGGCCATTGACCAGGCCGATCATCACCATCGCAAACACCATGGGGGTCAGCGAAAAGACCGCCACCAACACCTCAAGGAACAAGCCACCGCCGACCATGCCGGACTGCTTGACCTGGACCCCGGCGGTCAACACCTCGATCAGCCGCAACGCATGGGCGCTGGCAAAAAAGGCGGCGAATCCGATCCCCCAATGCAAAGGCACCCAGGCATCGATCCGGCGCTGCGCGACGAGCAGCGGAATCATCGCAATGGCAGCGCCGCCCTGGACGACCGAAGTGAGGATGATGCGGTGGGGGTGATACTCGAGCGCCACGCCCCAGTAGAGCTGAATCGCAATGATGAGCGCCGCGAAAAACAGCAGCGAGCGGGCCAGTGACCGGGCCCCTGTCAGCCGCCGCACGGCTTCGTAAAACACCAGACTGCCCACGGCGCCCGCCGCATTGGCCAGCGGTATCGAGACGATGTCGGGCACCAGACCGCGCAGGGCAATCATCATCATTGCACCACCAAGACAGACCTCAGCCACGGCCGCCAGGCGCATGCCGGCTCGCGAGGCCTGATGCAGATCACGCAACGACCACAACATGACGGCGCAAACGAGCGCCGTCAGCGAAGCGATCAGAAATACCGTGCGTGTGTCGAACATCGAATGAATGTCAGGCGCCTTTCGACTTTTAATCGTATGCCGAGATTCCCTCAAACCAAGGCGCTAAATCCCTGATCGCTGGGATTTTCAACGAAATGGTGTCAACCTCGTCGCAGTTGTTACATGCTGTTATAAGTCACCCCCAAAA
>CAXBNM010000314.1:0-5420 GCA_963976885.1 uncultured Burkholderiaceae bacterium
CAAGCCATGGGCAAGCCGGTCGTGATGAAGATCGCCTCGCCCGATATCACCCACAAAACCGAAATCGGTGGCGTGGCGCTTGGCGTAGACGGAGAGGCCGAGGTCCGCGCCACTTACGCCACCTTGCTCGACCGCGCCCGAACCGCACGACCTGACGCCAGCATCGACGGCATTCTGGTTGCCGAGATGGTCAGCGGCGGTGTCGAAACCGTACTCGGCGTCGTCACCGACCCGGTGTTCGGCCCGGCGGTCATGTTCGGCCTGGGCGGTGTCTTCGTGGAAGTGTTGGGCGACGTTGTCTTCCGGCTCGCACCGTTCGGCGAAGACGAAGCGCGGCGGATGATTGATGAAATTGCCGGTCGGGCGATGCTCGACGGCGTGCGCGGTCAGCCGCCGGCCGACATCGACGCGCTGGCGGCGGCCTTGTCGAAACTATCGGTCTTTGCTGCGGCCCATGCCGACAAGATTGAAAGCATCGATATCAACCCGTTCATCGTATTGCCCAAGGGTGCAGTGGCGGTTGATGCGCTCATCGTGCCCGCGTCCGACTACAAGGACTGACGGCAAGCGTGACGCCACAGGGCAGAAATCGCCGCCGGCCGACGCTGCACGAATGGCAGCTTCAGCCGGCGCTGCCCCTGGTGCCGCGACCGGGCCTGGCAGTGTTTGCTACTGCAACACAATCGTCAGCAGCACGACTGAATCCCGCACACCGGCCAGTGCGTGTTCGGTACGGGCATCCAGATACACCAATTGACCGGCGGTGAGTCGCACGTTTTTTTCCGGGGTGTTCACATCGATCAACCCGTCGACACAATGGATAACGATGGGACCGGCTACCCGGCAGTAGCGATCCTTTTGCACCTGCTCACCGGCAGGAACGACCAATCGGGCCAGCTCCAGCCGGTCGATCTTGGCGATGACTTTGGAAATTTCAACGGGTAAGTCGTTTGCCCAGGTGCGCAAATCAACGACTTCTCCCGACTCAGCGTGATGGGTAGCCATATGCTGGCCTCCGTAACAGTACAGGCGCGGCCCAGATTGCTGGCCGTGACCGTACGAGTCTATTCAGTTTGACGAACAATCGCAGGCGCTGCCTCGGTGATGATGCGATCCATCGGTATATCGTGAGGAAGCGGAAAAATCGTGGCGATCGCGGTGCGGCCATAGCCGACCCCGACAACCAAAGGGCGTGGCGTCATCGCGGCCAGGGTGCGGTCAAAATACCCACCGCCATAGCCGAGCCGATAACAGGCCGCGTCAAAGCCAACCAGCGGCGAAACGACAACATCGGGCGTCAACACGGCGCCCTCTGCGGGCACCGGGATATCCCAGATGCCCGGAACCAGTTTGGCTTGCGGTGTCCACTGGCGAAAAATCATCGGCTGCTTTTTGGTCTCAACCACCGGCAGCGCCACGCGCACACCTTGTTCGGCAAGTTGGCGCATCCAGGGACGCAAATCGGGCTCGCCCTTCATTGGCCAATAGACACTGACAACAGGATCGCGCAACTCGGCCAGTACCGCATTGAGGCCGGCAACAATCTGTTCGGTCATGCGGCGGCGCTCGGCGGGGTCAGCCGGACGCGCCTTGATCAGTCGGTCACGTTCAGCCCGGCGCCAGCGATTCACATCACGCACCGTTTCTTCGTCGACGGCAACAAAGCCGTTTTCGGTACAGGTCAGTTCGTGAGCAAAACACGGCGCCGACGCGTACTGAGCGGGACGTTCAGAGTAATCAGACATCGACATCCTCCGTGCAAGATTCAGAGCCGTCATTTCACGCCTATTTCAGCGAAATGGCCAGCGGTTTACACTGCCGGGCAGGTTATCTTGGTCAGGCAATGTGGCAGAACGGGGCCCCCGAACCAGACAACCCGGAACCCAACAATCGACAGGAGACAATTCGTGCAAATACCCTCACTGAAAGGCAAGATCGATGACGCGGAATGGCAGTTGCGCTGTGATCTGGCAGCGGCTTACCGGCTGGTCGCCTCGTACGGCTGGAGCGATCTGATCTTTACCCATATCAGTGCGCGCATCCCCGGCCCGGATCATCACTTTCTGATCAACCCTTATGGGCTCATGTTTGATGAGATCACCGCCTCGTCACTGATCAAAGTCGATATGGAATGCAACAAGCTGCAGGAGTCGCCGTTCCCGGTTAACCCGGCCGGATTCACGATCCACAGCGCCATCCATGCCGCCCGCGAAGATGTGCAATGCGTTCTGCACACCCACACCCGGGCCGGCGTTGCCGTTGCAGCCCAGAAGGCCGGCGTACTGCCACTATCCCAGCAAAGCACCTTTGTACTCGCTTCGCTCGCGTATCACCAGTATGAAGGCGTGGCCTTCCGGCCCGACGAAAAACCACGCGTGCAGGCCAGTCTCGGCAACAAGACCTTTCTGTGCCTGCGCAACCACGGCCTGCTGACGGTCGGCTCAAGCGTCAGCGATGCCTTCCTGGCCATGTATACGTTTGAAAGCGCCTGTCAGATCCAGATCAGCGCGCAAGCGGGCGGTGAACTGCTTGACGTTGATCCGGCCATCATCGAGAGCACCGCCAAAGTCTTCGAGATACAGACTGGCGGTCTGGGCGGAGCCTTCGTCTGGCCATCGCTGCTGCGCCGGCTGGATCGGCTCAACCCTGGCTACGCTGAGTAGACAAAGTGCGGATACGGCTGGCAGCGCATCGCCAGCCCTGAGCGCCGGCGCAATGGCGGCCAGGGTGGCGGCAATTCGCCATCGCGCCTTGAACGCCAGGCATTAAGCGTCGGGCCGCTAACGACTGGCCGCCGGCTCTACCGGGGGCGAATCGAAATACCGGTTCGCCAGCGTGCGCTGGTTCTCGTAAATCGACCCTTGCATCGGCGCCGGTGGCAGCGGCATGCGCACAGGGACATCGGCCAGACGCGGTGTGGTTGTCGAAGCGCCGGCCACCAGCCAGGCATCGTACGCGGCCAGATCCTGCACCGGCTCATGCAACGGAAACGCATCGGCCGCCGTAAACTGAAAAAGCAGGAAGTTGCGCGAACGAGCCGACAGATTCGGCGCCGATCCATGCACGGCCCGCACGTGATGAAAGCTCATCGACCCGGCCTTGCCCAGAACCGGCACCGCCGCGTCAAAATCCACATCACAGGCAGACGGATCCATGGCGCCGCAGAAGTAGCCATTACTGTGGTGATCAAACACGGGCCCCTTGTGGCTGCCAGGAATGATCTGCATCGGACCGTTTTGCTCGTCAACGTCGTCCAGCATGATGCCAACGGCAAGCAAATCATCATTGGTATGCGGATAGAACGCCCAGTCCTGATGCCATTCGACAGGCGCACCGAACCCGGCCGACTTCATGTTGAGCTTGCTGGTCTGAAACCGCACACCGGGCCCGATCAGTCGGGTCAGAATGCTCACCAGACGCGGATGGCGAACGAGCCGCGCCACACTCGGCATCACCGTGTGCGGAATCTTCACACGGCGCACGCGCGGCGAGGCCGGCGTATGCGAGGGCTCAAGATCATAAATGGCCGAGTTCTCAGTGACCGCAGCGGCCCCCTGCACCACCCGCGCCAGGTCTGCGCGCAACTCAGCCAACTCGGTCTCGTTGAGCACCTCATTGACCACCAGAAAGCCTTGATCCTGGTAGCGGGAGACATCGTCTTCGGTGATCATGGTGCGCAAACTCCGGTTGGCGTTGATGCCACCAATGGTAGCGCTATCATTTTCATGCTGTCAATGTGCGACGCTATGGGTGTTGAAGTCGCACGGTGCAGCTTCGTTTCGAAATCGCCCTCTCATGACCAGTAAATCCAGATCCCGATCCAGCGGACGCGTCAACCTTGATGACATCGCCGACCATGTCGGCGTGTCACGAATTACGGTTTCGCGCGCGCTGAGCCGCCCCGAAAAGGTTTCGCAGGCAACGCGCGAAAAAGTCGAAAAAGCGGCGCAGGAACTCGGCTATGTGCCCGATCTGGTTGCCTCCAGCCTCGCCTCACGGCGCAGCGGCGTTATCGCCCTGATCCTGCCAACCATCACCCAGGCCTTGTTTGCCGATTCGGTGCGCGGACTGTCCGATGTGCTGGGCGCCAACGGCTATCAACTGGTTGTCGGTGACAGCGGCTACTCGGAAAGCGCGGAAGCCTCATTGATCGCCACCATGCTCGGGCGACGCCCCGATGCGATCGTTCTCGTCGGCAGTCAGCACACGCCCGAGGCCAGGCGTTTGCTTGGAGCGGCACGCATCCCCGTCGTCGAAATATGGGAGCTGCCCGACCAACCGATCGACAGCGCCGTGGGGTTTTCCAATCATCAGGCGATCAAGGCCATGACCGAACGCCTGATCAACGATGGGCATCGCCATCTCGGTTTTCTCAGTGTGCTGGGTTCCAACCGGGCCGGCGCACGGCTGGAGGGGTTTCAGGCGGCGCTCGCCGAAGCCGACCTGCCTGCCGATGCGGTGGTGTTTCCCGACACCACCGAACAACGCCTCGATAGTGCGGTCGAATTCGATCGGTTGCGCGAACGCCACCCCGACATGGACGCCCTCGTCTGCGCCGACGACCTGATCGCCATCGACGTTCTGTTTGCCTGTCTGCGCCGCGGGATCGCTGTGCCCGACGAACTTGCCGTCACCGGGTTTTGCGACCTCGACATCGCCGCCCGTAGCTGGCCCAGCCTCAGCACGGTCCGGGTGCCTGCTTATCAGATTGGTCGCGAGTCGGCACGCCTGATTCTGGAGCGGCTGGACGGACGCAGCGAGCAATCAGTAACGGTAGACCTGGGCTTCGAACTGATCGGGCGCGAGTCGGGTTGAGCAAGTGCGTCGGATGCGGTCGGAGTAGAACGCGGGGGTTTCGGAGAAATGTCCCATTGTCGCGGACCTGATTCTGGCCCGCGCGTGTTGCCTGAACTGACCGACAGTCTGACGCCGCGCACCTTGCGCCTTGGAGGCCCGGCCAGAGACTACGCCGGGCGTTACAGCCAACAAATCATCGCGCTCGCAGAAGCCGCCGGCCAATCGGTGTGCGGCAGCAAAAAACGCTGAGCAGACGCCAGTCGATATAATTGCCGCGGCTCAAGAAGCAAACGTGGCGCTGATTCGCCGTATCCGAACATTACGATGACGGCTCCGGCCGATGTGAGACATGACCAAATTCAAAGCCCTGAGATTGCACGCTGGCGAAAGCGAACCCGAGCGCCGTCTGGAAACCCTGACGCTGGACGATCTGAGCCAGGGCGATGTCGTTATCGAGGTGGCATGGTCGAGCATCAACTACAAAGACGCACTGGCCTCGCGCGGGCGCAACAACATCATTCGCAACTACCCGCGCATCGGCGGTATTGATCTGACCGGCACGGTGGCGCAATCGGACGACAAGCGCTTTACGCCCGGCGACAAAGTCATCGTGCATGGCTTCG
>CAXBNM010000315.1:0-5405 GCA_963976885.1 uncultured Burkholderiaceae bacterium
AAACTCATCGCTGGCCGTCGCCATTGGCTACTCTGACCTGGTGGCCGTGGCCAACACCTCGATGAACCAGACCGGTCAGGCTATCGAGGCGATTGCCATCCTGATGGCGGTCTATCTGACCATCAGCCTGTTGATCGCCTTGTTCATGAATTGGTACAACGACAAAGTTGCCCTGGTGGAACGATGAACGACGCAGCCAACTTCAAACCCAGTCCTGACCGCCCCGCCCCGAGCAGTGAGGTCGGTGCTCTGGCCTGGCTACGCCACAACCTGTTCTCCTCAATCGGCAACTCGATCATTACGGTGGTGATCCTTGGTTTGCTGGCGTGGTTTGTCCCCGGCATGATCAGCTGGCTGTTCACCAACGCCGTCTGGGGTCAGCAACCGATCGAAGCCTGTGACGCGGCGCGCGGCACCGGTGCCTGCTGGGCCGTGATCCCGGAAAAAATCCGGGTCATGATGTTCGGTACCTACCCCTACGACGAGCAATGGCGCGGCGGCCTGGTGGTCATCATTCTGAGCCTGCTGCTGATCGTTTCGTGCCTGCGCTGGTTCTGGAACTGGTCGCTGGCGTTCATCTGGGTAGCCGCAACCGTGGCCACCATGTGGTTGATGGGCGGCGGCTTCGGCCTGACGCCGGTGGCTGTAGGCAGCTGGGGCGGCCTGCCGGTCACGTTGATTCTGGCCGTCTTCGGCATGGCCGGCGCGTTTCCACTCGGCGTGGCACTGGCCCTGGGGCGTCGCTCCAACCTGCCGCTCATCCGTGGATTCTGCGTGGTGTTCATCGAAATGGTGCGCGGCGTACCGCTGATTACCGTGTTGTTCATGGCCAGCGTGATGTTCTCGCTCTTTTTGCCCGAGGGCATGCGCATCGAGAACCTGCTGCGCGCGCAAATTGCCATCATTCTGTTCATGGCCGCCTATCTTGCCGAAGCCATTCGCGGCGGCTTGCAGGCTGTGCCCAAGGGCCAGTACGAAGCCGGCCAGGCACTTGGCCTGCCCTACTGGCGCCTGATGGGTCTGGTGGTGTTGCCGCAGGCGCTGAAGATTTCCATCCCGCCCATCGTCAACTCGTTCATCTCGTTGTTCAAAGACACCTCGCTGGTGCTGATCATCGGGATTTTCGATTTTGCCAATGCGGTCAAGCGCTCGGTCGAAACCGACTTCATCTGGAAGAAGTACTACTTTGAAGCGCTGATCTTTTCGATTGTCGTTTACTGGATTTACTGCTTTGCCATGTCACGCTACAGCCAGTGGCTTGAAAACGAACTCAACCATTCCAACCGGAGCTGACCATGACGGCGACTGCTGCTCAAGCTGCTGAAACCCCGGCCGTCCAGATCAGCGGCCTGAACAAATGGTATGGGGACTTTCATGTCCTCAAGAACATCAACCTGACGATTGCCAGCGGCGAACGTATCGTCATATGCGGTCCGTCAGGGTCAGGCAAATCAACGCTGATTCGTTGCATCAACCGGCTCGAACATCACCAGGAAGGCACGATTACCGTTAACGGGGTCGAACTGGACGACAACATCAAACGCATCGATGCGATCCGCTCCACGGTCGGCATGGTGTTTCAGCATTTCAATCTTTTCCCGCATCTGTCGGTGCTCGACAACTGCACCTTGTCGCCGATCTGGGTCAAGAAGATGCCGCGCCGTGAGGCCGAAGCCGTCGCCAACAAATTCCTCGAGCGCGTGCGCATCGGCGAACAAGCGCTCAAGTTTCCCGGGCAACTCTCGGGCGGCCAGCAGCAACGGGTAGCCATCGCCCGGGCATTGTGCATGAACCCGTCGATCATGTTGTTCGACGAACCAACCTCGGCTCTCGACCCCGAAATGGTCAAGGAAGTGCTCGACACCATGGTGTCGCTGGCCGAAGAAGGCATGACGATGGCTTGCGTCACCCACGAAATGGGTTTTGCGCGCGCGGTTGCCGACCGGGTCATCTTCATGGATGGCGGCGAGATCGTCGAGACGAACACCCCTGACGTGTTTTTCGACAACCCGCAAAACGAACGCACCCAGCGCTTCCTCAGCCAGATTCTCGATCGCTGAGTGTTTTCGCGGTTTGCCCAAGACTGGCATCGCCGTGAGTATCCTGCTCACACGATGACGTTTTGAACTGACGCGCAGGGTTTTGCCCGACGCGAGCCGAGCAGGTTGACCGCCTCGCGTTCAATCAGCGGCGGCACGTTTGATCAGACTGCGCAGGCCGGCACGTTTGTGTTGATGAAGCGAATCACCGCGTCGGCGCAGCGCCGGGGTTGCTCGATCTGCAGAAAGTGCGAAGCGCCGGTCAGCGCCTGATATTCAAAGTTGCCCTGAGCCGCCATGGCTGCACACAACAGCGCCGGTGGCGACTGGCCTTCAAGCAGCGGATCGCCGCCGAGCAGCAGCACGGGCAAAGGCAGCGGCGCCGTCAAGGTCGCCCAAGGCACCGGACTGTCGTTGGTATCGTACATATGCGCTTCGTAGTCGCGTGGACAAGCCAGCACCCACTGCCCACTTGCCTTGTCGGCACGCAAGGTGGCTCGCGCCAGATCTTCGGCCGCCCCTGGCACCCAGTTACTGAAGGCGCGCCGACGCGAAAACTGCGCCGCCAATTCAAGCGGTGAGCCGTAGGCTTCGGGCCGGCGACGGGAACGGCTGGCCAGCGCTTGCATGTCCTGACGCTCGACAGCCTCGAGTGGGTGGCCAACGGGCGGGTACACCGGTGGGTCAAACAAAACCAGTGCCTCACAGGCCGGCCCGAATGCAGCGAGATGTTCAACGCTGACAATGGCCGACATGGAATGAAACAAACCCACGGTCGGCGCCGCGCCGAACACTTTTGCAATGACCGGCCAGATCTCGTGCAGATCCTGGGTCATGCGCGCAAAGTTGTGCTGGTCTTGAACGTGAGTCGGGTTGACTCCATGATTGCGCATGTCGAACAACACCAGTTCAAACTGCTCGGCAAGCAAAGACCAGAAGCTGCGATAGCCATCGATGGCCAGACCGTTGCCATGCGAGAGCACCAACCGCGGTCGCCCTGCCTGGCCAAGACGGCGCAACACGACAACGGCACCGTCAGATAACTGCAGATGATGATGATCGGAAGAGTTAATGCTCATGCGGGCAGCCTCATGTTGACGCCAGAGCCCGCTGCAGGTCAGCTGGCGTCGGCGCGAATTTTCATGCGGGCGAACTCGATGACCTGATCGGCCACCGTGCAACAGGCTTGTACCGCATCGCCGTCGGCCGGTGTTTTCGGGGAGCCGAAAATGCCGGTGCGCACCATGATGGTGGCGCCGTAGGGCGTGGGCCAACCGCGCAACGCGTGCACCATTGAGCGCAGCGACGACAAGGTGGTGCCCATTGCCTGAGCACCGTATGCGCAGACGATGCATCCGACGGCACGACCGTCCAGATAAATGCGACTGTCGTCGGACAAATCTTCGATGAAATCGAATGCGTTTTTGATCAGGCCCGAAATGCCGCCATGGTACGACGGAGTCGAGATGATCAGGCCATCGGCACGCCGGATGGCATCGACCAGTGCGCGGGCCGCGTCACTGCGCGCGGCCTGGCTGGGGTCAAAAATTTCTGACGGCAAGTCAGTGCCGCTGAAACACACGGTTTCGCAGCCCTGCGTGCGGGCGTGACTGAGCGCAGCCTGTAGCGCCAATTCGGAAGTCGAGCCTTCCCGGGCCGTACCGCCGATACCAACAATGAGGGGAATCCGATTCAAAGCGACAACCGTTTGCGATCAATGAAAAAAATGTCGGGTGGACAAACCGGGAGTTGCATACGTCGTCAGACCCACCTTGTCGGGCCAAGTGTACACTGGCCGGGCTCCGCACCGATCGGCGCCCACGACTATACAAAGGAGACTTACGCGATGAACCACCGCATGCGCTTTGGTATCTTTCTTGCACCCTTCCATAAGCCCGGCATCAACCCGACACTGGCGCTGGAGCAAGATCTTGAGTTGATTCAGTGGTTAGACCGCTGTGGCTACGATGAGGCCTGGTGCGGCGAACATCACTCGGCCGGCACCGAAATAAGCGCCAGCCCTGAACTCATGATTGCCGTCGCTTCCCAGCGCACCCGCAACATCAAACTCGGCACTGGCGTGGTCAGCGTCAGTTACCACAATCCGCTCTGGGTCGCCGAACGGATCGTGCAACTCGATCACCTCACCCGAGGCCGCGTCATGCTTGGCCTGGGACCCGGCTCTCTGCCCAGCGACGGTGCGATGATCGGCATCTCGCAATCGCAGACTCGTCCGCTGTTGGCCGATGGGCTTGATGTCATTATGAAATTGCTCCGCTCAGATGAGCCCGTCAATTTCAAGAACGACCGCTGGGAACTGGTCGATGCGCGACTGCATCTGCGCCCGTATTCCAACCCGCTCTTCGACGTCGCTGTTCCGGCAGTTGCCTCACCCACCGGTCCGAAGCTTGCGGGCATGCACGGCGTGGGCTTGCTTTCGATTGGCGCAACGACGGCAGCCGGCTTCGATGCGCTGGCTCTGCACTGGGACGTAATGGAAGCGCAGGCCCAAGAATACAAAACCGTGGTTGATCGCAACAAGTGGCGTCTGGTCGGCATGGTGCATTGCGCCGAAACCATGGACCAGGCCTATCGCGATGTCGAATACGGGATCGAGCAATGGTTCGACTACTTTCAAGCCGTAGCCGCCTTCCCGCAAATGGCAGTGCCGGGCAACAACGTCAAGGAGATGATCTCCTTCGTCAATGACTCCGGCATGGGCGCCATCGGCACGCCGGATATGGTCAACGCGCAGATCGATCGGCTCTGGAAGCAGTCCAACGGTGGCTTCGGCGCCTATCTGATGCTGGCCCACAACTGGGCCAACTTTGACGCCACGCGCAAGAGTTACGACCTGATCGCCCGCCATGTCTTCCCGCAGTGGCAGGGTCAGATGGCAACGATGCAGGCAGCAGAACGGGCGCGGGCGGCACGACCGGAACTGGCCGCCATTCACAGCAAAGCAGTAGAAGCGGCCACTCAGAGCTACCAGGACGAAGTAGCCGCGCGCAAAAGGTAACGCCTAAGCGCCGGCGGCGTCCGGCGCGCAACGCAAGCCAAAGCGGGTCAGGTCATCATCCCAGATCCGCGTGCTGCCGACGATGCCGGTGGCCGGCTTGTTTGCCGGGCAGGTAATGAATTGGCTGCCCGGCCCGCCAAGCGCTTCGGTACGCACCCACGGACCTGCCAGCCCATAGACCGGGGCCAATTGCCGGCAGCCCAATTGCAGTTGCTCAACCCGCTGCGCCGCGGCCCCACCAAAACCCGCGACGACCTGACCGGCCGGACAGTGCTTGTCGAAGGCGAGCGGATTATCGCGCTCACGCATGCGACCGGCGGCGGGCCGGTAGATCAACTCGGCATCCA
>CAXBNM010000316.1:0-5398 GCA_963976885.1 uncultured Burkholderiaceae bacterium
CTGCAAAAGTACATTCTGTACGCGCCCAATACCGGCCTCTATCTGCTCGACAACGACGGCCGGGTGTTGTCATCGGCCGGTGAGCAGCGACTGTTCTGGAGCAACTACCGGGTCGACATGAACGAAGTCACCGGGGCCATGAGCGGCAGTCCCGAGCAGCCGATCTTTGCCGATGACCCCGACATGATCGGCGGCAAATGCCTGGTCGCTGCGCGCCAGATCATGTGGCAGGGTGAGCCGCGCGGCTGGCTGTATGTGGTGGCCCGCAACGCCGAAGCCGATACCGAACCGCTGGCCATCCTGAAGGCCTATGCGATGCGCACCGGGCTCAAGATCAGCCTGCTGACCATCGGCCTGTGCGTACTGCTGACGATGGCCATCATTGCGCTGCTGACCCGCCCGCTGGTTGCGCTGACCAAAGTGGCCGAAGAAATCAAACAATCCGGCTTTACCGACGACACCAATATATTGGGCTGCATCATTCCCAATTGCGAACGCGACGATGAAATCGGCCGGCTGGGCCGCGCCTTTCAGGAAATGCTCAGCCGCCTGCGCGAAGAGATGCAACGGGTCACCCAGGCCGATGCCAAACGCCGCGAACTGGTGGCCAGTGTGTCGCACGACTTGCGCACCCCGCTCACGGCGCTGACCGCGCAACTCGAAACCGTGGCACTCAAAGGCGACTCCCTGCCCGCCGAACAGCGCAAGCTTTTGTATCAGCGCGCGCTGCACAATGCCGAGCACCTGAAAAGACTGACCAACTCGCTGGCCGAAATTTCCCGCCTCGACAACCCCGAGTTCAAGGCCCAACCCGAACCCATGGCACTGGGCGAACTGACCGATGATGTGGTGCAACGCTTCATCGCCACGGCCGAGTCACGCGATGTGCGCCTGTCAGTGGATTACCAGGATGGACTGCCCATGACCGCCGTTGACGCCAGCCTGATCGAACGGGCGTTGTCCAACCTGATCGACAACGCGCTGCGGGTAACGCCAGCCGGCGGCACCGTCGCGGTGTCCGTCGAGCAACGTCCGGACGGCGTGCGAGTGCAGGTGCGTGACAGCGGCCCCGGCGTGGCCGAATCGGATCAGCCGCGGGTGTTCGATCTGTTCTATCAGGCGAGCAAGCACCGCGAACACCGCGGCAGTTCCGGGCTGGGCCTGGCGCTGGTGCGGCGCGTTGCCGAGTTGCATGGCGGCATCGCCGGCCTGCAAAGCGAACCCGGCAACGGCTCGACCTTCTTTATCGATCTGCCGGCGATAGCCGGCATTGCCCATACGGCCTGAGCTGGGTGGCCCAACGGGCCACGCATTGCTCACCGAAGGCCGAGGGCGGCGCGATCGGTGCCCGGTCATGAATAGTGGCGCCACAGCGGGCCCCGTAGAGTCGTTTGCCATATGTGACCAGGGTTTCCAGCGACTGCATCACGAACGCAATCGCCCCCAATGATTCCAGATACAAGGCAACGGCCTCGTCCTGACGGCTCGTCTGCCAGGCCTGCCAGACGGCCACGCCGTAGTCGACCAGATCAGGCGCCAGGATGAAGCCGTCACAACCGGCTTGCAGACAATCGGTCATTTCAAGGCCGGCGCGGCCATTGAGCACCGTCAGACTGGTGCCACAGCGCTCGATCAGCGCCGCCACCTCGACCGCACTGGCCTCGGCCTTGATGTGGGTGAAGTTGGGATGCTCGCGCGTGAGCCTGGCGATGTCATCGGCCGCCAGACCACGACCCAAATAGGCTGGCGCGTTTTGAATGCCCATCGGCAGATCGACCGCAGCGGCCACCCGGCCAAAAAAGCGCAGGTATTCGTCGGCGCTGAAACTGCCCACCGCCGGCGGCTGCAGAATCAGCCATGCAGCCCCGGCGCGCTCGGCATGGCGGGCCAGCGTGATCTGCTCGGCCACCGAATTGCCCGACACCGTCACCGACAAGGGCACCGCGCCATTCAGCGCTTCAGCACTCAGATCGATCAGGGCTTGCTTCTCGGTAAGGCTCAGTTTGTTGGCCTCGGTGGCCAGCCCGAGAATGGTGACGCCATCGACCCCCGCCCCCAGGACATCGCGCACCTGCTTGCGCATGGCGGCGTTGTCAATCTGTTCTGCGTCGTCGAAAAGCGCATACAACACGGCATGAATGCCTGCAAAGCGTTTGCTCACCGCTAGTCTCCGTTATTGTTTGGTCCGCCCGCGGGCGGATTGTTTCTCTACGCCGTCAGGGCTTGCGGCCCAGATAGACCGTGCAGGCTGATTCCTGACCGGTATACGGATTGGCAAAGGCGACCCGTACCGCCTCGCATTGTTCGAACACAACCGCCAGCCGGGTCTCGAACTCGGCCGCGGGCGGATCATTCGACCATAGCGCAAAGACACCTTGCGGGGCCAGATGGGCGCTCATGCGCTGCAATCCGGCCACCGTATAGAAGCTTTCATTGTCTTCGCCAAGCCAGTTGTCGGGCGCATGATCGATGTCGAGCAGGATCGCATCAAACAGCCGTTTGGGCTGATCCGGGTCGAATCCGTCATCGCCGGCGGCCGCAGCGAAAAAATCGGCCTCGATGAAACGACAACGCGGATCTTCGCTGAGCCCCTTGCCCAGCGGCACCAGGCCGCGTTCATGCCAGCCGATGATCGGGCGGAGAAACTCGACCACCAGCAATTCACCAACCCGCGCATCGTCGAGCGCTTCGCGGGCGGTGTGGCCAAGGCCCAGCCCGCCCACCACGACCTGCCAGGGCTCGGGACGCTGGCCGGCCAGCTTGGCCAGGCCCAGGCTGGCCAGCGCTACCTCGCTGTCGTGAAAGCGGCTGGACATCAGGAAATCATCGCCCAGTTTGACTTCAAACAGCTCAACGCCCGGAATGGCCGGGTCGCGACGACGCCGGAGTAACAACTCGCCCAGCGCGGTTTGCGCAAAGTCGAGCTCTTCATAATCTGACCACAAGTCCATCGTAGAGGCTTCCTTTGGTGAGCCGTTATTATGCGGTCTTCAAGTCAGGCACTCGCGCCGTTCTTACCCCCACGGAGTTTTCGTTGAACACCACCCGGTCAAACCCGCTTCAGCTGTCCACCCGAGCCCAGTCGCTCGGTACCGAAAATGCCTTTGTTGTCCTCGCCGAGGTCAATGCCCTCGCCGCTCAGGGCAAGGACATCATCTCATTCTGTATCGGTCAGCCTGATTTCCCCGCCCCGCTGCATGTGCAGCAGGCCGGCAAGGACGCCATCGACGGCGGCAAGCACGGCTATACGCCCAGCGCCGGTATCGACGAACTGCGCGCCGCGGCCGCCCGCTCAATGAGCGAGGTGCGTGGCATCAACATCGAACCCGACGACATCGTCGTGGGCGCCGGCGCCAAGCCCTTCATTGCCTACGCCATCCAGTCGGTCACCGACTTCGGCGCTGGCGATGAAGTCATCTACCCGGTGCCGGGTTTCCCGATTTACGAATCGCAGATTCGGGCCGCCGGCGCAGTACCGGTGCCGCTGTATCTGCGGGAGTCGCGTAAATTTGCGTTTGACCCCAATGAGCTGGAAAGTCGTATTACCGACAAAACCAAGCTGCTCATCATCAACTCGCCGCAGAACCCCACCGGCGGCCTGCTCGCCAGCGCCGACCTCGAAGCCATTGCTGACATCCTGCGCCGGCATCCGCAAATCTGGGTCTACGCCGACGAAATCTATTCGCGACTCGTGTTCGATGGCAAGTTCCAGTCACTGGCCAGCCTGCCCGACATGCAGGAACGCTGCATCATTTCCGACGGCTGCTCCAAGACCTGGGCAATGACGGGCTGGCGTATCGGTTACACCGCCAACCGCCAACTGGCGCCGGTGTTCACCAAATGGATCACCAATACCGACTCCTGCGCCTCGCATATTTCGCAGTGGGCGGCAGTGGCCGCCATCAACGGCCCGCAAGACGACGCCGAGATGATGCGCAACAAGTTTCTGGAGCGGCGTGACCTCATCACCGGCTTGCTCAATCAGGTGCCGGGCATCAATTGTCAGCCCTCGGGCGGCGCGTTCTACGCCTGGCCCAATGTCAGCGAAGTGTGCAAGATGACCGGTTGCGCGAGCGCCGAAGAGTTTCGCAAGCGCTTGCTGCATGAGGCCGGTGTTGCCGTGCTGGCCGATATTCATTTCGGCCATCAGGTTCCTGATGACGGCGAACACATCCGCTTCAGCTACGCGACCTCGAACGAAAACATCGAGGCCGGTGTGGCGCGCATTGCCGAGTTCGTCAACGCCAACAAGCGCTGAACGCACACTGCAGTGACAGCCCTGTGGCCGGCCCCGGCCACAGGGCCAGGACTCAAACCGGATCGATGGCGCGGCTGAAAATCGTTGCCCCGCCCCGATCTACCAAGGCCACCGTCATGACGCCGGTCTTGCCATCGATATCAATCTGCCCGAAGAACTGATTCTCATCGACCGGCGGCATGTTCTGAGCCGGCGGCGCTTTGACGAACACCTCCTCGGGACCAAACGTCGCGTCAAGCTTGGCCGGCCCGAATGCGCCGGCATGCAACGGCCCGGCCACGAACTCCCAAAAGGGCGTGAAATCCTTGAAAGCGGCGCGCTCCGGGCTGTAGTGGTGGGCCGCGCAGTAGTGAACATCGGCGGTAATCCAGACCACATTCTGAATGTCATTGGCCTTGATGAAGCCGAGCAGACTCGCAAACTCCTGCTCACGCCCGCGCGGCCCGTTCGGATCGCCATTGGCCACCGCTTCCCAACTCGCGCTGCGATCGGCGGAGCCGGCCCGCCCAACCTGCAAGCCGATCGGCATATCGGCGCAAATCACCTTCCAGGTTGCTTTGGACGCCAGCAGTGAATCCTTGATCCATTGCAGCTGCACCGGGCCGAGCATGTGAGCCGATGCATCGTACTCAGTCTGCAGGTTGGCACCATTGGCCGCCCGGTAGCTGCGCATGTCAATCGAGAACAGATCGAGTGCGGGGCCATACGGCGTTTTGCGATACACGCGGTCGCGCTCCTGGTCGCCGGCATTGCGCATCGGCGCGTACTCCAGAAATGCGCGCGAGGCCCGCGCCACCAGCACCGGCACCCGCTTCTCGGTGTACCGGTCGTCGTCGCTCAGATCCTTGGAGCCCGACCAGTTGTTGACCACCTCATGATCATCCCACTGCCAGATCTGCGGCACCTCGGCATTGAAGCGACGCACATGCTCGTCCATCATGTTGTAGCGATAATTGGCCCGAAATTCACTGAGCGTTTCGGCAACCTTGGTCACCTCTTCGATCAACAGGTTCTCCCACTGCTTGCCATCAGGCATCTTCTGACTGGACGACAACGGTCCGTCGGCGTAGATGGTGTCACCGGAGTGCACGAAAAAATCCGGCTTGCGGGCCAGCATCGTGCTGTAGGTTTTCATCCCGC
>CAXBNM010000317.1:0-5374 GCA_963976885.1 uncultured Burkholderiaceae bacterium
TGTAGTTGTAGGCCGACAGCTTGATCGTCGCCTTTTGCCCCTCACGCACAAAGCCGATGTCGTCAGGCATGATGCGCGCCTCGATCAACACCTTGCCCCCGAGTGGCACGATTTCCATGATGGGCATGCCGGCGGCAACCACGCCGCCCACGGTGCCCACGTGAATGCGTTTGACCAGACCGCGCACCGGCGAGCGCAGAATTGTCCGGCGCAGCATGTCATCACGAATCACCATCTGCTCATCGAGCAATGCCAGTTCATTGCGCACCCGCACCAGTTCCGAACTGGCCTGCTGGCGAAACTGATTGATGCGTTCCTGGCGCTCCTGCTCCAGATCACTCACCTGACGCTGCAGGCGCATCACTTCAATCTTGGGCATCATGCCGCTGGCGGCCAACTCCTGGCCAATCTTCAGCTCACGGCGCAGCAGATTCAGACTTTCCTCGCTGGCATTCAACGCATCATGCAAACCGCGCTGGCGCGCTACAAAGGCTTCGGTCTCGGCCTGCGCGATTACCGGATGCGCGTGCAACGAGTCCGGAAAAACCAGCGGCTCATCATTGGCCTCGGCCTGCAGACGACTCTGCGTGGCCAGCAAGGCCAGGCGTCGCGCGTAGCCTTCGCTCTGCATGGCGGCAACTCGGGTCGGATCGAGTTGGGCGAGAATCTGGCCGGCCGACACCTCGGCGCCTTCGCGCACCGCAATCTCGCGCAGGATGCCCCCTTCCAGCGACGCGATGATCTGCTCGCGTCCGTCGGGCACGACTCGTCCCTGCGCCTTGGTGACCACATCAACCCGGGCAACCGCCGACCAGACCACTGCGACCACCAGAAAGCTGACCAACAACAGCAAGGCCGCGTTCACCGCGCGCATCGGTTCTACCGTTTGCGCCGCGCGCAAACCGCTGAGCGCATCAGCGTCACCGGGCAACAGCGGTCGTTCGTCGGTGGCGATCATGCGGCACTCGCAGCAACGGATTCGCCAGCCGGTGCGGGCGCTGGCGCTGCGACCGGGCTCGCCTCGGCAGGGCCGGCATTCGGCGCGACCTCAGCATTGGCAGTCGGCGCAGCGCGCGCAGGGGTGCGCCCGGCCACCGCCGCCAGAACCTTATCGCGCGGACCATCAAGCACCACGCGACCGGCCTCCATCACCACCACTCGCTCGACCAGTTCAAGCACGGCCGGACGGTGGGTAACAATAATCAGCGTGCAATGCCGGGTTGCCTCGCGAAGCTGGCGCAGGAACGCCACCTCCGATTGCGCATCCATGGAGCTGGTTGGCTCATCCATGAACAACATCGTGGGTCGCACAAGCAGGCTACGCGCCAATGCCACCAGTTGCCGCTGCCCACCCGACAACAAGTTGCCCATCTCGCCCACCGGCAACTCCCAGCCTTCGGGATGCGCGCTGACGAGCCGGTCCAGACCGGTGAGGCGGGCAACATCGGTCAGGTCGTCGGCACTGGCACCGGCGCGCCCCATCAGGACGTTCTCGCGCAGACTGCCTTTGAACAGACGCGGCTCTTGCGACACAAACCCGACTACCGGACGAAAATCAGCCGGATCGAGTTGCCGTAAATCCATGCCATCCACCTCGACCGCACCCTGCACGGGCTGATACAAACCGGCCAGCAAACGCAGCACCGTCGATTTGCCACAGCCAATGCGACCGAGAATCGCGACCTTCTCACCGGCAGCAAACTGCAGGTTGATGTCCTGCAATACCAGCGGCGCTTCATGCTCACCCTTGCCGGGATAGGCAAAGTCAACCTTACGCAATGCGATCCGTCCGGTCAGGGCCGGTGGTTTTACGTACTGCCGCGACAGATCACGCTCCTGCGGCAAGCTCATCAGCTTGTCCAGCGCAAGCATCGCCGCGCGCGCGGCCTGATAGCGCGAGGCCAGCGAGACCACACTGTTGAGCGGCGCAATTGCCCGCGCACCGAACATCACACAGGCGATCATTGCGCCAGCTGACAGTTGCTGCGCGTCAATCAGATACACGCCAAGCACAAGAATGATCAGCGTCACCAGTTGCTGGGCGACGGCCGACACATTACTGGTAAAGCTGGAAACCCGACGCGTGCGAATCGCCGCCTCGGCGCCGGCGGCACCGGCCGCTTCGAAGCGTTGTTGAAAGCGCCCTTGCGCACCGATGGACTTCAGGTCTTCCATGCCTTCGAGGGCTTCGACCATCAGGCCTTGCACATCGGCTTGCTGCTTCATGCTCGAATGGGTCGAGCGGCGCAGCGTGCGTTGCATCAGCAAGGCCATCGTAATCAGCAAAGGCACGGCAGCCACCAACACCCAACCGACGTTGCCGCCGATCAGAAACGTCATGCCGATGAACAATACAATGAAGGGCAGATCGGTGAAGGTCGACAAGGTCGCCGAGGCAAAGAAATCGCGCACGGTTTCAATCTGCGCCATGTGGTGCGAGTGCGCGCCAGCCGACTCAGGCCTGTGCTCCATGCGCAAGCCGAGCGACTGCCGGAACAACATCGAGCCGAGCATCAGATCGGCCTTCTTGCCCGCCGTGTCAATCAGGTGGCTGCGCAGTTGGCGTGACAGCAGATCAAAGATCACGGCAATGGCACCGCCGGCGGCCAGCGCCCACAAGGTGACGAAGGCCTGATTGGGAATTACCTTGTCGAAGATCACCGCGGTTACCAGGCCGGTGGCCAGCATCAACACGTTGCTCAGCAACGCCGCAACCATTGCCGAGCGGTAGTAGGGCAGAAAGCGCCGCAACGTACCCCATAACCAGTGACGCGTCGGGTCGACAGACCAGGCGGGCGATAGCTTGTCTTCGCGAGTATTCGGGTTGGGCGTGGCGGCCAGAATGAAACCGCTGTAACGGGCCCCCAGTTCGGCCGGCGTCAGGCACTGCACAACTTCCTGGTCACCGGGCAGCAGAATCTTGTAGCAACGGCCATCCGGGTCATCGATATCAAGCCGGGCCAGCAACACACAAGCGTCGCCCGCATCGAGCAGCAACACCACCGGCATCAACAGCGGATGGATGTCTTCCAGACGGCGCTCAAGAACGCTGGCCTTGAAGCCTTGCTCGCCAAGCGCGCGCAAGGTGTGATCAATACCAAGTGGCCCTGGCATGCCGATATCGGCAAACAAGGCCTGTACCGAACAATGACGGCCATGATGAGCGAGCAGCCAGACCGCCGCTTCGGCAAGTGCGGGATGCTTCATGCGCGGGCCGGCTGTGGCGTTGTCGACTGAGCGTGCACGGCGCGCTGCCAGCGCTCCTGCGCCAGTCGCGCATAGCCTTGCTCAATTTCGCGCACCAGCGCCGGCACATCAAACAGCGGTGACTGCCGGCCGTGCTCGGTCAGATAGCGACGATAGCTTTCACAGCGGGTCGGACGCCGGCCCAGATTCACCGCCATCCGTTCATAGTCGGCCACGGTTTCGGTAATGAGTTCAGGCAAGCCGACACTGGTCAGCAGGCTGCCGGCCATGCGCGAAATATAGGTTTTGCCCGAGCGGGTCAAAATTGGCGTGCCCATCCAGAGCACATCATTGGCCGTTGCGCCAGCGTTGTACGGAAAGGTATCGAGGAACAGATCGGCGAGCGCAAAGCGGGCCAGATATTCGTCGGGGGCAACCCGGGGCGCGAAGATCAGCCGTTCACGGTCAATGCCGTGCTGATCGGCACAGGTCAGCATGTTCTCGCGGGCCGGCTCGTTATCGGCCAGCAACCACAGCACACTGTCCGGCACCTGCCCGAGAATGCGCATCCAGCTCTTGAACACCGGCTCGCTGAACTTGTGATTGTTGTTGAACGAACAAAACACGAAGGCGTCGTCGGGAAGATCGTAGTCGGAGCGGCGCGGCTTCTTCGCAACCTTGCGCTGCCGATCGCTGACCTGATAGCAATGCGAGACATACATCGGCTGCTCGGTGCAATAAGGCAGGTACTCCGGCTGCATCACATACCGATCGGCAATCATGTAGTCGACCCCCGGTACCGCCGAGGTTGCGGGCAGGCCGAGATAGCCGATCTGCACCGGCGCCGGCCGATGACCCATGATGGCCGGCCGGGCGCCACTGGATAAACCATGTAAGTCGATCAATACATCGATTTCATGGCTGGCAATCAGCCTGGCTGCACTCAGGTCATCAAGCCCGCCCAGGCGGATGTGATGATCCATCGCACCGATCAGACGTTCGCGCAGCGCGGTGCCGTCGTCGCGGCTCCAGCAAAAGCCGTACACCTCAACCCTGGACCGATCGTGCAGCTCGAGTAATTCGGGAATCAACAAGCCCATTGCGTGCAGGCAGAAGTCACTCGACACATAACCCACGCGCAAACGCTCGTGCGGTCGGCGCAGCGGATCGTGCAATGGCTGCTCGGTCGACGCGCTCACCTTCTCGCTGACAAAGCGACTTGCGGCCAGCAACTGCAGCGCCGGATCGTCGGACGCGCTGAGCATGGCCAGCGCCGAGGTGCTCATCAGCATCTGGTTTTCCGTAACGTCGCCCACGGGTTTGTAGACGGGCCACGCACATTGCTTTTGCCGCACATGAACATAGTGCTGGAGAACATCGCGCTGACGTGGCTCAAACTCCAGGCTCTTGACCATATAGTGCTCGGCATCGGCCAGCCGGCGAGCCTGCTCCAGACAGCGCGCCAGATTGTTTACCGCGTGCAGTTGCAACTCGCGGGGCACCGCCGCCGGGTTCTCGCACCCCGCCTCCCAGACCTCTCGCCAGGCATCGAGGGCCTCATCAATGCGGCCAAGATGCTCGAGCTGATGGCCCAGATTGACCCGCGCGTGATGGAATCCCGGCGCCATGGTCAGCGCAGTCCGGTACGCCTGCTCGGCTTGTTCATACCGCTGCATCGCGCCCAGCACCGCGCCCCAGTTGAAGCAGGCGACGTGGCGCATTGGCGAATTCGACGCGGCAACCCAGCGTTCGTAGAGCAGCGCCGCACGCTCGGCCTGGCCACTGGCCTGCCAGCCATTGGCCCGTTCCATCAGGTCACCCAGAGTCATTGCGCCGGCGCTGGCCAGCGACAATTCGCGCGCAAACCGCTCCTGCTCGGGCGAGTGGCCCGGAGCGGCGGCAGGTGTTGAAGAAGCAAGAGACGGAGGCATGAGCGGTCATTCAATACGGCAATACCGCAGTGTATGAAGCCGATCGCGCCAGCAATCCCCTGAATAAGCCTATTGCAAACGCACAATTGTGGAGATGGCGGGCCTGGGGCCCTCGTGGATCAGCTGGCGCGCAACAAGACTTTGCCGGGCCGCGCGCCGGTCTCCTGACCGTCGCGCCAGATCAGAGCGCCGTTGGTCATGACCGCATGGATACCAGCGGCCGGTTGCGTCGGATTGGTGAAGTCGGCCGTGTCGGC
>CAXBNM010000318.1:0-5304 GCA_963976885.1 uncultured Burkholderiaceae bacterium
CCGCGGCTTGGCCGCCCCGTCAGCTGCTGGCGCCTCGGCCTTGCCATTTGCCGCTTCCGGCGCGGCCTTGGCGGCATCGGCTCCATTCGCTTCGGTGCTTGCGCCTTCTTCGCGCGGCGTACGTTTACCGCGTCGGCCTCGCGTGTTGCGTCGCCGGTTGAATGCGGTCCGCAGCGAATGCCCCTCGGAACGTTCGCCACTATCACCCGCGCCGCCGGAACCTTCGGGCTGCTTGGATTCGGTCATTTCGACTCCATCGTATTGGCGAGCGATTCGCGCTCGCTATCAGTTTCTGATTCGGTATCGGTCACAGAGTCCGTGTCGGCCACTGCATTGGCATCAGCCAACTCGGACGCTGACGATTGCACCTGTTCGGTGCCGGTGACCGGTGCGGCTGAATCGCCGTCCGATTCGTTTGAGGTCAGCAATGCCGCCTCGGATAACGCATCCTGAATTGCATCGAAACCGACCTGGGGAGCCAGCTCGGGATCTTCCATTGCGGCACCTTCGCCGCCAGCCACTACATCGTTGTCACTACTGAATCCGTCGGGAGGCGGCGGCACAGCCACCCGCGCGGCACTGACATCGACACGAGCCACAGCCTCCGAAAGCGCCGCCAGTTCGTCCAACTCATCCAACTCGGCGCTGACCGATGGCGCATCGGGATTGGCATTGACACTCAGATCGACATCTGCGGAAAGCTCAGATTCGGCGCCAGCAGATTCGCCACTGCCAGACGGCGGCTCACTTGCATGGCCTGCCTCGGTATCGCCGTCAGCGCGCATCGGCGCCACAACGTCCGCCGCTTCAGCCGCCGACACTGAATTGTCATGCTCGACAATGTCGCCGGTGTCGCTCATCGCCACTGTATCGACAGGCTCGGGGGAGTCGGTGAACGGCGCGACCGAGTCTGCGTCGGCGGCCAGCATTGGCTCGACCTGCTGACGGGCCTGGTCGGCCATATCGCCGTCTATGACTCCGTCTGCCTCACCGGCCATATCGACATCGCCCGGCTCGCCATCAGCCAGTTCGCCATCGGCTTGCGCAATCGCTGCGTCCGAGGTCGTTTCGGCAGTTTCGCCAGGCAGCGCATCAACGCCTGCCCCTTCCGGCTCCGCCGCAGCTTCGACAGCCGCATCATCGGTCACATCACCGGCAACCCCTTCGGCAACTTCGGCAACTTCGGCGAACAAAGTATCGGCGGTTGCGTCACCCTCCGGCTCGTCAATCAGCGCGGTTACCGGATTATCAACATCGCCTGCGGTTTCGCCCCGCTCAACCGACTCCTGCTCCCTTTGCGCAAGCGCATTGTCAGAAACGGGCTCTTCAATCTGAACCTCCGATTCTTGCTCCAGCCCAGCCTGCGGCGCCGCCTCATCGGCCGCGATCATCGCGCCGGACCCGGCAACATCGGCGTGTGCGTCGGAGTTGGTATCGGCATCAGTGGCGTCGGCATCAGCAGAGCCAGCAATTTCATCGCCCTCAGCAACAGCCAAAGCGGCCACACCAACCCCAGCCATGCTGAATCCGGTATCGGCAGCGTCGGTGTCAGTGCCGGTAGTATCTGTCGGCGCGTCAGCACTCGCATCGGCCATCCGGTCGGCCTCTACTTCGGCTACAGCCCCGGCTTCGCCTTCGGCACTGGCTTCCGTCTCGGCACCGGCCTCCACTTGAGCGCCAGACTCATCGGCATCTGCCGCCGCATCGGTCGCAGGCGCCTGCGCTGCGTCTTCCCCATCAATCTGCTGATTGAAGAAGTCCACTGCCTCGCCATCGCCCATTTCGTCAATCGGCGGCAATTCCTGCACGCTGCGCAAGCTGAGGTCATCAAGAAACTGTTTGGTCGTACCGAACAAAGCGGGCCGCCCCGGCACTTCCTTATGCCCGACCACATCGATCCAGCCACGCTCTTCGAGCGTCTTGACGATTTGCGATGACACGGACACTCCACGAATCTCTTCGATGTCGCCGCGCGTCACAGGTTGTCGGTAGGCGATGATGGCCAGGGTTTCCATCACGGCACGCGAGTACCGTGGCGCCTTCTCGGGCGTTAGCCGGTTGATGAACACCGCGTATTCAGGGCGGGACTGAAACCGCCAGCCGCTGGCAACAGTGACCAGTTCGACGGGCTGCTCGGCCCAGTCAAGCGCGATCTCATCGAGCAGCGGACGCAGCAGATCGGCGTTGTACTCATCATCGAAAAGTTTCCGCAACTGCGGCATGGACAGCGGCTCTGGCGTGCAAAGCAGCGCCGCTTCGAGCGCTCGTTTGATCTCGGTTGTATTCATACGGTGGTCGTGGCGATGAATCGGAATAATCTACAAACAGTGCGTTTGGACAATCAGACTCTGTTCGGAGCCGACGGCCTCGTGACGGTGGAAGCATCGCATTGCGCGCCTTGCCTGACCGCGGTACCGGCGTACACGCTGCTGCAATGCGTTCACCGCCCCGCTGGATGGGCCCGAACAATCCCGCGCTCGGCACCCGAAACGATAAGCGTTACTTTTGCTGAGTGTTTGAAGTTTTGGTTCGTTGTGTTGTGCCAGTGGCGCCACCAGTTGGGGCGCGATCTCTGTTTCGCCGACAATTCCTTGTGAGCGGTCTGGCGCCTGGCATTTGCCGGGCATGCAGTAAGCGACCTGATCCTTACCGTGCGT
Organism: uncultured Burkholderiaceae bacterium; assembly: GCA_963976885.1. Taxonomy (GTDB): domain Bacteria; phylum Pseudomonadota; class Gammaproteobacteria; order Burkholderiales; family Burkholderiaceae_E; genus JAUIAI01. The sequence goes on from CAXBNM010000318.1 coordinate 2,658, forward strand.
AATTTGTAGTCAATACCAAGTACAGCGGCAAGTGTGAACCTGCAGTGGTGATCCCTTTGGCCTTTCAGAAACAAGGTTTGCACACCCCGACTGGACTGCCCTGACAATTCGGGGAAACCAACGTGCGGAATATAACCCACGGGGCCGACGACTCATGCGGTGGCACGCCCTTCCCGGACGCTTGCAGCAAACCCACCTGAGTGCTTGTTCGATCGTCAGTCTTCGGGACTTGTCACCGCACTACTGACCGGCGGCCCTTCGACTCTCAGAGAGCCTGGCTCTCAGAATCAAAGACGCGATGCGTCTTGAAGGGCGCCTTGTCTGTTTACTTGCTTGTTTGGTTGCGGGGGCAGGATTTGAACCTGCGACCTTCGGGTTATGAGCCCGACGAGCTGCCAGACTGCTCCACCCCGCGTCTGATTCCATCATTGTAGCGTGTTATTCGAACAATGCAAAATGAGACAATGCAATCCAACAAATCGGCGCGTCCATACTACGATGCAACGATACGCGCCGCCCGGTGCAAAACCTATTTTCCCTGCCATCATGAAATTTTGCTCCAACTGCGGCAACACCGTTGAATTAAGAATCCCCGATGGCGACAACCGTGAGCGGTACTGCTGCCCGGCCTGCGACACCATTCATTATCAAAACCCGCGCTTGGTCCTCGGTACCGTGCCGGTGCGCGGCGACAAGATCCTGTTGTGTCGCCGGGCCATCGAGCCGCGCTACGGTTACTGGACCTTGCCGGCCGGCTTCATGGAAAACGGTGAAACCCTCGAACAAGGCGCCAGCCGGGAAACCGACGAGGAAGCCGGCATCGAGTTCACGCTTGGCAATGTTTTTTCCATGCTCAGCGTGCCGCATGTTGGTCAGGTACATATGTTCTACCTGGCAACAATGGAATCCGAACATATTGGTGGCGGCCCCGAAACTCTCGAAGCAAGGCTATTCTCCGAAGATCAGATCCCCTGGGACAACATTGCCTTTCACACCGTCACCAAAACCCTGCGCTGGTTCTTTGAAGATCGCCATAGCGGCCAGTTTGGCGTCCATAGTGCGCACATCGACTGGTCGCGCCCAAAGGCGCGCTGAACGGTTCGTGGGTAGCTGGCCATGAGCACTCCGCCTCCCTCTCGTCAGCCCTGCTGGGTTGAATCCGATCAGGCGCTGCCCGACCCGGCGCAATATGCCGTCGTTGCGCCAGCTGACCCGACGAGCGAAAAATCGCTGTGGCCGGATGGACTCATCGCTGCCGGTGCCGATCTCAGTGCCGCCCGCTTGCTCGAAGCCTATTGCAAAGGCCTGTTTCCCTGGTACAGCGCCGGGGAGCCGGTTCTGTGGTGGAGCCCCGATCCACGCATGGTGCTCAAAACAGAGCAGTTCCGGCTGCGTCGCTCGCTCATCAAAACATTGCGCCAGTGGCAGCGTGCCGGCTGCTACCGTATTACGATGAATCGCAACTTCGAACGCGTGATGGCCGAATGCGCCGCGCCGCGTCCGGATCAGAATGGCACCTGGATCACCGCCGACGTCCGCTCGGCATACCAGGTGTTACACCATCGCCAATACGCCCATTCCATTGAAGTGTGGCGGACCGACCAGAAGGCTGCTCCGGCCCTGATTGGAGGTCTTTACGGGGTCTCGATCGGACGCATGTTTTTCGGCGAATCGATGTTTGCGCGCGAACGTGATGCTTCGAAAATTGCGCTCGCCAGCCTGGTTACCCTGCTGCGAACAATCGATATGCCCATGATAGACTGCCAGCAGAAGACGGGGCACCTGTCGAGCCTGGGTGCCCGCGAAATTCCACGTGTCGAGTTCCTTGCGCACAGCGCCGCGCTCCTTGTGCAAAAGCCGCCCGATTGGTCTGCCATCAGCATCGAGTTCCCAGCCGTATGACTCACCTCAAGGAGCTGCCGTTTTCGGCACTGCAGTTCTACGCGACGGCACCCTATCCGTGCAGCTACCTTGCGCAGCGACAAGCGCGCTCGCAGGTAGCCACGCCCAATCACCTGATCAACGCCGACATCTACAGCGAACTGGTGAAAGCGGGCTTTCGACGCAGCGGCATCTTCACCTATCGCCCCCATTGCGACGGCTGTCGCGCCTGTGTGCCGGTGCGAGTACCGGTCAGCACATTCAAAGCCAATCGCAGCCAGCGGCGCGCCGCCAACGCACACCAGAACCTGAATACGCTGGTGGCACGGCTCGGGTTCTGCGCCGAACACTACGATTTGTATTTGCGCTATCAGGCCAGTCGCCACGCGGGCGGCGGCATGGACCACGACAGTCGCGAGCAGTACGCGCAGTTTCTGCTGCAAAGCAAAGTCAACACCCGGCTGGTCGAGTTTCGTGACGCCGACGGGGTGTTGCGCATCGTCTCAATCATCGACATCCTCAATGATGGTCTGTCGTCGGTTTACACCTTCTTCGACCCCGACGTCGCCAACGCCAGCTACGGCACCTTCAACATCCTCTGGCAGATCGAACAATGCCGGGCGCTGGGCTTGCCGTATCTCTATCTGGGCTACTGGATCGAGGAGAGCCCGAAAATGGCCTACAAAGTCAATTTCGGTCCGGCAGAAGTTCTGGTCGATGGCGCCTGGGTTCCACGCATACCGCCTCAATCCAAAAAAAGCTGATG
>CAXBNM010000319.1:0-5279 GCA_963976885.1 uncultured Burkholderiaceae bacterium
CCAACTGAAGAACCGACTGGATCGGGGCGATGCAGGCGCGGGCGCGATGTCCCCAAGCAGCGACGATGACCGGCCGCCGCACTACTGAGCCAATCAGGAAGCCAGCTCGGCCGCAACGGCCTTGGCCTGACTGGCAATCGTGCGCAACAGTCCGCCCGGCTGACGAATGTCGAAACCGACAAAGAACAAGCCCTCGCGCGAGCCACGGCCGATCACCTCCAAGGGCATGCCATTGGCATCAACATCAATAGTCGTTTCGGGCAGCAAGTCCTGCAGGCGAGCCTCATAGCCGGTTGCGAGCACCACCGCGTCAAACGCATGCGTCTGGCCGTTGGTGAATTGCACACCGTCGGCACTGAAGCGCGCGATGCCCGGATGCACCGGTATTTCACCGCGCCTGATGCGGGCGACAGTGCCGACATCGATGACCGGCGTCTTGCCCTGCTCACGTAATTGTCGCAGCGGCGATTGATCGGCGGTTTCGAGCCCCCAGCGGCGCAGACTGCCCACCGTCAGATTGCGCAACAGCGTGGCAACGCGGTCGCCGACAGCCGGCGGCAGACGCGACAAGGCGATCGACGACAGTTGCGTCGGCCGACCCAGAACATCGCGACGCACGATATTGACCGGCGCGCGCACAGACAACGCCGCACTGACGCCTTGCTCGACCAGATCAAGCGCAATTTCGGCACCGGTATTGCCCATGCCCACCACCAGCACACGCCGGCCCTTGAATGGCTCGGCGTTGCGATACTGATCACTGTGCACGATCTTGCCCTGGAAGCTCGGCTGCCCGGCAAACTCGAGAACGCGGGGGTGACGATTAGCACCACTGGCGATCACCACCGCATCGGCCTGGAAACGATCACCCCGGCCGGTGGTTACTGCCCAACCCGACACATCCGGCCTGATCGCCAACACCTGCTGGCCATACAGAGGCCTGACGTCAAAGTGGCGGGCATATTGCTCGAGGTAATCGACCACCGCCAGGCGTGGCGCGTATTGGGGCGTGGTGTCGGCAAACGGCAAACCCGGCAGCGCCGAATGCGTCTTGACCGTGTGCAGATGCAAGCGCTCATAGTGGCTGCGCCATGAACTCCCAACCTGCTCAGCCCTTTCAAGCACCACGGCTTGAACGCCGCGTTGCACCAATGAACCGGCCACGGCCAACCCGGCCGGCCCTGCCCCGATGATAATGACGCGCTTATCCATTTGCCAGTTTGTTGCGTGAGCACCTGCCCGCCGCAAACCCCGCTATCGCCTTTGACCGGACATGATATCGCGCCGCCCGGAAAAGCCCTGATACAAGGGCGAGTCCGGGCCCATCATCAGGCGGCTTTATGCCATTCAAACTTGCGGAAAGGCTCATCGACCGGCGTCTGGGTCAGATGGTTGGTGTAATTGGACATCACCTTCTGAGCCGTGCCGAGAACCACTTCAAGAATTTGCCGCTTCGTGAAGCCGGCATCCAGAAATGCCTGTACCGCACTTTCATCGACATTGCCACGGCCGCGCACCACCGCCAGTGTGAAGGTACGCAACGCCTCCAGGCGGGCATTGGGTAGCGCGGTCTCATTGCGCAGCGCTTCGGTGATGGCATCGTCCACGGCCATCGCCTTGGCTATGGCCGTGTGCGCCGGCACGCAGTAATGACAGGCGTGTTCAACGTTGATCGTCTGCCACACCACCGTCAACTCATCCTTGTCGAAACTGGAGTTTACAAACGCCTGATGAATGTCGTTATAGGCCTTCAGCAGGCCTGGCGCTTCAGCCATCACCGCATGCAAGCCAGGGATTCGACCATTGGTCTTGCGGGAATTGGCGAGCAACTCTTTGCTGTCGTCAGGAGCGGTGTTTTCGTCATGCAGTTGAAATTCGATCATGTTGATACCCATAGGAAGGAGAGGCGGAACGCGTGCCTTGAATTCGGCACTGCAGCTTTGTTTGAACCGATTGGTTTAAATCGAGTGATTGAAATCTAGACGGTTTAAACCGATCGGTCAAGACATCGCCCGATCTGTTATCAAATCGTTATGTTCGGACTGGTCTGGGCGCCAGGGACTGGCCTGGCCTTCAACACCTCTGCGGCGAACGGCAGATTCCTGTCCGGCCGGATTCCTCTTGCCGGCCAGCACTCCCCTCGGAAAAGATTCAGCCCCCGGCGAGCGGCTTATAGGCTACCGCTTTGATCTCCACCAGAATCAGCGGATGCGGCAACTGGTGAACGGCCACCGTAGTGCGGGCCGGCCCGTCGTAGTCGAAGAACTCGCCGTAGACTTCGTTGTAACCGCCAAAGTCATTCATGTTCACCAGATAGCTGGAAATTTCGACCACATCGGCAAGCGTGGCGTCCGCCGATGCCAGAATGGATTCAATATTGCGCAACACCGCCCGGGTCTGCTCACGGATATCGAGCGTCATCGTCCCCATGGCGTCGGTGGAAGCGCCGGCAAACGTGTTGTCGGGCAAGCGCGAACTGGTGCCGGACACGAAAAGAAAGTCGCCGGCGCGGCGGATATGCGGATATTTACCGCGCGGCTTGGCCTTGCCCTCGATGAGGACGCCTTTGGATACGTTGTCAGTCATTGCGTAGTCTCCTTGATTGGGTACAAGTGGGCTGGGTTCAGTCCACCTTGAATTCAATCCACTTGTTATTTGGTAACGACTGGTAGCGCTCTGCTCAGATCGACAAGGGCCGCCGCCGGTTGGGCTGAATCATACGGTTGATTCAGCCCAATTCATTTCACGCCTCTCTCCTCTGGCGGGCATCATAGTTGCCTCTTGGCGTTACCTGCCACGCGGAGTGAAAACCATGCAAACCCAAGCACGTCCCTTCCTGCACGCGCTGTTCATCGCCACAGTCATCAGCGCGGCCCCCATGACCAGTGTTGCCCAGCAACCTGACAGCGCCACCATCAAGGAGCGCTTGCAGGCCGCCCAGGAGCAGATCGATCAGCGCGTCGAAGAGGCGCGGAGCCGGGCCGAACAGGCGCGGGCTGAATGCAAGAATTCAGGCAATACCAACCGGCAGGTGCGCAAGGGTGACACCAGCAATCTGACCCAGACCCAAACGGGTAACTGCAATACGCAGTCTGCGGTAATTGGTCAATCGAAGTAACGGGTTCAAGAGCGCCAGGCGCCGATTGCATGTCCTGGCGTCAGGCAGTCGACGACGCACCACTTTCAGCGCGCGGCATGGCTTCGCCGCGCTTACCGACCTGCAAGACATACACGCCGCCCAGTATCAGGAACATGGCAATGATGTCCAACGCGTACAAAGGTTCACCTACCAGCAGCGCACCAATAAGCAAGGCGACGACTGGCGGAATATAAGCGACCCCCGCCGCCTTCAATGCCCCCAGATGCTGGACGATGAAGTAATACAGCACATACGCCAGGCCGGTTCCACTCAGCCCGAGTCCGACCACCAGACCGATCAGTACACCCCAATCTTGTTGAATGCGATCGATGCCATCCAGGTCGGTGAACAAGCACATCACCAACAACGCAAGCCCCGTCTGATAAGTCGCCAGCGCCAGCGAGGAAATATTCTTGTTGACCAGAAACAGCCGCGCGTAAACGAAAGAGCAACCCAGACTCAGCGATCCACCCAGCATGTACATCACGCCGGCCGCATCGACGGCCAGATCACCCTGGCTCCACGGGCGCGCAATCAATGCAACGCCGGCAAATCCGAGAGCCAGGCCAGCCAGCATGACGCGGTTGATGGGCTCCTGGCGCAGGAACACAAAGGCAGTCAGAAACGAGAACAAGGGTATGGCGCCGCTCAACATGCCGGCAATCCCGGACGGCAGCACCGCCGCCCCTTTTGCAAAGGCGGCGTAATAAAGTGCCGTGGCCAGCAAGGCCATGACCAGATAGTGATGGACATAGCGCAGATGCGAGCGCTGCAAAGCCCCCTGCCACGCAGCCAGCACAACGACGGGCAGAAAGCCAAACAAAATGCGCAACACCACGACCTGAGCCGGTGAGATCAGGTCGGCAGCCCATTTCATGTAGATGAAGTTGGTCCCCCAGATCACCCCCAGCAGGGCGAAGGCGGGATAGACGAGGTTGCTTGGATTGATCGCAGACAGGAGGTTTTTCATGGCACCGATTCTCCCCGGCTCCTGAATGCGTCACAATCGATATAAATACCCGTATGAAATAGGTTTTCTATCCCATGACCTCATCTGTTCCCATCAAAGCTTTACTGGCTTTCGACGCTGCGATGAAGCACAGTAGTTTTTCTCTTGCTGCGCAAGATCTTCACGTGACCCCGGGCGCAATCGGCCAGCAAATTCAGAAACTCGAGGAGTGGTTGGGCACGACCTTGTTCATTCGTGCCGTGCGCCAGGTAACGCCCACCGCCGAAGCCTTGACTTATTGGGCTGCCGTGCAACCGTCCCTGGCCCGTATCCAGCAGGCAAGCGACAACCTGCGCCTGAGCCAGGCCAGCAGCGTCTGGCTGACGATGCCGCCCAGTCTGGCGGCCAAGTGGTTCGCGCCGCGCATGGCCGACTTTCTGAGCCAACACCCGGACATTTCGCTGCACCTGAGCACTTCCACGGCCATTGCCGACTTTGACCGCGAAAGACTGGACCTCGCAATTCGCTACTTTGAGGGCGATGATCCGGGCCTTACCGCGCAGTTGTTGCACCGAGACGAGGCCCGGCTGTATTGCACGCCTGCATACGCCCGCCAGTGCAAGCTCAAGACACCAACCGATCTGACCCGCGCCACCCTCATCCACACCACTTTGCATCCGCACTGGGCCCGGTGGCTGGATCATTTCAGCGAGCTGACGCCCAGACAAGTACAGACGATCCCGAGTCTGCACTTCGATCAGTCGATGATGGCCATTGAAGCGGCGCGTCAAGGCCAGGGAGTTGTACTGAGCAGCGCCTTGCTGACCGAGGCGGAAGCCAGAGATGGCCAGCTCTTCGAACCCTTTACCGGGCGGCTCGAGCTGCCGAAAGCCTATTACGTGGTGCATCCCAGGGGTATAACCCTGCGACCAGCCGTGGCGGCACTCGCGCAGTGGCTGCTTTCTACGACCGCAGGACCTGCATCGAAACACCCGAAAACGTCCGCAACGACAAAACGTTCCCGTTGAGACGTTTCAAGCCATCAGTGCGACGCAGAATCAGGCCGAACAGTCATTGCACATGAAGAAAATGACCCGCAAACCTGATTTGTTCATGCCGTCACCGAAATGTCACAAATAGTGTCACAACCGTTCGTCGGCCAGCGGCACGGGACGACCGCCCCGCTCGTTT
>CAXBNM010000320.1:0-5206 GCA_963976885.1 uncultured Burkholderiaceae bacterium
GCACTTGTTCGATGAAAACACGGGTTTGCTCGTCTGATGTGAAATCGGCGTACAGATTTTCATGGGCCACACCGTTGGCGGCCGAATCTGCCGCGGTGCGGCCGCGATGCGCAATGACTCTGGCCCCGCAGGCACCAAAGGCCCGGGCGACCGCCGCACCAATGCCTGATCCGGCACCGGTAATGACGACGGTTTTACCTTTGAACAATTGCGTCTCAAATCCGTAGTTCATCATTGTCTCGTCTCCACCTTCCTGTCACGATCATGAGGCCGTTGGTGCCTCAGCTTACTGCGTATTGAACCGGTCAACGTGGTTGCCAGGCAGACTCAAGCCGCTGCAGAATTGCCGAATTAGCCGCTTGCACGCCGGCGGTGAATTCGCCCCATGGCTGATTGACGATATCCACCAAGCCGAGGTGACCATTTTCGCCGTCCAGCCATCTACCGGTAACCGCCTGATCAAGATACTGGAACCAGTGCGCGCCGACAAATTGCGGGTTCGCCAGCACCGAATCGAGCATGTGCCGATAAGCCGGTGCGCGGTCTTGTTCACGGGCAACGGCCATGACGCCGGGCCAGAAGGGGCCGGCATCGGCTGAACCAAAATGGAACTCGGTCAGCATTGCCGGTTTGTTGTGCTGCGCAAAGCTTGTCGCTTCAAAGCCACGGGCAATGTCTGGCACATACAGGTTGAAACTGACGACATCGCAGTAGCGCACACATGCGGCGACCGCTTCGGGGGTGCGCGAGGCAAACCGCGCGCCAAGATACAAATGGTGCGGATCGAGTGCTTTGAGGGTGTCATGAATTTGCGAAAAATAACGCTCCGCGAACAACCGCGACAGCGCGAGAAGGTCGCGCGCCAGTGCCGGTGTAGTGTGGGGCGCCAGTTGTGCGGTCGTCAGCGGTGCCTCAAGCTGGCGCCAGGAAGTGATCTCGATTTGCCAGGCCCTGGCCAATGCCTGTGGTGACGCATACTGTTGCTGCAACCAGTCAAGGAAGGCGCGTTTGGCATGCGCTTGCGGAGCCCGGGCATCCATGGCCAACGCACTGTAAACCACGGCCCAGCGATTGGCCGGTGCGCTGGCCGAGCCATCGCCCCAACCCAGTTCGTTATCGACAAAGTAACCGATCAGGGCGCGATTGTTGCGGTGCCGCGCGACAACCGGCACGAGCTGCTGATGTATCGCCGCACCAAAAGCCGGATCGAAAGGATCGGCGATGCCGCCCCACCAGTCAACGCCATCGGACAGACGCTGAAAGTCACCCTCGATATGGACGATCAGCGTGTAGGGCAGCGTGGTCTGCGCGATCAATGCTTCATCGGACCAGGCGCCAAGGGTGTTGAAGCCCCAGCGTTGCAAGCGGGCTTCGGTCTGCGCTGCCCAGGGTTTGGCAAAGTCGGGGCCGAACTCGCGCCACAGGTTGGCCTGATAGAAATCGTAGGTGCGCCCCTTGCCGTAACCACGCCCGCGCTGCGCGCCGGCATCTGACTTCGTCATGTCGTCGAGCCGCCCATAGAAGCGACTCAACGGACTGTCGGCGGCGGGCAAGTCGGTGAACATGAATTCGCGCCCCTCGATAAAGCTCGCCGAGTTGCCGATTTGAATTGCATTGACGCCAAGAGAGAAAAACGGATACCCCTTCGGGCTGAGCAACATCCAGCGACCGGGCCGGCCATTGGCGTCGGCCGCGCCCTGATAGGTTCGGAAGTAACCGGTGGCCAACTCGGCAGCGGGCCAGTCGGCCAGCATGATGCCGCCGTACGGATCGCGTGCCGGTCTGCTGGTGGCACTGGCAATGGGTTCGGGCGTGGCGGCGTTTGCGCCAGCGGATTGTGTTGCGCGCCCCGCGCGGCGATCGGCGTTTGCGGCGGCGCAGGGGCCGGGGTGCTTGCCGGTCCATTGGCCACGGGTGTACTGACCGAAACAATCGACAATACCTGCATACAAGCGTCGTTCATCGTCGCGTTCACGATCGAGAAAGACTTTGCCCAGTCGCAGGGTCTGTTCGCTGTCAGGGTCGGGCACTCGCAGCGTCAGCCTGGCAAGCGCCGTGCTGTCGACCCGCCCCCTGACTGCAGTGGCGATGAGCAAGCGCTCATTGTCGAGCAGCACTGGTTGTGGCGGTGCGGCGCGCATGCCCCAGGCCAGTGGCTGCGTCGGTTCAAGCGGGATTACCGCCGTGACGGCAGGTCCGGGGGGCAGCGCCAACGTGGTCTGCAGGCGGGCGCCGTGCGTGTCGTCAAGCGTTACCAGCACGGTCAGTGGCCAGGCCATGGGGTTGTGCAGATGCATTTTCAGCGCGGCGCTGGCCGAGCTCGCTGCTGGCGCCATGCGCACAGCGGCAAGAGGTAGCGTACTTTGGTCGGCTCCGGGCCGAAACACCAGCGCACTGAAGCCGTCGGCCGTGGCCGTGCCCGGCAGCACGTTGGAGGGCGTTGCAAGCGCGGCCGGCATTGGCTTGACGCTGGCGGGGTCGAGGACAAGCTGCGCCTGTGCGACATGGCCAGGTGTGCTCAGGGCCAGCAACAGCACCACAGCAAGGGCCAGGCAGGATTTCGCAATGCTTGAGGTTGTGGGCAAGTGCTCAGGGCCAGGTCAGTTCGGTTTGATGCAACAAGGGCTTCAGCGTAGGCCAGTCGAAACGAATTTCGGGCAGGGCCTGACCATTTACCTGGGTTACACGTGCAGCCTTCTGCAAGCCTCCCATACGGCGATAAAACGGCGCCGACGGATTGGCTTCCAGTGACCAGACTTCCATCGAGCGCCAGCCTTGTCGATCGAAGCGGCGCGCCATGCCCTGCATCAGTGCACGGCCGACGCCTTGTCCTTTGATGTCAGGGGCAACATACAGAACCTGAATTTCGGCGCGGCCGGCGGCCCGCGCGAGATGGGCGTTGCTTTGATGGGTGCGTGAAGCGCCGCCCATCGCATAGCCCAGCACCTTGCCCGTATTACTGACGTGGACCAGACAGATCTGCTCCCGGCCGGGTGTGAAAAACCACTGTTCCCATTGGCGGGTTATGCTTTGCACCGACAACCTGGACAGGGTTTGCTGACTGATGATGTCAGCATAGCTCGCGCGCCAGGCATCGACCTGGATCTGTGCAATGGCGGCAGCATCAAAGGCGAACGCGTCACGGATCATTTAGCTAGCATAGCGCAGTTCCTTGCGCCCCTAAACCTGTCAGGAGAATCTTTTCTCATGCTCAAGCTTGCCGCGTATGCCGATCGACTCTCGATCAGGCCGGGCGCTACGGTTCGGTTTCATGTTGCCAATGACACGGGGGTTCCGGTGTCGGCCCGTCTGGTGCGGGTCATCAGTGCCGATCCAAACCCCGAGGGGCCGGGTGTTCAGTTGGAGTCCTTGTCAGAGGCCCCCAAACTCATCAGCGAACCGGTTGCACAGACGGTCCCGATCGGCTCTTACGGACGCATCGAGCAAGTCGGGTCATTGCTGGACGCTGCTGACGGCTCGGGCTCTACATTGACCTGTCGGGTCATGCCGACGCTGGACGGGCAAGAGCAATGTGTAATGTCAATCGACACTACGACGAAAGCCGGTCCGGTGCTGGTCATGACCGCAGATGGTGCGCTCGAAATGCGGGTTGGGTCGCAACATATTCGTATGGCGGGTTTGCCGTTGCGTCAGTGGTCACTCCTTTGGCTGCGGTTTTCAAACGACGAGCAACTGCTTGAAGCCGGCTGGTTGCCATGTCATCGTCAGGCGGGCGGCAAGGCGCCGCGTCGCAGCGGTGCCAGCAACGGGGCGTCGGGCAGCGGCGCACTGGAGTTGCGCCGCACGTTCTGGACCCCCAAAACCGGCATTACGCTGGCCGCGCAACGCGATGCCCAGAACGCGGAGCATGTCAGTCTGCATTTCAATGGCCGCCTCGAGCAACTCTGCGTGTTTGATGAAGCCCTGACCAGCGACGAATTGTTTACCCTGGCTGGTCCGAGCGCCGATGCGGGAATCCGTGCGCAAGGTCATTGGGATTTTTCGCGCGATACCCATACCCGCATCATTCGTGACAGCGGTCCGTCCGAACTCGACGGCGAGTTGATCAATACGCCTGGTCGGGCGATGGCCGGTTCGCATTGGGACGGGCGTTACATGCACGCCGCGCAAGCCCCCGAGCACTACGGCGCGATTCATTTTCATGATGATGATCTCGACGATTGTGGCTGGCCGGTCTGTTACGAGTGGAAGGTGCCGGCCGGTTGCCGCTCGGGCACTTACGCGTTGTGGCTGGATGCTGACGGCCACCATGACAACGTACCTTTTTACGTTGTACCCGCCAAAAAAGCCAGGAAGGCGCCGATCGCAGTGCTGGCATCAACCTACACTTATTGCGTCTATGGCAATAATGCGCGGCCCGAATGGGAACGCGTTGCGGGCTGGCCGGAGCAATGGCGGCAGCAGAGCGCCGACTGGAAGGCCTATCCGTACAACCCGGGCGACCACCGCGAATACGGTTTGTCCACTTATAACGTGCATCATGATGGCACCGGCATTTCGATTGTCAGCTGGCGTCGGCCGATGCTGAACATGCGGATCGGCTATATGACGTTTCCGGGTCCGGACATTCGCGCATCGGGGCTGCGCCATTTTCCGGCTGACACCCATTTGACTGCCTGGCTTGAACATCACGACTACGAGTTCGACATCATTACCGATGCCGAATTGCACAGCGAAGGCATTGAGGTGTTGCGCGACTACCGCGTCGTACTGACTGGTTCACATCCCGAATATCACACGCGTGCAATGTTGACGGCACTGACCGAGTACCGTGATGGCGGTGGGCGTTTCTGTTACCTGGGAGGAAACGGTTTTTACTGGAAGATTGCGTTGTCGCCCGATATTGACGGCGTCATCGAGATTCGGCGGGGTGAGGGCGGTATTCGTGCCTGGGCCTCCGAGCCGGGCGAGTATTACAACCAGTTCGATGGCGAATACGGCGGGCTGTGGCGACGCAATGGCCGCCCGCCCCAGCAACTATGCGGCGTTGGTTTCAGTGCGCAAGGCAATTTCTCAGGCTCGCATTACCGGCTCACCGAGCAGGCGAAAGATCCGCAAGTGGCCTGGATGTTCAAAGGTGTCAATGGCCCGGTACTGGGTGGGCACGGATTGTCGGCGCATGGTGCCGCCGGTTTCGAGCTTGATCGCTATGATGCCGGCTTGGGCTCTCCTGCCAACGCATTGG
>CAXBNM010000321.1:0-5189 GCA_963976885.1 uncultured Burkholderiaceae bacterium
ACTCCTTGAAGGGCATGAGAATGTCGCCGGGTTGCAAGACGATCACGCCCTCGCTCTTGCCTTCATCGGGCCAGGTGTAGACAAAGCTGCCAGGAAAGTTGTCCCAACGCCCCGGCGTGTCGGTATAGCCGTATTGTGTAATCGGCGTGTGCGAGTACTGACCAAGTGTGTAGTGCATGTCGGTGCCGGCGCTGTTGGTAAAGCGCAGACTTTTTGCGCGTGCCAGGCGACGCGCGCCGGCTTCGACCCGGGGCCGTTGGTCGGGGCGGGGAAACATTCGCGCCAGAATTTCCGGTGGTTCGGCCACCATCAGAATGCGCACACCGGCGTGCTGCAATTCGAGTTGTTCGGGCGAATGCAGCAGGCCGAGCAAGTCGATCACCAGATCGGCACGTTTGAGCGTATCAATGGCCTGACTCTGCCCCGTCAACAGACTGCAGTTACGCGAAGCCTCGTCGCTGGCAGGCACGAATCGCGCAGCGGGCAGATTCAGACTGAACACTTCGGCGCCGAGCGCGCGGCCTGCGGTCAGGAAGGCCTCGACATAATCTGCCCGGCTGTGCGGCCCACTCAGCACCGCCAACACTTCATCGCTGCGCAGCTTGCACAATTGCAACTCCGCACTGAACAAGTGAACCAGGTCGATGGGACTATTACTGCTCACGTTTTGTTTCTCCTTGCAGACGGGTGTTCGCCGCCCTACTTCCAGAAAACGATGCGACGCTCCAGCGCCGCGACCAGATTGAAGAACATCAGGCTGACCGCCGAGGCGACGAAAATGCCCGACCAGACTTGCACAAAGTTCAGTTGCAACACGCCCTGATAAATCGTCCAACCCAGTCCGCTGGCTGCTCCGAGCATCTCGGTCACGATCGCAATGATCATGCTGCGCACCGTGGCAACACGCATGCCGGTGGCAATCAACGGTGCAGCCGTTGGCAGTCGCAAGCGCCACAGGATGGCGCCACGGTCGGCACCAAAGCTGCGCATCAGATCAACCGCTCGCGCATCAACGCGATCCAGCCCAGACACCGCATGCAGCAAAACCGTGAAGCCCACGGCAACGGCAACCATGACGACTTTTGATTCAATGCCTGCGCCGAACCACAACAACACGAGCGGTGCATATGCCACCACCGGCACCGAGTTGACAGCCATCAGGACGGGCATGATGACGCGCCGACCTTTGGGCATGGACACGAGCAACACCGCAATACTGATGCCGGCCACGCAACCGATGACAAAACCGGTGAAGGCTTCGATGATCGTCGTCCAGGCATTCGCGGCCAACTCGACTCTTTGCACAAACATGGCTTCGAGTACCGCACTGACCGTCGGCATCACATAGGCAGGTAAGGCCAGGGCCCGAACCAGAACCTCCCAGAGCACGGCTACCGCCACCAGACCGATCAGGGCGCGACGACGTTCGCGTGTCAACAGCGCCGTCCATCGGATTGCGCCTGCATGTTTTCCGGCATCGTTCACAGTTCTGTTCTCCAGAAAACAATCCGCGCTTCCAGCCAACTGACGGCACCATAGAACACGGTACCGATGGCTCCGGCAATGAAGATGGCAGCCCACAGTGATGGCACTTGTTCGTTGTACATCGCCTGCAACAGCAACACGCCGATGCCCACGCTGTCACCAAACCACTCGCCTGCAATTGCACCCAGCAGACTCAAGGTGCAACCAAGCTTCAAGGCCACGAAGATGTGCGGCAAGGCCGCCGGCAAGCGCAAACGCGTCAACAACATCCAACCGCTGGCGCCGAAACTGCGCAGCAGATCAACCTGCCGGGAATCCACCGCCGCCAAGCCGTTAAGCGTGTTGACGGTTACCGGGAAGAAGGTCATGTAGAACGCGATCACGGCCTTGGCCCACAAGGTATTGCCGAACCACAACACCACGACCGCACCGAAGGCAATGACAGGAATGGTCTGCGAAATCACAAACAACGGAAAGAGATATTCGCGCAAGGCTCGCCACTGAAAGAACGCGAGCCCGATCAGGACACCGAAGATTGCACCACTGCTGAACCCAAGCAAGGTTTCAGTGATGGTTCGCAACGCGCCGTCGATATAAGCGCTCGGTGCCAGCGCCACGGCGGCGCCGATGTCGCTCAGCCTGGGCAGGTAGTAGGGCTTGATGTCGCCAAGGCGAACGACAAGCTCCCACAACACTGCCATCGCAAAAATGGTCACTGCCGCCCGCCATAGCGCCCCGGTTGCGGACAACAGCGCACCGCTTATCGAACGGGCGGTGTGACCTGGGTTCATGGCAGACGAGCCTCAAGCGGAATTGACTCCAGGAAGCTGCCGTCAAAGGCGGTATCCAGCGGCACCGGTTTGTTCAAGACCTTGTTCGCCAACAGGAAGTCATGCGCCGACTGCAAGGCTTCCTTGTCGACCACAAACAAGCCTTCGGTTGCCGCTTTGCCGGCGGTGATCAGGCGATACGATTCCTTCAGCATGAAGGTCTGATGATCGCGATCAAGCGTGGGCGCAATTTTCAGCACCATGTCGATGGCCTCTTCGGGATTGGCAGCCGCGTCACGCCAACCTCTGATTGATGCGCGCAGGAATGCCTTGACCAACTCCGGTTTGTTGGCAGCTGTCTCTTTGGTAACGATCAAGGTGTCGCGCGGAAAGGTAACGCCGTAGTCTTCTGATTGGAAGTAGGTCAAGGCGTCTTCACCGACCTTCTTGCGAATCGAATACAACTCGTTGAACCACATCCCCGCAATGACATCGACATCACCGTTGACGAACGGCGTGACACTCGCCTGTTGCGGCTGAATCGTCATTTCGCTGCGCTCAATGCCTTCATTGGCAAGCATGCCGAACAACACGTAATGGCCGCCAGTAAACCAGACCATAACCTTCTTGCCTTTGAAGTCTTGCAAGGTCTTGATCGGACCGTCTTTGCGTGCCACGAAAGCAAACGGCGTGATCTGATGCGAGACCCCGATCGACACCAGCGGCAAGCCTTTATCAACCGCGGCAAGCAGACTGTCGGAGCCGCCGGAAATGCCAAAGGTGTCGGCATTGGTGGCAACCAGATTTTCAGCCACCAGATTCGGTCCGCCCGGGTTGATGGTCAGGTCGATGCCTTCATCTTTGTAATAGCCTTTGGCGTGGGCGTAATAGAAGCCCGCAAACTGAGCCTGCGGCAACCACTTCAGGCGCAGCGACGCCTTGGTCAAGTCTTTGGCTTGCGCCGATTCGGTGGCAAGCCCGAACAAGGGGGTGGCGAGCAAGCCGGTTAACGCCAGGGCAAACAAGCGACGTCCGATTGGCCGCGGGCTGGCTTTGGGTGTGAAGCTGAATGTCATGAGATCGATCTCCTGTCAGGGTTCATGGTCAAGGTGCTTGATGAGCAGAGGTAAAGGACTTCATGCTTTCTTCTTCGATCGCCGCGAGCAGTTCGCGTTTCAGATCGATGAATTCGGGGGCGGTGACGATGTCGGCGGTGCGCGGACGATCCAGAGTGATGCGCTTTTCGAGCTTGATCCGACCCGGCCGGGCCGACATCACCAGAACCCGGTCACCAAGAAACAGCGCCTCGTCGACGTCATGGGTAATGAACATGATCGTGCGGCGATGCTTCTGCCAGACGTCCAGCAACCAGCGTTGCATCAGGCTGCGGGTCAGCGCGTCGAGTGCGCCGAACGGCTCGTCCAGAAGCATCAGATCGCGCTTGAAAAGAAAGGTGCGCAGCAGCGCCACGCGTTGACGCATGCCGCCGGAAAGCTGATGCGGATACTGTTGTTCAAACCCGGCCAGCCCGAACTCAGGCAGCAAGTCGGTAGCGATGCGGCGTGCATCGGCGCGACGCGTGCCTTCCATTTCGATCGCGAGGATGGCGTTATCAATCACCGTGCGCCAGGGCAGCAGCAAATCGCGTTGCGGCATGAAGGACACCTGACCGAGCAACTCGGCGGCGCGCACCGGCCGGTCGAGAAAGCGGATTTGCGCGCCTTCGTCCGGCGCTTCAAGCCCGGCAACAATATTGAACAGCGTGCTCTTGCCGCAGCCACTCGGTCCGACTACCGTAATGAACTCACCCTGCTCGATGGCAAGGTCCAGACCATCGAGAGCCTTCACCGACGAGAATGTCTTCGACAAACCCGCAAGACTCAGCAAAGGTGGGCGCACCCTTGCTCCGGTGTTATCGACATGAGGACTGTCTGTGGTTGTATACATAAACCGCCAAGTTGTACTTTGAAATTACACAATGGCGTACACGCAATCCCCATGCCAGTCTGCTCAAACGCTATTCACATGACGCAATCGGCACGCCAAGCCCTTGAAAAGACTGTGTATCCTTCACCATGCCGACCAGACGCAGGCTGAACTCGTGCCCGGCCCTGTCCTGCCATGGCACGAGTTGTGCACTGAAGAATTGACCATGCATACAAATTCGCCCCAATGACGAACATAAAAGCCAGAAAGCGCCCCGAAGCCGCACCGTTTGGCACCACGCTTGCACCAGGCAGTGCTCGCAACGAGGCCCTGCCAACGCTGGCCGAGCAATTGCGCAGCCAACTCGAGCGCCTGATCACCAGTGCCGAACTGCCCCCCGGCAGCCGTCTGGACGAACAAGAGATTGCGCAGCGCTTTCAGGTGTCACGGACGCCGGTGCGCGAAGCATTCCGCCTGCTCGCCGCGCAACGGCTGGTTACGCTGCGCGGCCGCCAGGGCGCGGCCGTGACCTGGATCGACACGCATGAGTTACTTGAAATGTTCGTCGTGATGGCCGAACTCGAAGGACTATGTGCTCGCCTGGCCTGCCGGCGAATGACACCAGAGACACTGACCCGCATTCGGACCTTGAACGAGCAGTTGCTGGTGACCTCGCAAGCCAAGGACATCGACTTGTTCTTCGAGGCCAACCGCGACTTTCACGACGCCATCTACGACGCGTCATGCAATACCTATCTGGCGGCACAGACCCGGGAGCTTCGCAACCAGGTCTCCGCCTACCGGCGACGCATGAACCTGATGCCCGGCCGCATCACCTCATCTCTTGACCAGCACCAGGCCATCATCGACGCCTTCGCCGCCCACGACCCCGAACGCGCCTATCACGCCATGCGCGCCCACGTCGACCTGGCCGGCGACGACCTGATGGACTTCATCGCCTGGAGCACCAACGCCGAAGCCGCCTTCCAACCCCCGGAACCCTGACAG
>CAXBNM010000322.1:0-5184 GCA_963976885.1 uncultured Burkholderiaceae bacterium
CAATGTCGTTGCCGCGGGCAACGACCGACTGCAACTGGACGAAGAAGCGCACGAATTGGCCCGAGGCTTTGAGGGCGCCAACATATGAAACCGAATACCGACCCTGGCGCCCTGCCCGGTCGTATTCGACCCGCGCCTGAAAATTTCCTCGATCACGCGCAAACCAAACGAGCCGCCCGTGCACGCCGCGGTTTCATGGCGCGCGCACTGGCCATGGGCGCCGGCATCTCCGCGACCCAACTGGCCGGCCAGAAGGCGCAAGCGGAGTCCCCCCAAGGCGACCCGGCCATCCTTGACCTTCCTGAACACAGCACCGGACTGGGCCAGCCAGTCGCCAGCAGCGGCTACGGCATGCCATCTCGCTGGGAGCGCAATCTGCAACGCCGCCAAAGTCCGGGGTTGACGCAAGTAGGGGCATCATCGGTGAGCTTTTGTCCGTTGCAAAGCCTGTTCGGCATCATTACGCCAAGCGGCCTGCACTTTGAACGCCATCATCAGGGTTGGTGGGATATCGACCCCAGCCAACATCGATTGATGTTGCATGGCCTGGTACGTGCGCCCCGTGTCTTCACGATGGACGAACTGATGCGGCTGCCATCCGTGTCACGCATTCACTTCATTGAATGCGGCGCCAACACCGGTATGGAATGGGGCAATGTGGCAGTGCCTACCGTGCAATACACCCATGGCATGTTGTCGTGCTCCGAATTCACCGGAGTGCGCCTGTCGACCCTGCTCGATCTTGTTGGCGCCGATACCACCAAGGGAGCTTATCTGCTCGCCGAAGGCGCGGATGGCTCGTCAATGACACGCACCATCGCCATGGCAAGAGCGCTGGATGACGTCATCGTTGCCTGGGCGATGAATGGCGAAATGCTGCGCCCCGAAAACGGCTACCCCTTGCGCCTCGTTGTGCCTGGCGTGCAAGGCGTGTCCTGGGTCAAGTATCTGCGCCGTATCGAAGTTGGCGACCAGCCCTTCTACACCAAAGATGAGACGCTGCACTATATCGACATGATGCCTGACGGCACCCACCGTCAGTTCACCTCCATTCAAGAAGTGAAGTCGGTCATTACCAGCCCATCGGGCGGTCAGATGTTGCTAGACAAGGGCTATTACAACGTCAGCGGACTGGCCTGGTCGGGACGCGGCAGGGTTGTACGCGTGGACGTCTCGGCCGACGGCGGCCGCAACTGGCGTCCGGCTCGCCTGGAAGAGCCGTCATTGTCCAAAGCCCTGACCCGCTTCAACATTGACTGGGTCTGGGACGGCCAACCGGCGCTTCTGCAGTCGCGCGCCACGGACGAAACCGGTCAGGTTCAGCCCAGGCTGAATCAATTGCGGGCGGTGCGGGGCACCCGTTCGATCTATCACAATAACGCCATTCAGACCTGGAAACTGGCGCCATCGGGCGAGGTGAGCAATGTCCAGATTGGCTGACACTGCCGTGCGCACCGGGAGCCGCTCAGTGCTTTACGCGATCCTGAGCCTTGTGCTTATCGCCCCCGCCCATGCCGGCTCGCTCGACGGCTCCGCCATCGACGAAGCCATGCGCAGCCTTGGCCGCATGCCGACCAGTGCTGAAATCAAGGCATGGGACATTGATGTGCGCCCCGATTTCAGCGGCTTGCCGCCGGGACAAGGTTCGGTCGACGACGGGATGGTGATCTGGGAGTCAAAGTGCGCGTCATGTCACGGCGTATTCGGCGAATCCAATGAAGTGTTCACGCCATTGGTTGGCGGAGTGACCGACGAAGATGTCGCCACCGGCCATGTCGCCGCACTCGCCGATGGCTCGCACCCGCATCGCACTACGTTGATGCGCTTGTCGCAAATCTCCACCCTCTGGGACTACATCAATCGGGCCATGCCCTGGAACGCCCCGAAATCTCTTCAGCCCGATGAGGTCTACGCGGTCATTGCCTACATGTTGCAACTCGGTGAACTGGTTGAACCGGATTTCGTACTGTCAAACGAAAACATGGCAGAGATTCAGGCTCGCCTGCCCAACCGCAACGGCATGCGCCGGTACGACGCGATGTGGGTGGTTGCGGGCAAACCCGATGTGCAAGGTGACGCCTGCATGAGCGACTGTGCGCACGACACTGACGTCCAGTCATTCATTCCCGATTACGCCCGGAACGCGCATGGCAACCTGGCCACCCAGAACCGATTGATCGGGCCAGCCGTTGGGGTCGACACCACGCTACCGGCGCCAGTTTCGCTGGCCGAGTCACGCACGATGGCTGCCCACAGCTTGCGGGCGGCCCAGGCCGATCAACAGGCGCCATCAGCGGCTCAAATTGCTACCGGCAACTCGCCAGCCGCCGCCCCCCGAAATCAAGATGCCGCGCGCATGCGCGAACTGGCGCAGGGCAAGGGTTGCCTGGCCTGTCATGGCATTGACAAGAAAATTCTCGGCCCGGCCTTCACCGATGTTGCCGAACGGTACCGCAACCAGAATGGAGCAGCAGACATCCTTGCCGAGCGAATTCGCGGTGGCACCCAAGGCGCATGGGGACCCGTGCCGATGCCAGCCAATGCCAACGTCAGCAGTGCGGACGCTCAGGCTCTGGCGGCATGGGTGCTGGAACATTAGTTCTGATCGGCACCGTTGTCCGCTTCAAGCTCAATCAACTCCGTCATTCAGAGTACAGTTTGATTTGTCCGTATCGAAGTCTCCGGCTTTGATCAACCAGGGAGAGTTTTATGAATCGTTCGAAACGAAGCACTTTGCAGGCGGCAGGCGCAACCGGGATATTTGCCGCGCTGGTCGCTGTCGGCTTCATCAAACCGACCATTGCCAGCGCCGGTGCCATTGAAGACGCTTTCAAGGCCAAGGGCGCCACCGCCGGTCTCAAGGCATTGGGAGCCGAAGACGCAAGCTTGTCCGACAAGGTCACTCTGAAGGCCCCCGATATCGCGGAAAACGGTGCCGTCGTGCCCGTTGCTGTTTCTTCCTCTCTCGACAATGTCGAGATGATCGCCGTCATCGTCGACAAAAACCCGAATTCGCTTACCGGCGCTTTCGAGATTCTGGAAGGGACACCGGCGGACATCACGATGCGGGTCAAGATGGGGCAAAGCTCGGACATCATCGCGCTGGTCAAAGCCGACGGCAAGTTCTACATGGCCCGCAAGGAAGTCAAAGTCACGCTGGGCGGATGTGGTGGTTGATCGCACGCGCTGATCTCACCCCCATTTGGCCCCACCATAAAGGAGTATTGCAATGGCAGACCCGATGCGCATTCGCGCCAGACTCAAAGACGACACCGCCGATGTGCGGATCCTGATGGCCCATGAAATGGAAACCGGACAACGCAAGAACTCCAGCGGCGAACTGATTCCCGCCTGGCATATCACAGAGGTTGTTGCATCGCTGAACGACAAGCCGGTACTCAAAGCGCATTGGGGACCAGCGATTGCCAAAAACCCCTATCTCGCCTTCAAGATCCCCGGCGCTAAAAAAGGCGACAAAATCACCGTGAAATGGGTTGATAACAAGGGCGATTCACGCACGGATGAAGCAACCGTCAACTGACAGACGGCTCTCGCAGTAAGCAAGCAGGTCTTATAACAACCAGATCAGCACGCTATCAATGGCGTGCACAGGGAAGGAGACAGACCATGGTTTCAGCGAAACCCCGCTACTGGCCGACGCTGTTGTCGGCTGCAACAGTAACCGCGTTGCTTGCCCTTGCAGGCACGGCCGACGCGGACGATGCAGTACAGAAAGGCATCGAGCAATACCGCGAAATGCTGCAAGACGGCAACCCGGCCGAACTTACCGTCTACAAGGGCGAAGATCTCTGGCTGGCCAAGGCTGGCCCGAAAAATGCCAGTCTCGAACAATGCGATCTTGGCAAGGGTCCGGGTGTCCTTGAAGGCGCGTACGCCGAGTTGCCCCGTTACTTCGCTGATGTCGACCGGGTCATGGACGCTGAAACGCGTATCGCGCACTGCCGCGTAACCTTGCAAGGGATTACCACGGAAGAGGCCAACAACAAGCCGTTTGGTGGTCGTGGTCAGCCTCAAACGGTCAACGAGGCGCTGGTCTCTTATGTGGTGGAGCAATCGCGCGGCATGCCCATCAACGTTCCCCAGGAACACCCCAAAGAAGTGGCTTCGTACCAACGCGGCGAAAAAACCTTCTTCTACGTTGGCGGCCCCTA
Organism: uncultured Burkholderiaceae bacterium; assembly: GCA_963976885.1. GTDB lineage: Bacteria > Pseudomonadota > Gammaproteobacteria > Burkholderiales > Burkholderiaceae_E > JAUIAI01. Next base: position 4,173 of record CAXBNM010000322.1, read on the forward strand.
CGACTTCTCCTGCGCGACCTGCCATGGTGCCGACAATCAGCGCATCAGGTTGCAGGAATTGCCCAAACTGACTGAAACCGGTCCCGCGCAAAAGGCCTTTGGCACCTGGCCGGCCTACCGAGTCTCGCTCGGCCTGGTGAAAACCATGCAATGGCGCATGAACGATTGTTTCCGCCAGCAGCGCTTTCCCAAACTCAAATTTGGCTCGCAGACATCAATTGATCTGATCACCTTCATGGGCGTCAAAGCCAACGGCGGCGTCATGAATGCGCCCGCCATGAAGCGCTAACCGGAGACCCAGTCATGCACAATCAACTACGAAAGAGTTTACTTGCGAGCGCTGCACTGACCGTTCTCGGCACCGGAACTGCCTCGCTGATGGCCGCCGAGAAAGCCCTCGATCTGCGCAGCGATGACGCCGCGGTAAAAGCCACCTTGCAAGCATCGTTTACCGGTAACGAGATCGCCCCGATGAGCCGCCTCGATCAGTCCGAAGCGCAGCAGGCGTGTTCGGCGGCGGCGGGCGGCGCACTGGAGCCGGCACTCAAGGCCAGGCTTGAAAAAGCCGCGATGGCGGCAATCAAGTATCCGCAAGACGATCAATACCTTGGCGACTGGAAACGGGGTCAGAATCTGGCCTCCAAAGGGAACGGCCTGACCTGGCGCGACAAACCGGGCTCACAAGCCTACGGCAATTGCTACGCCTGCCACCAGCTTGAAACGGCGCAGTTGTCTTACGGCACCATCGGTCCGAGCCTGAACAATTATGGCAAGTTGCGCGGCACCGCTCCGGCCATGCTCAAGTACACCTGGGGGCGGTTGTGGAACTCCCATGCGTTCAACGCCTGTAATGCCATGCCTCGGTTCGGTGCGGCGGGCATTCTCAACGAAACCGATCTGAAAGACCTGATGGCCTTGTTGCTCGACCCGAACTCGCCCGTCAACGAGTAAGGAGTACCGGCTGAGCCCGGATAAGCCTGGCGCGTAAGCCAGGTGCAACCCGCCCCTGCCC
>CAXBNM010000323.1:0-5160 GCA_963976885.1 uncultured Burkholderiaceae bacterium
GATTCAAGACCTCCACCGCAACATCGGTCGCCCGATCGAGATCGGCGTCGCCCCAGTAACCCGCCAGCGCGGGGTCGAACATGTCGCCCAGCCAGTGAATGATGACGGGCTCGCGCACCTGACTGAGCACATGATCGTAGACGCGCGCATATTCGTCGGCCGAACGGGCTACCGCCGCCAGCGCCCGACTCGCCATCAGGATGATCTGCCCGCCCACCGCCTCGACCGCGGCAATCTGCTGCTCGTACGCGGCAATCACATCCTCAATGGTTGTACTGGCGTCGGCCACCAAATGATCCGTGCCCGCACCACTGGCCACCCGTGCCGGCCGGCCGTTGGCCCCTTTGCCAAAGGCCTTGCTGGCCGCCACCGAGCGCCCGATCAGCTCGAGCGAGTTGCTCCAGTCGAGCCCCATCCCACGTTGCGCGGTGTCCATGGCTTCGGCCACACCAAAGCCAAGCCGCCAGAGATGCTCGCGGTAAGCCATCGTGCAGTCCCAGTCGATCGCCGGTTCGAGCCACGGATCGACCGGCGACAACGGATCGGCCACCACGTGAGCGGCGGCATAAACCTCGCGGCTCCAGGGTTGCGTCGGTTCGGGCGCCAGGCTCAGCGGCTCGGAACAATCGAAGCGCACCAGCGCGCCGGCGGCATTGGGTAATAACAAGCTGGGCATTATCAGCTCCTGTTCGATACAAACATCACGTGCTGCTGCCGCTTGGGCAGCAGCTCACGCGGGCTATCAGTCCGGAAACTGGTCAATGTCAACCCAGCGGCGCTGCTCCCAGGACTGCAAACCGGCCTCGACCAGTTGCACGCCCTTGACGCCTTCGCGCAGGTTCCATTTGAACTCGCCACCTTCGACGACATGGCGCAGGAACAATTCCCACTGCGCCTTGAACGCGTTGTCGAACTCGGCGTTATCGGGCACCTCTTCCCAGTTCGCCATGAAGTCGATGGGTTGCGCGATATCAGGGTTCCAGACCGGCTTGGGCGTATTGACCCGCGCCTGACTGACGCAACCGCGCAGACCGGCCACGGCCGAGCCGTGCGTGCCATCGACCTGCAAGGTCAGCAGATCGTCGCGACGCACGCGCACCGCCCATGAGCTGTTGAAGTGCGCAATGACGCCGGTGTCGAGCTGGAAGGTGGCATAGGCGGCATCGTCGGCGGTGGCCTTGTAGGGCTGGCCGTTTTCATCCCAGCGCTGCGGAATATGCGTGGCTCCCAGACAGGACACGGCCTGTACGTTGCCGAACAAGTTGTCGATGACATACCGCCAGTGGCACAACATGTCGAGAATCATGCCGCCGCCGTCTTCCTTGCGGTAATTCCAGGACGGGCGCTGTGCCGGCATCCAGTCACCTTCAAACACCCAGTAACCAAACTCGCCGCGCACGGACAGAATTTCACCAAAGAAGCCGCTGTCGATCAGGCGCTTCAGCTTGAGCAGCCCGGGCAGCCAGAGCTTGTCCTGCACCACGCCATGGCGGACGCCGGCCGCCTTGGCCGCCTCGTACAACTCCATCGCTTCCTGCACATTGGTGGCGCAGGGTTTTTCGCAATACACGTGCTTGCCTGCCGCAATGGCTTTCTTGACCAGGGTCGGACGCATCTGCGTAGTCGCGGCATCAAAGAAGACGGTGTCGTCCTTGTTGGCCAGCGCCGCATCAAGGTCGGTGGTGAAGCGCAGATTGCCGTGCTCGCGCGCCAGTGCTTCTATTTTCTCGGCGTTGCGGCCGACCAGAATCGGGTCGGGCATCAGGCGATCCCCGTTACTCAGCAGAACACCGCCTTGCGCGCGGATCGCGACAATCGAGCGGATCAGATGTTGATTCATGCCCATGCGGCCGGTAACACCGTGCATGATCAGGCCAATGCGTTGCGTAGCCATGGTGGTCAGACTCCTTGAAAGGTATTCGATAGTGATTCGAGAACGGCCTGGCGGGCTTGCGGGCCGAGTGCAAAGCCGGCGCTGTTCAGCGAGCCAATGTTCAGGTGGCCGGCCTCGATGTTGAGTCGGCTTGCATCGCCATCGCGGCGATACAAATCGGGATGGTCCGCAGCAAAGGCCTGTTGAATGGCCGCCGGCGCACCGCCGAAACCATCCACATAGTGATGACCGTTTCGCTCGACATGGTCGAGCCCGATCAGATTGACCAGCGCCAGATCCTGTTGCACGGCAACGCCGGCCTGATTGGTCAGGTCTTCGGCCGACATGAACCACGGTTGGCCGGCCGCATTGGCCTGCGCGCAGCGCGCCGCGTTGGTCAGCGACTTGTACAAGCCCTTGCACAGCTTGGATGACACCCCGCTGTAGCCCAGTGCCAGTGCGCGCGGAAAGGCCTCGAGCGAATCATCACTCTCGTCGATGATGAGGGCCTTGTGACGCGCCATCGCGTGCACCGGCTCGGTCATCGTGGCGGTGCGCTTGATCGGTTGCTCGATGAACACAATGGAATTCACCAACCGGGTCAGCGCCGGCGTTTCGGTCATGCGGCGCCACAACTGCTCGACCGGCTCGACCGAATCGAATTGTTCATTGCCGTCGAGCGTCGCCTGATACGGTAGCTCGGCGCGATCAAGCACCGCGGCAATCCGGGTCAGCCGATCGAGGTCGGCCGGTAAATCGCCCGATACCTTGAGCTTGAAATGGCGGTGCCCGTAACGCTCGATCACTTCGGCCAGCGTTTCCGGCAAACCGTCGTGTGTGGTGCGTTCGCTGTCAGCCAGGCTGGCGATCGGATCAACCAGCCCTACCGTGTGCCGCGCCGCCATCCGGCCGGCCAGCTTGCGCTCGGCCAGCCAGGCACTGGTATCGAACGTGGCCAGATCGGGGGCCAGCACTTCGGGTTGCAGACCCAGCACATTGCGCCGCGCCAGTTCGCCAAACGGCAGCTCGACGGCCTGACCCAGCGCATCGACCAACGCAGCATCAAGCAGGGCCGGACCGAAGCTGGCGCTCAGTGCGTTGATGCCACGCGCCGCAGCTGTGTCGACCACCGCCTGATAGTTGGCCGCAAAATGCCCGTAACCGGTACGGGCCTGACCATCGTGGCGATACGCGGCCGCCGCGATGGCCACGGCCTGGCGCAGGTGATCGATGTTGGTGTCGTTGTCGTGCTCGGGCGATTTGTCGAACCACTTGGGCGCGAGCATTGAAGCGGCCAGGCCCTGCCCTTGCCGACCATCGGCCGTGCGAATGCGCACCGACAGGAAGGCTTGCGGCGCTTCGGTCAGCGTAATCACGCCAAACCGAAAGGGCAAGCGCAGCCGCACGGGCCGCTCGGCCAGTTCCACTGACTCCAGAATGAATTTCATTGTTTGCTCGTTGCTGGCCTGCCAGCGGCCGTTTAATGATCCAGTGAACCCTGGGCGTAAAAGTGTCGGCGAATGAGCCGCGTGTATTCGGCAAACGCCGGCGTGGCCATCACATCGAGGGGGCGCGGGCGCTCCAGATCGATCTGGTACTCGGCGGCAATCGTGCCGGGCCGCTCGCTCATGACCAGCACCCGATCGGCCAGATACACGGCCTCGGGAATACTGTGCGTGATGAGCACGACGGTTTTGCGCGCGCCCAGCCAGATGCGCTGCAACTCCATGTTCATGCGTTCACGGGTCATCGCATCAAGCGCGCCGAAGGGCTCGTCCATCAGCAGCAACGGCGGGTCGTGCAACAAGGCCCGGCAAATCGACACCCGTTGCTGCATGCCACCGGACAACTCCCAGGGGTGCTTGTTTTCAAACCCGGCCAGCCCGGTCAGCTCGATCAGGGCCTGGGCCTTCTCGCGCGCCTTGGCCTTATCCATGCCCCGCATGTCGGCCTGCAACATGATGTTGCCCATCACATTGCGCCAGGCCAGCAAAACCGCACTTTGAAAGACCACACCGACCCGCGTTTGCGGGCCGGTAACGGTCTGACCGTCAATGCTGATGCTGCCGTCGCTGACCGGCAGCAAGCCGCCGATCATCTTGAGCAAGGTCGACTTGCCGCAACCGGACGGACCGACAATGGCCACGAATTCGCCATCGCCCACATCGACCGAAATCGGCCGCAGTGATTCAACATCGCCGTTGCGGGTCTTGTAGACCTTGGTGGCCTTGTCGATCTTGATCAGGGTGCGCTGTTTGGCCGCCGCCGGCGCGCGATGAACAGACTCATCATCGCCAACCGGCTGCGGCACGACCATTTTCAGATTTGCGTTCATTGAACCGCCGCTTACTTGGGCAAAAACTCATTGGTGTAGAAGTCGCTCGCCTGCTTGCCGCGCGGCTTCACGCCACCGTACTCAACCAGCAGATCAAACGTGTCGGCCATGACTTCGTCGGCCACCTTGAACACCGGCGCATCGGCCGCTGCCTTGGTGTGATAGAGCGGCGTGGTCAGCTTGAGACCGGCCACCAGCGTGTCGCGCTTGCCGGCCTTGGGGTTGGCCGCCAGCATCGCGTCAACCGCCCCTTCCGGATCTTTCACCGCTGCGGCAAACGAAGCACTGGCTGCGGCCATGAAGCGGCGCGCCAGATCGGGGTTTTCTTCCAGCTTGCTGGTGTTGGCAATGACCCCGGAGCTGACCATGTTGACGCCGTAATCGGCGAACGGAATCGCGTAGGACTCCTTGCCGGTGGCATCGGTGATCTTCATGGTCTGATCCATCAGATAACCCAGCAGCAGATCGGCCTGGCCATTGATGACTGCATTCAGTTTGGTCTGCCCATCGCCGGCCACCGTTTTGTAGTCGCTCTCGGCCAGCCCGGTTTTCTTCATGAACAGCGGCCAGACCTGCGACATCGCATCGCCCGGCGTTACGGCCAGGGTCTTACCCTTGATGTCTTCGGGTTTGGTAATGTTTTTTTCCTTGAAGCCGATGACCGACATCGGTGAGGTCTGCAGTGCCACCCCGATGGCGTTGACCGGCGCGCCTTTGGCGGCAACCTTGATCATGGTGGGCACGTCGGCATAGCCGAAGTCGACGGTGTTGGAGGCCACAGCCTGCACGGTCGGACCCGAACCACGACCTTCCTGAATTTCCAGATCGATGTCTTGCTTGTCAAAGAGGCCTTGCGCCTTGCCCAGAAAGAACGGCGCATGCTCGGAGTACAGATACCAGTTGAGCATCAGCACAACCTTGTCCTTGGCCAGCGCCGGCTGCGGCGCCACGG
>CAXBNM010000324.1:0-5142 GCA_963976885.1 uncultured Burkholderiaceae bacterium
CCCGCGATGGCCTCGACCTGATCGACGGCTTGTATCGGCGCATGGCGGGCCGGACGCAACAAAATGGCTTCGATACGGCCGGCGCCGTCGTAGCGCGATGTCAGCTCGCGTAAGGTCTTCAAACGACGCCGCGACCCTCGATCGCCCAGATATCGACAAGTCTGTCGCCATCCAGAACATGCAGATCGTCATAGAGATTAACGGTCGGATCGCAATGCGGCGGCCGCACCCAGACCAATGCGCCAAGTGACGGCGGCGATGCGCCTTCGGGCAAGCGAATCATGCCGTGTTCATCCCCCTGAAACGCATAGGTCGACCCGGCGGGTGCACCGCGGAAAACAACCGGATCAACACTGCCCATCGAGAAGCGCTTGATACCGGCATCGGTCGTGACGAAGCCTTCATGGTTGACCCCAATGACTCGGGTCAACACCCACAAGGACTGCTCAAAAGCATCCTTGCCATCGGCTTCAGTTTCAATAGCCCCGTATTCACCGTCCATGAACATGTAGCTGCCGACCTGCAACTCGGTGTACAGACCACCGTTCGCATCAATCAGCGCACTGCCCGTGCCGCCACCCGACAACACAATCGACGTCGCCCGCTCCGGGCCGAGCGCCTGCTTCCAGCGCTGCAGCCGCTCGTTGATGGTGGCCATCGCCGCGCTGCGCTGCGCATAATCATCGATATGTTGCACATGACCGGCGTAGGCAAACAGACCGGCCAGGCTCAGATGGCTGGCGGCATCAACGCTGGCAACCAGGGCCACCGCATCTTCCACCGTGCGCGCCCCCTCGCGATGCGAACCGATGTCCAGCCCGACCATCACTGGCACCGTCTGGCCGGCAGCGGCTGCCAGCGCGGCCAACTGCGCAAGATTGGGCGCCGCATCCACCACCACCATCAGCTCAGGCGCTATCCGCTGCAGCGCGACCACTCGTTCGGCCTTGCCCGGCCCGATGGCCGGCGAGGTAATCAGAATGTTGGTGATACCCGCAGCAACCATGGCCTCCGCTTCACCGACCGTGGCAGTGCAGATACCAATCGCCCCGGCCGCCAGTTGCCGACGGGCAATCGCCGAGCATTTATGCGTTTTGGCATGGGGGCGCAACTGCACGCCGGCAGCGCTGGCCAGGCGGGCCATCTTGGCAATATTGCGATCCATCACCGGCAAGTCGACAGCCAGTAACGGCGTTTGCAATTGCTGCAAGCCAGCCGGCGCTCCGATCAGGGCTTGATTCAGGCGCCCCGTTCTTACGGCAGGCGTGTCAACTGGTTGCGCTGGTGCAGAAGTACTCATCGCTGGCATCGTCCTCAGGGTTGGCTGACGATCAGTTTAACCCTGACTCCAATCAGCGCCCGGCGCTGTCAATGCCACTCAACGCGGGTGCTTGTTCCTCGTCTTCGTCACGGGCCAACAGCAACCACAGCGCCCCCGACAAAGCCAGGCCAACCAGCACCAGTAATGCGGCCTGATAGCTGTCCGACCAGGACACGACGCGCGCAAACAGAATCGGGCCGAGCATCGCCCCGGTGAAGGTCAGGAACTGCACACCACCGGTGACGGTGGCCAACTCGGTCTTCCCGGCGCGGTGAATGAGTTCGGCGTAGAACACGCCATTCCATCCAATCCCGGTAGCCGCGCAGGCCAGACTGGCCAACAGCAACGCCAGCATTGGCGAGCCCACCGGCAACAAAGCCAGCGCCGCACATGACACCGCCGTACCGATACCGAGCAAGCCGAGCAATCTGGCCGGTGCGCCGGTGCGATCGGCAAGCCAGCCCCAGAAGGGCCGCGCGAGCACGCTGCTCAGTTGCGCCAATGCCAGCACGCCAGCGGCGTGGGCCAGATCGAGCCCGTGGGTGATGGTCAGATGGGCAACCAGAAAAGTGATCAAGCTGACCTGCACCTGCGCATAAAGCAAGGAGACGAAGGCCAGCCGGCGCAATGCCGTTCGACGCATGACCTGGCCCAGCGGCGCCACCAGAGCGCGCCAGCGCAGCCGCAAACCCGGCACCAGGGAATGGTCGAACTGCCGCACATAGAACTCCAACACGATGGCGACGGCCGTACAGATCGCAGCGGCAACCAGCAAAGTGCCTTGCCAGCCCAGCGACTCAAACAGCCGAGGTCCGAGACTGCCCGCCAGCGCAACACCGGCTGGCACCCCGGTCTGTTTGATGGAGAAGATCAGCCCGCGCCGATGCGCCGGCGTATGCTCGCCAAGCAAGGTGGCCGCGGTCGGGTTGGTCAGCCCATACGCGACGCCAACCAGCAGACCAGCCACAACAAAGGCTGGCACCGAACCGTGCGTCATCGCCGCCAGCGCAGCGGCACAAAGAAACAAACCCGCCTGACTCATGCGCAACGGCCCGAACCGGGGCACATAACTGCCACTGAGCAGCCCCGACACCATGGCCAGCACATAGGCCAGACCAATCAGATAGCCAACTTGCTCAACCCGGTAGCCAAGCAAAGGCGCAGCGGCCGGTGCAAGCACCGCTGGCAAAGTCATGGTGATCGACGTCAGGGTCTGCACGGCCAGCGTCAGCGCCAGCGCCACAAACGGTCGTTGCGGTCTCACCCGACAGAAATCGGTCGGGGCTTGCCGTCCGCGTCGATCGCAACAAAGGTAAACACGCCCTCGGTCACCTTGAGGCGTTCATTGACGCGCTCGCGCAGCACCCAGGCCTCGATGCCGACTGACAGCGAGGTGCGGCCCTGACGGACCGTGCGTGCATACACGCACAACACATCGCCCACGTTAACGGGACGGATGAAACTCATCGCGTCCACGGCCACGGTGGCCACGCGGCCGGCGGCATGCTGGCTGGCCCAGATACCACCGGCAATATCCATTTGCGACAACACCCAGCCGCCAAAGATATCGCCGCTGGGGTTGGCATCAGCCGGCATGGCAAGCGTGCGGGTCTGCAGCTCGCCCGCCGGTTCAAGCTCGGTCATTCAGTCACGCTCGACACACATGGCCACACCCATGCCACCGCCGATACACAGCGTCGCCAGCCCCTTCTTGGCACCGCGTCGCTGCATCTCGAACAGCAAGGTGTTCAGAATCCGGCAGCCCGAGGCACCAATCGGATGGCCAATGGCAATGGCGCCACCGTTGACGTTGACGATGTCGGGGTTCCAGCCCATGTCCTTGTTGACGGCACAGGCCTGCGCCGCGAACGCCTCGTTGGCCTCGACCAGATCGAGATCGCTGGCCTTCCAGCCGGCTTTTTCCAGCGCCTTGCGCGACGCCGGGATCGGACCCGAGCCCATGATCTTCGGATCGACACCAGCGGTGGCGTAAGACACGATGCGAGCCAGCGGCGTGATGCCACGCTTTTTGGCTTCGTCGGCCGACATCACCAGCGCCACAGCCGCGCCATCGTTCAGGCCGGAAGCATTGCCGGCGGTAACCGTGCCATCCTTGTCGAAGGCCGGCCGCAGCTTCTGCATGCTCTCGAGCGTGGCGCCGTGACGGATGTATTCATCCTGGTCGACAACGGTTTCACCCTTGCGGGATTTCACGGTGACAGCCGCAATTTCGTCGGCGAAGCGGCCGGCCTTCTGGGCGGCCTCCGCCTTGTTCTGGCTGGCCAGCGCAAACTCATCCTGCTGGGCGCGGCTGATTTCCCATTGCTTGGCGACGTTTTCTGCCGTGGTGCCCATGTGGTAGCCATGGAAGGCATCCCAGAGGCCGTCACGGATCATCGTGTCGATGAATTTCATGTCGCCCATTTTCTGACCGGGACGGAGCAGTGCGGCGTGCGTGGACAACGACATGCTTTCCTGGCCGCCGGCGACCACAATCGAGGCATCACCGAGCGCGACGTGCTGGGCCGCCAGCGCCACCGCACGCAAGCCCGAGCCACAGACCTGATTGATGCCCCACGCAGCGGCACTGATTGGCAGGCCGGCATTGATGTGCGCCTGACGGGCCGGGTTCTGCCCTTGCGCGGCGGTCAGCACCTGACCGAGGATGGTTTCGGACACATCGGCCGGGTCGACGCCGGCGCGCTCCAGGACCGCCTTGATGGCAACAGTGCCAAGATCGTGGGCAGGCACCGTAGCAAAGGAACCGTTGAAGGAACCCACCGGGGTGCGGGCGGCTGAGGCAATGACAATCTGGGTCATGAGGCGTTCTCCTGGGCTTGATATTGGTCGGGCGACCGGCACCAGCATAAGCGGGCTACACGCGGTCACGCGCACCGCCGATTGTGCGCCGCACCACCCCAAAACGCAAACAATTGGGGCAGCCAGCGCCCGATTTTTGGGCTCGGGCAGGCGTCGCTGCAGATCGCCCCAAATTGGCGCAAAAGCCCATCGTTCGGGTCTGTCAACGCCTTGTCGACGTCATCCATACGACACCGAATCGGCACAACGGCCATCTCCTGCTAGAATCGTCGGCCCGGAGAGGTGGATGAGTGGTTTAAATCGCACGCCTGGAAAGCGTGTTCAGGGTAATTCCTGACGCGGGTTCGAATCCCGCTCTCTCCACCATACAACGAAAGGTTCTAACCGGAGACATGGTTTACGGTTTGTACCGAGCACATGGTTTACAGCTTCTGTGCTTGTGTCATGGTAAACGGATTGCTGGTCGGTTCAAGCCGGGCTGTCTCCTGATCGAAGAATCCCAGGTCGTAGTGCATAAATGAGACCAGCCACAGGTGCTCATCTTCTTCTCGAGTGCCCACGAGTTGGCCGGCGAAGGCCTTGCTCAGGCTGATTTTCCGCTTGCCGATACAGATCCGACCGCAGTTGGTTACCCGCACCGTCCTGTCATGAAACGGGTAAATGGGCTCGATGTCAGGCCGATATAGTCGCGATGAAGATGTATAGAGTTGACCGGGGTAGCGCCCGCCTAATGCCTGGTGGGGCCGCTGATTGTTGTAAACCTCCGTGAAGGAATCGAGTCGCTCTTGCTACTGCAGCAGGTTGTAGCCAGGCGGTTTGGTGGCCTCCAGCTTTAAAGTCAGATGCATCCGCTCATGGCGCCCGTTCTGCTCAGGGTGACCGGGCTGAATCCGCTCCAGTTTGAGCCACCAGACCGAGAGTTGGGTGAGATTGAACATGAGGTGCCCCGCCTTTTCTTACCAAACCCAGCGTTAGTTTTCGGCGTTTCAAACTGCTTGTAA
>CAXBNM010000325.1:0-5137 GCA_963976885.1 uncultured Burkholderiaceae bacterium
CGTCGGCCGAAATGCCGTTTGGCGGTATCAAAGACTCGGGTTACGGCTCAGAAGGCGGCCCCGAGGCCATGGATGCCTACCTGAATGCCCGCGCTGTCAACGTCATGAACGTCTGACAGCCGCAGGCGGCGGCGCGTCCGGCCCTTGCGGGCGCGCCGCCCGGACTCGACAGTGCGTAATGTCACACCCTGATTGCCGGGGCAATTGCACATACGTTTTTTATCGGGTCATAATGCGCGGGTCAAAAAATGGCATTGACGTGGGGCTGTGCCCCAAGTCTGTGCACCTGATCCATCAGAGAACAATAGCGAGACTTTTACTCATATGCGTAAATCAGCCCCCCTACTGACAGCCGCCCTGTTGCTGACCGCCGCTGGCGCGCAGGCCCAGACCGTTAAACTGATGACCGGCCCGCAAGGCGGCTCCTGGTACCCGCTTGGTGGCGCCATTGCCAATATCGGCGACAAAGCCGGCGTTAAAGTGCAGGTTCTGCCGGGTGCCGGTATTGCCAACGTGAAGGCCATCGCCGCCGGCAAGGCCGACATGGGCTTTGCCAACTCGATTTCCACCGTTGATGGTCTGGCTGGACGCAAGCCGTTCACCGAGCCAGCCAAAAACGTCTGCAACGTTGCAACCCTGTACCCGCAGTACTTCCAGATCGTTGCCAACGCTGATGCCGGCATCAGCTCGCTGGGCGACATCAAAGGCAAGCCGATTGCGGTACAGCCCAAGGGCAACACGGCCGAGTTCATCAGCCAGCAGGCGCTGGGTGTTTATGGCCTGAAGTACGATGACGCAACCCGCGTCAGCTATGTTTCCTACACCGACGCCGTGTCGCTGATGAAGGACAACAATGCGCAGCTGTTCACGCTTGGCACCACGGTCCCGGCCTCGGCCATCATGGATCTGGCCTCGGCTCGTGACATCACGCTGGTCAACTTCCCGGATGACAAGTTCAAAGAGATGCAAAAGCTCAATCCGGGCTACGCCATGCGCACCATCAAGGCCGGCAGCTATCCCAAGCAGGATAAAGACGTGCAAGCCGTCAGCTACGCCACGCACGTGATTGCCCGTTGCGATCTCGACGAGAAAATCGTTCACGATGTGCTGAAAGGCATGGTTGATAACAAGGCTGACTTGTCGGCAATTGCCAAGTCGATGGCTGCTACCAGCCTGGAAGACATGGCTTCTGACACCGGCGTGCCGATGCATAAAGGTGCTACCAAGTACTACAAGGAAGCTGGCGTCCTCTAAGTTTTGACGTCAATTTGCTAACTGTGCGCGGTACTGCCTGGTCGGTGCCGCGCACAGTGTCGTTTAGTTCCCTGATTTTCCGGTCGGCGTTTTTGCCCGATCGTTCGTTTGCAGTTCTCCCCTTTTATTTGATCTAGTCATCGCACGGAGTGCGTGAATGTTTGCCTTGCCCCAATCTGTGTCCAAGTTACTCGTTACCGTGCTTGCGGTCAGCATGTCGGTACTGCATCTGTATGTAGCCTTTGCTGGCCCGCCCGACGCTTATGTCATGCGTGGTGGTCACCTGGCCTTTGCGGTGGCAATCGCATTTCTCGTGCTGCCAGGCTTCAACGGTAAAGCCGAAAAAGTCGGCTGGTTCGATATCGTGCTGCTCTTGCTGGCGGTGTCGGCGTCGCTGTACCCGAGTTTCAATCTCGATTACATCCAGAACCGGATGTACTACGTCGATGACCCGACCTTCGGTGATTATTTCTTCGGCATAACGCTGATCGTGCTCATCATGGAAGCCACCCGGCGCGCAACCGGCTGGGCATTGCCGATTACCGCAGCGGCTTTCCTCTTGTACGGTCTGACGGCCGGCGAGCAGAGCGTGGGCATCATGCTCGATCAGTTGTATCTGACGACTGAAGGGATCTTCGGTATTCCGCTTTATGTGTCGGCCACCTACGTGATGTTGTTCATCCTGTTCGGTGCGTTCGTCGAGCGCAGCGGTGCCGGTCAGATGTTCATGGATTTCGCGCTGGCGCTGGCCGGTCACCAGGCAGGTGGCCCCGCCAAAGTGGCGGTAATCACCAGCAGCCTGTTCGGCACCGTGTCGGGCAGTGCGGTGGCTAACGTGATGACTACCGGCACCTTCACCATTCCACTGATGAAGCGCACCGGCTACCGGCCGGCCTTCTCGGGGGCGGTGGAGGCGGTGGCGTCAACCGGTGGTCAGTTGATGCCGCCAATCATGGGTGCCTCGGCCTTCGTGATGGCAGAGTTCCTCGGTGTGTCCTATCTGTCGGTCGCGGCCTTCGCCATTTTGCCGTCGGTGCTCTATTACGTGGCCGTGTTCGTTGCGGTTCACTTCGAAGCCAAGCGCATTGGCCTGGTGGGCCTGCCCAAGGCTGATCTGCCGCGCCTGAAAGAAGTGGTTCTTGAACGCGGTCACTTGTTCTTGCCGCTGGTGGTCATCATCGCGGTGTTGCTGACCGGTCGCAGTGCCGCGTTTGCCGCCTTGTGCGGGATTGGTTCGGTCATTCCGACCACCTGGTTGCGCGCCTCGACTCGCGGCACGTTCACGCCGCGCGCCATCATCGAAGCGTTTGAGTCCGGCGCCCGTAATACGCTGGTCGTGGCCCTGGCCTGCGCCTGTGCCGGTATCGTCATCGGCACCATCACGCTGACCGGTCTGGGTCTGTCGTTTACCGGTGTGGTGCTGGCGCTGTCGCAAGACTCGCTGATCCTGGCGCTGTTTCTGACCATGCTGGCCGGTATTCTGCTCGGCATGGGTTTGCCGACGACGCCTGCTTACATCGTGCAGGTTGCGCTGTTGGTGCCGGCACTGGTCAAACTGGGCGTGCAAGTCGAAGCCGCTCACTTGTTTGCCTTGTATTTCGCCGTGCTGTCGTCGATCACCCCGCCGGTGGCTCTGGCCGTGTATGCGGCCAACGGCATCTCCAACGGGACGCTGATGGAAACCAGTTGGGCGGCGGTCAAGCTCGGCCTGACTGGCTACATCATTCCATTCATGTTCGTGTTCTCGCCGGCGCTGCTGTTGATCGGCGATCCGCTAACGGTAACGCTTGCCGCAACGACGGCGCTCATCGGCGTGGTTTGTCTGGCCGGCGGCCTGCACGAGTACTTCCTGCTTGGCGTGGCCCGATCGTGGCAGCGCGTCTTGCTGATTGCCGCGGCACTGGTGCTGATCAAGCCGGGTATCACCACCGATCTGATCGGTTTTGCGTTGATCGCTCTGGTGCTGGTGACGCAGCGGATCGCGCCGGTACCGGCAACCGCTGTGAAAGCGAGCTGATTGTTGCGGTAAGCCGCTTCGCTTAGTGCACTGAAACCCGTCCCTGTGGCGGGTTTCAGTGCATTTAGCACCCCTTTTTGGTGAGGGTGGCCGCGACGCGAGCCGGGCGCGCTTTGGCGCGCGAAACCAGCCACAAAAAGTCGGTATGTACAATACCTCCTCATATCACTGAGATCCCGCAGCGTTTTTTGTTCAAACGTCTGACCGGATCCACTAACCTCGGAGGGAGCACGATGAGCGTAGCTGGACCACCAGAAGCTACCGATACCGAAGCCCATATCGATACCGATTACGAAACCGGCCAGGACAATATCAACCCATTTGGACTTGATATTCACAACCCGGTTTTTCTGATCTCAGGCCTCGCAATTGTTCTGTTTGTACTTGTCACCCTGATGTTCCAAGCGGAAGCATCGGAATTTTTCAATTGGCTTCGCCCTGCCATTACCGAAACCTTTGACTGGTTTTTTCTGAGCGCGGCCAATGTTTTTGTCGTGTTCTGCCTGATTCTGCTGGTCACGCCGCTGGGCAAGATTCGTCTTGGCGGTAACGACGCTACGCCAGACTATTCCTACATGGGCTGGTTCGCGATGCTGTTCGCGGCCGGCATGGGCATCGGTCTGATGTTCTTCGGCGTGTCCGAACCGATGTCGCACTTCAACTCGGCGCTTGGCGGTACCGCTGTCGAAGCCGGTGCGCGTACCGATTGGGCGCCGCTGGGTGCAGCAATGGGCGACGTCAACTCGGCATGGCTGCAACCATCTTTCACTGGGCGATTCACCCGTGGGCAATTTACGCGGTAGTGGCGCTGGCACTGGCCTTTTTCTCGTTCAACCGTGGTCTGCCACTGACCTTGCGCTCAGCGTTTTATCCGTTGCTGGGCGAGCGGGTCTGGGGCTGGTGGGGTCATCTGATCGACATCACCGCCGTGTTCGCCACCTTGTTCGGTCTGGCTACCTCACTGGGCTTTGGTACCCAGCAGGCGCTGGCGGGCTTCAACTATCTGTTCGGTTGGGGCACCGGTAATGTGGCCAAGGTTATGCTTATCGGTGTCATCACCGCTCTGGCCACCGTGTCGGTGCTGCGTGGGCTCGATGGCGGCGTCAAGTTGCTGTCGGAAATCAACATTGCGCTGGCTGCCTTGCTGCTGCTGTTCGTAATTGGCGTCGGCCCGACCGCCACCATTTTTGCGACCATCGTTGAAGGCGGTACTGCCTACATCAAGGACATCATTCCGTTGTCGATGCCCTTTGGCCGCGAAGACACCAACTTTTCACAAGGCTGGACGGCGTTCTACTGGGCCTGGTGGATTTCCTGGTCACCGTTTGTCGGCATGTTCATCGCCCGCGTTTCCCGTGGTCGCACCGTGCGCGAGTTCGTGTTCTGCGTGATCATCATTCCGACCCTGGTTTGTGTGGTCTGGATGGGTGCCTTCGGCGGTACCGCCATTGCCGAGGTGATTGCCGATTCGGCCGCCCCGATCAAAGACGCGGCGCTGGAACTGAAGCTGTTTGAAATGCTCAAACCACTCCCGTTCTCGTCGGTCACGTCGTTGCTCGGTATCGTGCTGGTGCTGGTGTTTTTCGTCACCTCGTCCGATTCGGGTTCGCTCGTCATCGACACGATTACGGCTGGCGGCAAAACCGACGCCCCCGTTGCCCAGCGTGTGTTCTGGTGTGTGTTCGAAGGTCTGGTTGCCGCGACGCTGCTGCTGGTTGGTGGCGCCGCCGCACTGACTGCCTTGCAGGCCATGTCGGTCTCAACCGGCTTGCCGTTCACCATTGTGTTGCTGGCCATGTGCGTGAGTTTGTACATGGGGCTGCGGCAATGGCAGAAGGATGGTCATTGAGTAGCAGGGTCTGATTG
>CAXBNM010000326.1:0-5136 GCA_963976885.1 uncultured Burkholderiaceae bacterium
CAGACCCCCATGCTAGACTGAATTGGTCAAAACACTTTGATCCTGCATGGTTTTTTCTCTTTTTCGTCGCTCCGATAAGCGTGCCGCCCGCAAGGGTAAAGGCCTGCTTTCCGATGCCTCCGACTCGTCTGATTCGTCTGCCGGCAATGCCGCTGACGGCGCTGCCGGTTCGTCCGAGGCCGGCACTCGCAACACCGTCACCGCCGAACAGGCGGCCCGTGAGGCGGCCCGCCTGACGGCGCAGAAAATCGACGAAATCGAGAATGAAATCATTGCCGATGCGATCACCGGCATTGCCACCAATAAGGCCGGCAGTGCTGCGGCACCGGCCGCCGACGCCACGCCCGACACCGAGCCGGGTCCAATCTCTGCCGAACAGATCGACCAGGTTCTGAGCGCACCGATTACCCCGCGCCCAGACCCCAAAGACCGGGCGCCCATTCTGTCGGGCAGCGCCCCCGATGCAGTTTCCGCCGAACAAGTCGATTCGCTGGCCCTGGCCACCGAGCCGCTCACCGATACGTTTGCCGATGTGGCCTCCGACGCCGGCACCTCAACCGGTCGGCGCCTGCCGGATCTCGACCATGAACTGGCCATCGATATCGTCGACGGCTCACTGCCGGGCGCGCTCGAAGAGGCCGCCATCCTGTATTCCAACGGGCAATACCAGGCCACCGCGGAAACGCTGAGCGCCTGCCTTGAAGATAAAGACCTCAGTCAATCGCACCGCACGCTGTCCTGGCAGATGCTGTTCGATCTGCTGCAGGTGATGGGCGAGCGCGAGCAGTTCGATTCGCTCGCCATTCGCTACGCCCGGCTGACCGAATCTTCGCCGCCGGCCTGGAACGAGCAGATGCGCGCGCCCAATCGGCGCAAGGCCGACCGCCGCACCAGTCCGTCCAACATCATCGCGCTGCGCGAAATTGATGCCGGGTTTGCCAAGTTCGTCGATCAGCTGCACCGCGCGGCCGACAACAAGCGCGAATGCTCGATAGATTTTTCCGGGGTGCGGCAGATGGATGTCGACGCCGCTGCCGAAGTGCAACGGCTGCTGAACGGCTTCATCAAACGTCAATGGCCGCTGAGCCTGACCGGTATTGATGCGTTTTTCGATCTTGTCGTGACGCATATCGAAGTGGGCCGTGCCGACGAGAGCCAGGCCTTCTGGCAGCTGTCGTTGCTGCTGCTGCGCGTGATGGGCGAGCAGACCCGGTTTGATGACCTGAGTATCGACTACTGCGTCACCTTCGAGGTGTCACCGCCGCCCTGGGAGCCATTGCCGGGCTTGTTTACGATGACCGACGACCTCGGTGAGGTCGATGCCTCGACAACTGTCGAGGCAGGCGACAAGCCAACCCCGATCAAAATCGTCAACAACAAGGTTATTCTGGGCGAAGAACTGGCCGGCAAGATTCAGCCCGAAAAAGCAGCCATGCACAAGGTTGCCGAGAGCAACACCACGGTGCGCCTCGATTGCCGACAACTGCGCCGAATGGACTTCGCGGCCGCAGGCGAGCTGCTCAATGAACTGGCCGCCATGATGGGGCGCAGCCGCAAAGTGCAGTTTCTGGAACCGAACTTTCTCGTCTATGCACTGATGCTGGTGATGGGCATTCACGAGATGGCAGAAATTCGGCGGCGTAAAATCTAGCGTTCCTTCCTCAATGGCGGCGTGCGCCCTGCACGTCGAACGAACGCATGGAACAGTATCACGGCACTACCATCATCTCGGTCCGACGCGGCAATCAGGTCGCGCTGGGTGGCGACGGCCAGGTCACCTTGGGCAACATCATCATCAAGGGGTCGGCCCGCAAGGTGCGCCGGCTCTACCAGAACAAAGTGCTGGCTGGCTTTGCCGGCGGCACGGCTGACGCCTTCACCCTGTTCGAACACTTCGAAACCAAGCTTGAAAAGCACTCCGGGCAAATGCTGCGTGCAGCGGTTGAACTGGCCAAAGACTGGCGCACCGACCGTACTTTGCGCCGTCTGGAGGCCATGCTGGCCGTGGCCGACGCGGAACACTCGCTGACCATTACCGGCAACGGCGATGTGCTCGAACCCGAGCACGGCCTGATCGCCATTGGCTCGGGTGGCCCCTACGCCCAGTCCGCCGCACTGGCCCTGCTTGAAAATACCGACCTCAGCCCCGAAGTCATCGTGAGGAAGTCGCTCGGTATTGCCGGGGACCTGTGCATTTACACCAACCAATCCCATACGGTGGAAGTCCTTTGAGCGCCATGACGCCCCCCGAGATCGTTTCTGAACTCGACAAGCACATCGTCGGCCAGCAAGAAGCCAAGCGCGCAGTCGCCATCGCGCTGCGCAATCGCTGGCGCCGGCAACAAGTCGCCGAGCCGCTGCGCTCGGAGATCACGCCCAAGAACATCCTGATGATCGGGCCCACCGGCGTCGGTAAAACCGAAATTGCCCGCCGCCTGGCGCGGCTCGCCAACGCGCCGTTCATCAAGGTTGAGGCCACCAAGTTCACCGAGGTCGGTTATGTGGGTCGCGACGTCGATTCCATCATCCGTGATCTGGTCGAGGTTGCCTTCACGCAGGTGCGCGAGCAGGAAAAGCACAAGGTGCAGCAGCGCGCCGCCGATGCGGCCGAAGACCGCATTCTCGATGTCTTGCTGCCACCGGCGCGCAAGCCCGACGCCGGGAGCGGTTTCGGCTTCAGCGCCGACGAGCCGAGCCCGGCCTCGTCAAAACCGGAGTCGTCAACCCGTCAGATCCTGCGCAAACGGCTGCGTGAGGGTGAACTCGATGACAAGGAAATTGAAATCGACGTCGCCCAGAGTGCGCCGAACATGGAGTTCATGGGGCCGGCGGGCATGGAAGAAATGACCAACCAGCTGCAGAACATGTTTTCGAATCTGCCGGGGCGCAAGAAAAGCCGCCGCCTGCCGATTCGCGAAGCGCTCAAGCTGCTCACCGATGAAGAGGCCGGCAAGCTGGTCAACGAAGACGAAGCCAAAACGCTGGCTGTGCAGTCAGTTGAGCAGAACGGCATCGTGTTTCTCGATGAAATCGACAAGGTGGCCACCCGTAGCGGCACCCAGGGCGCCGATGTGTCGCGTCAGGGCGTGCAGCGCGACCTGCTGCCGCTCATCGAAGGCACTGCGGTCAACACCAAGTACGGCTCGGTACGCACCGATCACATCCTGTTCATTGCGTCGGGCGCGTTCCATCTGAGCAAGCCCTCCGATCTGGTGCCCGAACTGCAGGGTCGCCTGCCGATCCGGGTCGAGATGAAGTCACTCACCACCGATGACTTCGTGCGCATTCTGTGTGACACCGATGCCAGCCTGACCAAGCAGTACACGGCGCTGATGCTGACCGAAGGCATTACGCTCGAATTCACCGACGAGGGCATCCGCCGGCTGGCTGAAATTGCCTATGATGTCAACGAGCGGGTCGAGAATATCGGCGCGCGGCGTTTGCACACCGTGATGGAGCGCCTGCTTGAGGTGTTGTCCTACGAGGCCAGCAATCGGATTGACAAGTCACTGGCCATCACCGCCGACTACGTGAACGAGCGGCTGGCCGATACCGCTGCCAGCGAAGATCTCTCGCAATTCGTGCTGTAGACGGTTGTGCCGACCCCGGTGCGCGATGCGCGTACCGGGGTCGGTGGCGCCGATCGTGTCCGGCGCTTGAGTTTGTTACATTCGAATAGGCCCGACTCATGCCCTGACTCGGTTGCAGGGCCGGGTGGACTCGTTATGCTCTGCCCCTGAACCCACCTTTAAACCATTCAGGAGTGGTCGTAATGCTTGCATGTGTGTCGCAGTCCCCTTTCGGGCCTTGGTCGGTGTCCCGCGCCGTTTGCTGCCCGTCGCGCACACCGCGGCATGAGACGGGAAGCGCCACCCGTGTACTGGCCGGTTTGTCACTTGCGCTGACGCTGACCGTTACCGTGCTGCCGATGCCCTTGTCGGCGCAGATTGTCACGGCGCTCGACTGGACCGATCGCACCCGCATCACCAGCTATATCGACGAACAGCGCCAGCTCGAGCGCGATCTGCTGGCCGTTGGCCAACGCGCCGAGGCGGCCGAATTCATTGAGAGCAAAGGCTTTCTGATCACTGCGATTCTGGAAGAGGCCGAACACAGCCTGGTCTACGAGGTCGTCAAGGACGGCCGCACGCATGAGGTGCGACTGGGTTTTGAGCGCCCGACCGGACCGGCCGATGCCATTGATGTGACCACCAATCTGTGGCTTGCCCCGACCACCAGGCAAGCGATGGACGACCCGGATTTCCGGCCCGACGCACTGGTGCTGGAACCTGAACTGGCCGAAAGAGTAAAAGACAGTAACCGGCTTGGCGCCTGGGAAGAGCGCCGCCAGGCGCTGGAAACGTCGATGCCGGCCGGGCGCACACTCGAGGAATACAAAGAGATTCTGCGCGAGGCGGGTTACGAAATCACCGCGGCCAGCGATACCTTGCCGACCCATGCGGACTATGAAATTGTCCGGGACGGCGAGAGCTACGAGGTGCAGATTCAGCGCGACATCACCACCGGGCGTGCCATCAGCGTTGAGGTCGAGGCCGACATCTGGAAAGCTGAGGCAACCGCGCGGGCACTGAAGGACGAGTAGGGCCGACGCGACATCGGGTCTTGCATGGCTCAGGACGGCGTCGCCTGACCTCTCAGGGTCTTGCTCGTCTTGCTCGAGGCCTTGACCCCGGCGCCGGTTTGCTGGCCCGTCAGGCGCTGGCCAGAGCCTGCTGGCCACGCCCGGTCGCTGTGACGGTCCGCTCATCGGCACAGGCATCAAGCCGCGCCATGGCACGCCGATACCGCAGGGGTGAAAGTCTTATGCCGCCAGCCCGCGTTTCTGGGAGATCGTCCCCAAGCTGCCGCCGCCTGCCTGCGCGCCCCGGCGCCGGGGCGCCGGCGGCTGGCGTCGTCGCTGGCGCTCGGATGCGCGCTGTGGCTGCTTGCCGTGCCACCGGCCGGTGCGGCCCCCTCGATCAGTGACCCGGAAGTGCGTGCCCGTCTGAGCGAAAAGCTTGAAAAGGCGCTGAGCAAATCGCGCGCCGTGGGTGAAACGCGGCGCGCCGATACCGATGACTTGCAGATCAGTGGCGTCAAGCCCAAGCCCAAACCCAAGCCACCGCCGCCGCCACC
>CAXBNM010000327.1:0-5118 GCA_963976885.1 uncultured Burkholderiaceae bacterium
GGGCAGCGTTGCTCGGCGTTGCGCGTGTTGTTTGTGCAGGACGACATCGCCGATGAGCTCATCGCGATGCTCGCCGGCGCAACCGCCGAACTCTGTCTGGGTGATCCTCTTCATCCGGCCGTCGATGTCGGTCCGCTGATCGACGCGCAAGCCCATGCACGGATCGCCGACTATTGCGCCCGGCGCAGTGCCGAGGGCCGGCGCCTGTTTGGCGGCGAATCGGTGTCCGAGTTGCTTGCCAGCGGACGCATGCGTCTGCGCGGCGCTGCCTCGGCAGATGCCGCGCCGGAGTTCGCGCGCCTGATGCTCGCGCCGGTCGCCTTCGAAATGAAGTCGTTTGCCGACATCGATACCGAGATCTTCGGTCCGGTGCTGCATGTGGTCCGCTTTGCGGCCAAGCGGCTTGACGAGGTAATCGGGCAGATCAACGACAGCGGCTACGGACTTACCTTCGGTCTGCAATCGCGCATCGATAATCGGGTGCGCGATGTCTGCTATCGCATCCGGGCCGGCAACGCTTACGTGAACCGCAATCAGATTGGTGCTGTCGTTGGCGTGCAGCCGTTCGGTGGTGAAGGTTTGTCGGGCACTGGCCCAAAGGCCGGTGGGCCGCATTACCTTGATGCCTTTCTGCGCGACAGTGGCGAAACCTTGCCGCGGCTCAAACGCGCCGAGTTGCCGAAACAACAAACGACGCTCGTCGACACGCCCGATCCGGCCGAGCTTTGCCAGCGCTTGTTCGAACAGGCTCACCGTCCCGGCGCGCCGGCCCGCCTGGCGGCGTTGCAAGCTCAGCTTCAGCAGTTGCCGGCCGGTTGGCGTCCGATGGCGGCCAAGTGGTTGGGCGAAGCCGGCGTCTTGTTCGACGAAACCCTGCTGCAAGGGCCGACCGGTGAAACCAACCGCCTGCGCTCAGTGCCACGCGGACCCATGCTCTGTATGGGGGATGGTGCGACCGAAGTACCGGCTGACGAAACTCTGGTGCCGCTTACTGTTCTGTGCGGCCAGGCGCTCAAGGTCCTGGTGACGGGCAATCCGGTTTTGCTCAGCGGCCCGATGCGTCACCTCGCTGCAAGCCTGTTGCTGCCAATGCTGCGAGCTGCCGGGTTGCCGACTGATTGGCTCAGTACCGTCGAGCCTGCCGCAGCAATGGCGCTGGTGGCTGGCGACCGGCCGGGCGCACTGAAACTGAGCGGCGTCGTGATTGAAAATCAGAGCCCGAACTGGGGTACAGTTCGAAGCTTACTGGCAGGGCGCGACGGTGCCCGGGTTCCACTGTTGCGCACCAGCAGCGGGCTGCACCGGTTTGCCCTGGAGCGGGTCATTACGATAGATACCACCGCCTCGGGAGGAAACGCCAGTTTGCTTTCGCTGGAAATGAGTGCATCGAACGACGATTCTGATGCGGGCGGAGGTAGCAAGCGTTAAAGTTGGTCACAAGATAAAAAAACAAGTTGGAGAGAACAGGTGGAGTACTTCCTGCAGCAATTAATCAACGGCGTGACACTCGGTTCCATTTACGGACTGATCGCCATTGGCTACACGATGGTCTACGGGATCATCGGCATGATCAACTTCGCCCACGGCGATGTGTTCATGATCGGGTCGTTCATTGCCCTGATCGTGTTCGTATTGTTAGGTTTGTCTGCGGCGTCCGGGTTGGGCATGGTGGCCATCGGTCTGTTTCTGGCCATTGTCATCTCAATGGTGCTGACCTCGGTCTGGGGCTGGACCATTGAGCGGCTCGCGTACCGGCCGCTGCGCGGCTCGTTCCGGCTCGCGCCGCTGATTACCGCGATCGGCATGTCGATTGCGCTGCAGAATTTTGTGCAGATTTCGCAAGGCGCTCGGGTCAAGCCGCTTGAGCCGCTGATCTCTGGTGGTTTCCAGATCATGGGCCACGGGTCGACCTCGGTGCAGATCTCCAACATGCAGATCATCATCATCCTGACCACGGTCGTGCTGATGACGTGCTTCACGCTGCTCATCAACAAGACTTCGCTCGGCCGTGCGCAACGCGCCTGCGAACAAGATCAGAAAATGGCCGCCTTGCTTGGCGTCAACGTCGATCGCACCATTTCGCTCACCTTCGTGATGGGGGCGGCGCTGGCCGCCGTGGCCGGAACCTTGTTCGTTCTTTATTACGGAGTAATCGACTTCTTCATCGGTTTCGTGGCCGGGGTCAAGGCCTTCACGGCGGCGGTGCTGGGTGGCATCGGTTCACTGCCGGGGGCCATGCTCGGTGGTCTTCTCATTGGCCTGATCGAAACCTTCTGGTCCGGATATTTTTCGGTTGAGTACAAAGATGTGGCGGCATTCTCGATTCTGGCGATTGTGCTGATCTTCATGCCCTCCGGTTTGCTGGGCAAGCCCGAAATCGAGAAGGTCTGATATGAGTACTCATCCCATCGATGCCGCGCCGGCCAAAGATTCAGTGATGAAAGCGTCGCTGAAAGATGCCGGTATTGCCGCTCTGATCACCTTGGGTCTGGCGTTGTTCATGATCGGCCTGAAAACAAACCCCGGCACCGGCGGACTGACCATCGAAAGCCGTTGGCTGGCGGTGGTGATCGCCGTGGCCATTGTTTTTGGCGGTCGCCTGCTGCTGAATCTGTTGTTCTGGAAAACCGACCGCCAGTTGTTTGGCGGCAAGAGCACCAAAAAGGCCAGCGCCACCAAACCCATCCCATGGCTGGGCCGGGTCTTTTCCCTTGTCCTGTTGATTGTTGCGCTCACCTTGCCGTTGTTGATGCCAATCATCAGTCCCGACAAGAATCGCTACGTGATCGACCTGAGTATTCTGATCCTCACCTATGTGATGCTCGGCTGGGGGTTGAACATCGTGGTGGGTCTGGCCGGCTTGCTCGATCTGGGTTATGTGGCGTTTTACGCGGTCGGTGCTTACAGCTATGCGTTGCTGGCGCTCAATTTCGGTTGGTCGTTCTGGGCCTGTCTGCCACTGGCCGGCTTGCTCGCGGCTACCTGGGGGGTGGTGCTGGGCTTTCCGGTGCTGCGCCTGCGCGGCGACTACCTGGCCATCGTCACGCTGGCGTTCGGCGAAATCATCCGCATCGTCTTGCTCAACTGGTATCCGGTAACCGGCGGACCGGACGGCTTGTCGCGGATTCCGCGGCCGAGCTTTTTCGGGCTGCCCTTCGAGCGCGGCGAGGAGGGCTTCGCGGCCTTTTTCAATCTCGATTATTCATCGATGCATCGCATCGTGTTTCTGTACTACATCATTCTCGCGCTCGCATTGCTCACGTATTTCGTGACCGCCCGCTTGCGCCGTTTGCCGGTCGGTCGGGCCTGGGAGGCCTTGCGTGAAGACGAAATCGCCTGCCGCTCGCTTGGTATCAACACCACCACCACCAAACTGACGGCGTTTTCGCTGGGGGCGATGTTCGGTGGCTTTGCCGGCGCTTTCTTTGCTACTCGTCAGGGTTTTATCTCGCCCGAGAGTTTCACCTTCATTGAATCGGCAATCATTCTGGCCATTGTGGTGCTCGGCGGTCTGGGCAGTCAGATTGGCGTGGTCATTGCGGCCATCGTGATGATAGGCGGCTTTGAAGTGTTTCGTAATCTGGAGGAGT
Organism: uncultured Burkholderiaceae bacterium; assembly: GCA_963976885.1. Lineage (GTDB taxonomy): Bacteria > Pseudomonadota > Gammaproteobacteria > Burkholderiales > Burkholderiaceae_E > JAUIAI01. The sequence continues at coordinate 3,591 of CAXBNM010000327.1, forward strand.
ACCGGATGCTGGTGTTCGGCTTGGCGATGGTGCTGATCATGATCTGGAAGCCGCGCGGACTCATCTCAACGCGGATACCAACGGTGTTTCTGAAGGAGCGCAAAGCGGTCGACTCCTCGATGGTTTCGCAAGGGGAGGGCCACTGATGAGTAACGACCAGAACGCTGCTCCGATGCTGCAGATCGAACACATGACCATGCGCTTTGGTGGTCTGATGGCCATCGACAACTTGTCGTTCGATGTGCACCGCGGCGATATCACTGCCTTGATCGGCCCGAACGGCGCCGGCAAGACGACGGTGTTCAACTGCATTACGGGCTTTTACAAGCCGACCGAAGGTCGGATGACGATGACGCAGCGCGATAACACCAACTGGTTGCTCGAGCGCATGCCTGACTTCGAAATTTCCCGCGATGCACGGGTCGCGCGAACCTTTCAGAACATCCGTCTGTTTGGCGGCATGACCTTGCTCGAAAACCTGATGGTTGCGCAACACACTGCGCTGATGCGCGCCTCCAACTTCACCATTGGCGGCCTGCTCGGGCTCAAGAGATATCGCTCCGCCGAAAAGCAGGCGCTCGACACCGCCCGTTACTGGCTCGAGAAAACCGACCTTGTTGCACGCGCCGACGACCCGGCCGCCGATCTGCCGTATGGCGATCAGCGTCGCCTCGAGATAGCGCGCGCCATGTGTACCGGCCCGGAATTGCTTTGTCTTGATGAGCCGGCAGCTGGTTTGAATCCGCGTGAATCGGCGGCCCTTAATCAGTTGTTGCTGTCGATCCGCAAAGATGACGGGGTGTCGGTGCTGCTGATCGAACACGACATGAGCGTGGTGATGGAAATTTCCGACCATGTCGTTGTGCTCGACTATGGTCGCAAGATTGCCGACGGCACGCCCGAACTGGTGCGCAATGATCCCAAGGTGATTGCCGCTTATCTGGGTGTCGATGAAGAGGAAGAGGCGGCGGCACTGGCTTCGGTGGGCGGCGCAGGAGCAGGCGCATGAACGAGGCAGTGAAACCGGCTGACAATGGCAACGAGATCATGCTCGACATCGCCGGCGTGCATACCTTTTATGGCCGTATCGAAGCGCTCAAGGGCGTCGACATGCAGGTTCGCAAAGGCGAGATCGTCACACTCATCGGGGCCAATGGTGCGGGCAAGTCAACGTTGATGATGACCATCTGCGGCAATCCCCATGCACGTGATGGACGCATCATTTATGACGGCGTCGACATCACGGCTCGCCCGACCCACGACATCATGCGCATGGGTATTGCGCAGTCGCCGGAAGGCCGGCGCATCTTTGCCCGGATGACCGTGCTCGAGAATCTGCAGATGGGGGCAGCGGTGGCAGGTGACGCGCATTTTGCCGAAGACCTGGCCAAGGTTTTCGAATTGTTTCCGCGCCTGCAGGATCGTCGTAATCAACGAGGTGGCACCTTGTCCGGGGGCGAACAGCAAATGCTGGCCATCGGGCGCGCGCTGATGAGTCGCCCACGCTTGTTGCTGCTCGATGAGCCTT
>CAXBNM010000328.1:0-5102 GCA_963976885.1 uncultured Burkholderiaceae bacterium
ACCAGCCGGCCGGGTCCTTGCCGATGAGTTCAGCGGCCGTGTAGCCGGTGTAGCGACAATAGGCCTGATTGACGAACACGAACCGCCATTGGTCGTCTTGCACCGAGACTGGCAGTGGCGATTCCACCATCATCACCCGGAAAATCTCGTCGTGCGAGAACGGCTCAAAGCTCTCGGAGGGTGTCGGGACGCCGTCCGTGAGCTTCGATGATGGTGGATTAGTGTCGGCCGTCGGGCCCATCTTTGTCTCGGTCAGGGTTTGTGTGGATCGAAGTCGGCCGGGCGCTCAGGCGGGCTTTCGACCCGCTGTAACGGTTCCTGGCTCTGGTGAATGCGCGCGATGCGTTGTGCCGCAGTCTCGATGGCGTCGACCGCCTGAAGGGCTTTGTAGAGGTCCCCGTGTTCATTCTGCCCATAACTGGCACTGTACCCGAATCGGGCACGACTGATAAAAACCAGTTTCATTGCGTCAGTCTTCATCCGCACACATTCTGTGGCGGCACTGGGGACGTCTTTGCTTTGCCAGCCACTGGCCAGCATCGTGCCAAAGTGCGGCGTGCCTTCCGCCTGCATGCCGGTGGCACTGCTCAGCCCGGCACGATCGGCCACCGCCACGCCCAGGCCGACCAGAAAGGTCATCAATCCCAGGCCACGGAAGTCGGTGCTGGTCGCACCGCGGCACAACGTGAGGGTCGGGAAATGGTCGCCGGCGAGGGGGGCTGGCCCTTGCAACAGCCTCTCGGCACCGCTCTGATGGGTGGCCAGGCAGAGTCTGACGGTGGCGGCGATCTGTTTCTTGTTCGCGATGATCAGGCAAACGGCCGTGGCCGGGTCGCGCTGGCGTTGCAGCAGCGAGGTGTCTGGAATGGAGAAGTACCCAGCCTTGGCATAAGCAGTCTGGCGTAAGGTGTTGATCCTGAAATCATCTTCAGGCCGCGCCACAAGTACGCGGAAGGGGTCTTCGGGGGAGGCAAGGCGGATGGAACGGGCGGCAGTTACCGCGCGCGCGCGGTGAAGCTGAGCGGTCATGGTGGTCACTCTCCTGTGGGCTGGAACCCGAGTGCAACTGGGTTGGGCTTGGCATGAATATGATCGCGTTCTGGCGCGATTCATCCCCCTTTAAGAGGGGTAATTGTATATTGTCTGAATGTCCCGACGACTTACGGACGCTCAAACGCAAAAAACCCGAACAGGTTACTGTTCGGGTTCTCTGATTGGGGCAGCCTTAGGCGGCCCGAATGTCAGGGATTGTTAGTTGCGTGTCGGTTTTGGGGAGGTGTGATCCGTCGCGGGCGGTTCACCATTGGCCAGCAAGCGCCATTGCGCGAGCGCGCGGCGATGAATGCGAAAGCGCCGACCGATGCCGCTGCTGAGTTCTTCGAGCACGCCTGTGGTCAGGCCCCAGTCAACCAGCACTGAGAACTGCGCGGCATCCTGCATCGAGCGCGGAATTGCCTCATAGAGGGACCGTTCGGTGATCTGGTCGCCAAAGCCACGGGCCGCTTTTTCCAGCAGTTCGAGGCGTTCGAGAATGAATTGATTGAAGAGCATTCCTGAATGTTCTCATAACCGGCGCCAGGGCACCGTGCAGGAGTTCACAAACGTCCGATGCGCGCGCTTTACAGGGCGGGCTCAGTCGGGTGTTCTGACCAGCCGGGTGCCGCTGAGGCGGTCGTAAAGTGCTTGCCGGTCGGTATCAAACAGCGTCCAGGCGAAGGGCAGCAGCATCAGCAACGCCGCCAGCCAGTGCAGGTAATAGGCCAGCCCGAGCGGAATCACCAGCAACGCCAGCGCACTGGCGTAGCGGACAATGGCGCGCGGCAAAGGGACCGGCTGGTCATCTGCGGTGAACAGTTGCAAAGACATGGTCTTCATCGGCAGGGTGCGCCGGCCACGCGCCCAGAAGCCTGCGAAATAAGTGCCCAGCACCAGCACCTGAAACAGTTGAAACAGATTGCGCAGCACGCCGGGTTCGCCCTGAAAGCGGGTCAGGGCAGAGAACGCGTAGTCAAAAAACCAGAGCACGCCGAACAGCACGATGGCTTCGTAAACGATACCCATGAAGCGGCGCCAGGGATGTGCCGCTGGCAAGCGGTTTGCAATGTCTGTCACTCAACGTCCGTCTTGTTCATTGACCAGGGGCTTGATCGACAGCGGCTTGGCCGCGTCACGGGCCAGCCCGCTGGGTGCGATGCTGCCGGCAGCGGTATTGCTGAAGGTACCGCTGGCGCGCAACACAGATTGTTGTTCGGGGGTCATTTGCTGGTAGCGACGCCATTCGACCTGGCGTTCGGCTTTGCCGCGCTCACGGGCCAACTGGTAATTGTGGCGGGCAATGTCGCGCTCTTCGGGGGTCAGGCTGGCCCACTCATGAATACGCAGCAAGGCGCGATCTTTGGCGCGAGCCGAGAAGGTGGGAAACCGATTGGCCAGCACGACCCAGATGCGTTTTTCATCCGAGCGCCAGATGTTCCATTGCTCTTCAAAGGGCTTGAGGATCTCGCGTTGCGAGTCGGTCAGGTCGATCCAGAGCGGTTCGATGGGGCCGGTCAGATCGCGTTCGGTGGCGGTCGGTTCGAGGGTGGTCTGGGCGAGCGCCGGGCTGATGGCCGGCAGCGCAAGCGAAAGCAAGGCAAGAATCAACGGCCGTGACAACGATGCCTGCATGCTAGCGTCCGGGTTGATTGGTGGCGACCTGATAGGCCGTTGCGCCAGACCACTGGCGGGTGTTTTTCAGGTAGACGCCAAAGCCCTTGTCGGCATACGCGGCAATGGGCAGATCGTCGAGCAGGACGGCGGCGTCCAGTTCAGCGAGTTGTTCGATCCGGCGTTGCTCGCTCCATTGGCCGAGTCCGACCAGGCCCACGACCAACAGCATGACGGGCACGCCGGCGATAGCCAGTCGTTGCCACCACGAGGGTTGTTCGATCAGGCCGCTGCGACGGGTCGGGACGCCACGCATCGGCTGCACGGCGGGGCGAGCCGGCGCCGGGTACTGCTCGAGCGCGGCGGCGCGGGCGGCGGCCAGCCGATCGGTGATGGCGGGGTCAAGCTCGGCGGACCCTTGGTCCAGTTCTCGACAGATCGCGTAAGCGGTTTGTTCGTTCTTCATAACGTAATACCCCGGCCAGCGAGTGCCTTGGCGAGAGTGCGATTGGCCCGGGAACAGTGTGTTTTGACGCTGCCTTGCGAGCAGCCCATTGCTGCGGCGGTTTCCGCAACATCCATCTCTTCCCAGTAACGCATCATGAAAGCCTCTCGTTGACGCTTAGGCAACTTCTTAATTTCGTTTTCAATGATCGTCAAGGTCTGCGATCGGTCGACCTGATCGGCAGCACTTTCGTCTTGCCAGCGAACTTCATCCGAACCGATGACATCGAGAATATCGCGATCATTGTCACTGTCCGCCGGCGTCAGTGACGAAACCAGTGTGGTCCAGATGTTGCGAATTTTCTGGCGGCGAAAATGGTCGGTTATGACGTTTTTCAGGATCCGTTGAAACAGCGGCGCCAACTCGGCAACCGGCCGGTCAGCATAACTGTTGACCAGACGCAGCATGCTGTCCTGCACGATATCGAGCGCGGTGTGGTCATCGCGCACCGCGTAGGCGGCCTGTTTGAACGCTCTGCGTTCAACGGAGGCCAGAAATTCGTCAATTTCCTGCCGGCTTGCCATGAGATGTTCTTGTCGTCTGCAGGAAAGGGTGGGAGCGGTCGGGAGCCGGAATCGTAACACTGCCGCTCATCAAGTTGACCGTGCTGGCTTGCGAGGATTATCCTTATGGGCTTGCCATTTAGCGCTGCGTTGTTTGACGCCGAAGTCAAAAAATGCCGTTGAGGGCAGAAAATACCCCGGATCATGCTCAACAGGCGTGTTGAAGGGCGTCCGATCATCGTGTTTGGTCCTGTACCAAGGTCTTCGTCGGTGGCTTATGAGCCGTTGGCGGCGGCGGGCGGGCTCCCAGACAGAAGAACCAGGATAGTAAAAAATGGAACTCACCGGCGCGGAAATCGTCGTGCAATCGCTGCGCGAAGAAAACGTCAAACATCTGTTCGGATATCCGGGCGGGGCCGTCCTCTACATCTATGACGCGCTCTACACCCAGAATGCCGAAGACCCCAACACCGTCGAACACATTCTCGTGCGCCACGAACAGGCCGCCGTGCATGCTGCCGACGCCTATTCGCGCTCGACCGAAGAAGTCGGCGTATGCCTGGTCACCAGCGGACCAGGGGTTACCAATGCCGTGACCGGCATTGCCACCGCCTACATGGATTCGATTCCGATGGTCATCATCAGCGGCCAGGTGCCGACTCATGCCATCGGTGAAGACGCGTTCCAGGAGTGCGATACGGTCGGCATTACCCGTCCGTGCGTCAAACACAACTTCCTGGTCAAGAACGTCCGCGATCTGGCCGAAACGATGAAAAAGGCGTTTCACATCGCCCGCACCGGCCGGCCCGGCCCCGTGCTGGTCGACATCCCCAAGGATGTCAGCCGCGAGAAGTGCAAGTTTCATTACCCCGAAAGCGTCCAGATGCGCTCCTACAACCCGGTCGTCAAAGGCCATCAGGGGCAGCTCAAGCGGGCCGTGCACGCCATCGCCAACGCCGAGCGACCGATGGTCTATACCGGCGGGGGCATCATCCTGGCTAATGCCGCGCCCGAGTTGCGCCGCTTCATCGAACTCACTGGTTACCCGGTTACCAATACGCTGATGGGCCTGGGCGCGATGAAAGGGACCGACGACCGTTTTGTCGGTATGCCCGGCATGCACGGTACTTATGAAGCCAATATGGCGATGCAGCACTGCGACGTGCTGATCGCCATTGGCGCCCGTTTCGATGACCGGGTCATCGGGAACCCCAAGCACTTTGCCCAGAACCCGCGCAAGATCATTCACGTCGATATCGATCCGTCGTCAATATCCAAGCGGGTCAAGGTCGATGTGCCGATCGTTGGCGACGTCAAGGAGGCGTTGCTCGCGCTCACCGATTTGCTGACCGCCGAGCAGGACAAGCTCAAGGCGCAGTCGGCACCGCTGAAGTCTTGGTGGCAGCAAATCAACACCTGGCGCGAGCGCGACTGCCTCAAGTACGACC
>CAXBNM010000329.1:0-5091 GCA_963976885.1 uncultured Burkholderiaceae bacterium
GTGGCCACCGCGCGCCAGGAACAAGCAGGCGCAACGCCAGCAATTGCAGCAAGCCGTCACCGTAGGGGAGATACAAATGGTCAAAATGCTCGGTGCGCACCAGCTTGAGCAGATTGTCGAGCTTTTGCTTCGCCCCTTGCAGGCCGCTGCCGGTCAGCCGGTCGTCGCCGATCAGGCGAGTCTCGAAGCGGTCTGCCAAGTGGGCCAGTTGTTCTGCAAATTCTTCCGACTCACAAGCGGCGGCGGTAGTCGCCAGCACGATGACGAGTTTGCGTTCTGTTGCATTTTGAAGCACCAGCAATGCCTCGATGAGAACCCGTACCGCCGAAAAGCGATGGCCGCGGTGTTCACGTTCATACACCAGAATTTTGAAATCGGTGGGCAGGGTCATGCGGCAAAGAACAAGTCGTCGGGTTGCTGTCCGCCATTGGCAATCCAGGCATAGAGCCGCGCAAATTTCCTGGCCACCTGCGGCCAGGTAAATTCCTCATCGATGAGTTGGCTGCCGCGCTGCCCCATAAGCTGGCGGCCTTCATCGCCCAGCGCTGCCAGATCGTGGAGGCCCGCAGCAATCGTGTCGGGATCGACACCGATCTTAATGGCCGCTTCGCGGGTGAATCCAATCGGCAGATTGCAGTGCGGGGTCATCAACACCGGCAACCCATGCGCCCAGGCCTCCAGCACGACCATCGGCAAGCCCTCACTGTGCGAGGGCAACACCAGGGCCTGCGCATTACTCAACAATGCCAGCTTCTGCTGTCCGTAGACGGTCCCGATAAAATGACAATCCCCGCGGCCGGCCTGCGCAATCTGTTCGCGCAGTTTTGCTTCATCGGCTGCTGCGCCAAAACCGGCCAGCACCAGTTGCAGTGTGGCGCCGGGTTGCAAGTCGGCCGCAAAGCGGTGCCAGGCGCCCAGCAACGCACCAAGATTCTTCTTGCCGTGAATGCGGCCGAGATAAAGCACATAAGGGCTTGTGCCGATTTGCTCGGCCAGTGGCTCGGGCAAGGGTGTCTGGCCGGCGGGGCGCTCGACCCCGTTGGGGATGACGGCAACAGGTGTTGCCAGGCCCAGCGCACGAATGGCAGCGGCCTCTTCGGCAACCAGCGCGTGCAGGCAGCGCGCCGACATCAGGTTGTCTCGCTCAAAGGCACGATAGGCCAGGCGTTTTTTGAGAGCTCGTGTCTGCAAGGCCCAAGGATCGAGCATGCCATGCGGTGAAATCAGCCTCTGTTGTGCGTGCCGACGGCCCCAGCGTGTGCCAGCCACCGAGGGGTAAACCCACAGCCCGTGCTGATGCAGGACCTCGGGCTTGCTGTCCGCGATAACCTGGGGCATTGCCGGCGAGTAGGCAAACTGGGCAGGGCCGACGGTGGGCGTGGTGTAGGTTTCGATGGCCCCCCAGTCTGCAGCCTCTGAAGCAGCAAGATTGCCGGTGCCGATGGCGCAGACCTGATGGCCTTGCTCATGCAGGGCGCCGCCAAGACCGATCATTGCTGACTGCAGGCCGCCGGCGGCCCGGCAGAGCCGATGAGTGAGGTGAGTGATTCGCACAGTGATTTTGCCGGGTAAGCCCGGTCGGGGCCGGTGGTGTCAGGTCGCTGTTACTTGAGCTGCGTGCCGGCCGGGAGCCGCTGCGCACTGTCTGTAATCGTATTGGTCCCGGTCTGCTGTGGGAATACCTGTTGTAGTACCTGCCACCACGGTGCGTCCGGGCTCCACGTTTGCTGATCCTTGTGGGCGAAATCGTAGCCGCCCCACAGAATGGCGCCGTCGGCGATGGTTTTCAGGTGTTCGAGCTGGGCGCGCCAGTATTCTGCGGGCACATAGGGGTAATCCTTGAATGTGCCACCGGCATGAAACTGCGGCCAGATGAAAGGATAAACTTTTTTACCCGGTGCAAACTGGCGGGCCAGTGCGACGGTATCGCTTGCAAAGCGTTTCCACTGATCAATGGCTTTCTGTCGACCGTCGGCGCCAGGGGTGTCGTAGTAGGTGTAGAGCTGCGGGCACAGGATGTCGAGCGTCTCCAACACCTCGTGAGCAATGATCTTGTTGGCCTGCTGCCATTGCGCTCGGTATTTTTCATCGCGCACGGCCTGGGTTGAAATCGCGATGCCGCTGTTGGGAAACACCGCGTAAAAGCACATGGGCAACTCCGCCGTCTTCTTGAAGCGTGCAGCCGTCTGACGGTAAAGCCTGGCTGAGCGCCGGGTCTGTGCGAGCGACTCAAACGGCCAACTGCCCCAGCGTTCAATATCCAGAGCCACCATTTGCGCAGTAATGGGCCAGGTCTTGTCCCCGACCAGTCGGCGGGCCTTGGTGGCTGCCCGCGCGATGCCTTCGTCAGACGGGCTGACGCCATCGGCGAGATGGCCGTGCTGGAAGAATGTCGATTCGTAAATGACCGGCATCCGGGTGCCAAAGTGTGGCATTTCCTTGTAGGTCATTGCGTTCAGTAACACGAAGGTGCTGCGTGCGTCTGCGTGGCCTGCTGCGCCCGGGGCACCGGATGCGCTGGCAAGCATCGCGAAGCAAAGACCAAGCATCAACAGTGTAAGTTTGTATGGCATGAAGGGCTGTGCACGTTGGGGCCGGTTGAGCCATCTATACTGCCATACTGTCAGCGCCTGCAAATGCTCAGGATCCGGGCCGGGCGGCTTGCGCCGGCACCTTTGGGCTATCTGCTTTCTCATGAATGTAACTTCAGAATCTGTTGCACACCGAACTGCTGAACAATCTGAGGAAATCGGTGCGCCCGCCAATGGCGAAGCTTCGAACCGGGTCAGGCTGGCTATCCAGCAGCCTGCGTTGCCGGCCTATCGAGTGCCGCTGTTTCGAGAACTTGCGCAACGCGGCAAGGTGCAGCTTTCTGTGCATTATGGCTCGCAGGAACCGGCACTGCTTAATGCCGAGCCCGACGGTTTTCGGGGCGAAATGAGACGGGCCTTAGTCGTCCGAGTACCGCGTCTGGGCGAGCTGATGTGGCAACCCGACCAATGGCGACTGGCCGGCTCAACAGACATCGATGTTCTTGTACTGGAGTGGAACAGCCGCTTTCTGAGCATGCTGCCGGCATCGAAACGTCCGGCACGCTGGCGCGATTGGTTGCGGGCGCTGCCGGCCAGAATGGCCGATTCCGTAGTGGTCTACAGCCCGTCTCCCTTGGCTGCGCTTACCAGGGCGGGAGTCAGTGCGAAGAAAATCGTTGTAGCGCCCAATGGTCTAGATTTTTCAGCCATTCAACGTGCCCGGCGCAGTGCCATTGATAATTCTCAAGCATCGGAGGCCCTACGCCAGCATCACGGTCTGGTGGCCGGTGCAACCCTGCTTCATATCGGCAGATTGAAACCGGCCAACCTGCCGGAGCTGATTGTTCAGGCGGCGGCACAGGCCAGTAGCCAATTGCCCGATCTCCGAGTCATCTTTATTGGTGAGGGGGATGCCGAGAAATCGCGCCTCGAGGCGCTCGCGAAATCTTTGGGCATTGGTGATCGACTGGTTTTTGCAGGGGCGATCTACGATGAAGCGCGGCTGGCCGTCTGGATGCAGTTGGCCGACGTGCTTATTTACCCACAGAATGCAGGCCTGAGCATTATTCACGGGTTCAACTACGGCTTGCCTGCGATAATCTGTCGGCCGATGAACAATCATGGTCCGGAAGCCGCCATGGTCGTTGACGGTGAAACCGGTCTTGTGGTCAGCAAGCCGGCTGTCCCGGAACTGGTGCAAGCTGTCGAAACCTTGCTGGGCAGTCCGGCGCTCAGAGCGCATTGCTCCGCACGCGCGTTGCTCGTGGCCGAACAGCAATGCAACACCACAAGAATGGCTGAGGCGTTTGAAAGCCTTATTCAACTTACGGGTCGGGCCTGAATGACCCCGTTGCAAAGTGACCCAGCGAATTACGGCCCTTGCGTATCTCAGCACGACATGTCCGGGCTGGGCATCATGCGTGTGCAAACGGAGGCCAATTGAAGCACAACATTGTTACATCGATTTGCGTGGATAAGGATTCTGCGGCCAGCTCGGTGATCTACCCGATGCTTGGGCGTCAGAACGCTTCCCGCCGGGAAATCTATTGGTTGTGCGTTTACGTTTTCTGTTGGGTCTCGATAAGAGTCAACCCAAACCAACCGCATCTTGTTTACACCAACGACAATGTGCCGGCGGTTGTGGATGGCGTAAACATTCAGGTCGCACTGGAGGAACTTGGCGTCACATTGATTGACTTGCCCTTCACTGAGTTTGATCCGGGCGCGCGGTCCAGCCGCTTTCGCAATGCGTTCTACAAACTCGATGTGGTCAAGGCTCTCGGCGCGCTTGAGTTGCCATCCATCCTGCTTGACTCTGATTGCCTCTGGCATCGACCGGCCGACGGACTGGCCGAGATTGTCTGCGGTGGCCAGCAACTGCTGGTGCAAGATACTTACCAGCGCTCGGACAGGCCGCGTCTGCAAGACCCGCACGACCTGAGCATGGTTGACTTTGGCGATACCTACCGACAGATCGATGCTGACTATGCGTGCGCGCAACCTGTCTGGTACGGTGGCGAACTTGTCGGCGGTACGCCGGCCCTGTTGCGTGAACTCAGCGCTGTCGAGAAAACCATTTTCGATCGCGTGATGGCCATGGATGATCCGCCTGCTTTCCACAATGGAAAAAGCCTGTTCGACAACGACGAGTACATCAGCACCTATGCGTACAACTGCGGCAAATTTTCGCTTGCAGATGCTTACGGACGCTTTTCGCGGCGGATAGATACCATTGCCGGCGGCGGGCGCCTGAGTGAAGCGGTTGTGGCCACCCAAATCTGGCATCTCCCCGCCGAAAAAATCCGCGGCTTTGTCTTTCTGTTCAGTGCCATTGCCGCACGCCAGCTTGACAATGTGCCGGCGACGCATATGACCGCCGTGTTGGGCGGTTATGTCGGTGTGCCGCGACGCAAGATCAAGGCGCATCTCGACTGGCTTGCCAGGTCCAAGGCCATGCTCCGGCGGGTTGCAGGCTTGCGCTTTGGCGGCGTGCAGTCCTGACGCCGGACCCTCGTACACTGGATGGTCAAGTTGTTAGTTTTGCGTGAGACTGAATGCA
>CAXBNM010000330.1:0-5014 GCA_963976885.1 uncultured Burkholderiaceae bacterium
TGATGGCATCAATGGCATTGCCGGCGAATGGGGCCATAACCCGCTGCCAGCCCCCAAAGATGACGAACGTCCCGGACCGTCCTGCTATTGCGGCCGGCCCAATTGCATTGAATCCTGGCTCTCGGGCCCGAGTTTTGCCCGCAGCTATATGCGCAGCGGCGGCGAAGACATCAAACCGCCCGTCATCATCGAACGCATGCGCAATGGCGAGCCGCTGGCCACGCAATGCTTTGATCGCTACGTAGACCGCGCGGCCCGGGCACTGGCCAGCATCATGAACGTGCTCGACCCGGGCGTCATTGTGCTCGGCGGCGGCATGTCCAATGTGCAGGAGCTCTACTCCCGGATTCCACAGACCTGGGCACCGCATGTCTTTTCCGATCGCATCGACACCAAACTGGTGCAGAACAAGCACGGTGATTCCTCCGGCGTGCGCGGCGCCGCCTGGCTGTGGCCGGTGCAGTCGTGATGCAAGAGGCCCTTGCCCAGCTCAAACGCTACTGGGGATACGACAGCTTTCGCGGCCTGCAAGGCGAAATCATCGAGCATGTGATGGCCGGCGGCGACGCGCTGGTGCTGATGCCTACCGGCGCCGGCAAGTCGCTCTGTTACCAGCTACCGGCGCTGCTCGACGACGCGGTGACCGTCGTGGTGTCACCGCTGATTGCGCTCATGCAGGATCAGGTCGAAGCGCTGGAAGCCATGGGTATCCGCGCCGCCTATCTGAACTCAAGCCAGTCGGCCGGCGAATCACGGGCCATTGAACAAGCCGCCCGCGACGGTCAGATTGATCTGCTCTACATGGCACCGGAACGCATCCTGAGCGAGCGCGGCATCGACCTGCTGCGTCAGTGCCATATCGGTCGTATCGCCATCGATGAAGCGCACTGCGTGTCGCAGTGGGGGCATGATTTCCGGCCCGAATACGCGCAACTGGCTTCCTTGCGCGAGCATCTGCCGGGCGTGCCCTGCATTGCCCTGACCGCCACGGCCGATGCCACCACCCGCCAAGAAATTCTTACCCGCCTCGGCCTGCACGATGCGCGCGTCTTCGTGGCCAGCTTTGATCGCCCCAACATCCGCTACACGCTGGTTGAGCGACGCGACGCGCGCAGTCAGTTGCTCGCGTTTCTGGAGGAACAAGGGCGTTGCGCGGGCGTTGTCTATTGTCTGAGTCGGCGCAAGGTTGAAGAAACCGCCGAAACCTTACGGGTGTCGGGTTACAACGCGCTGGCCTATCACGCCGGCATGTCCAATGAGTTGCGCAGCGAGCATCAGCGCCGCTTTCTGGCCGAGGACGACTGCATCGTCGTTGCCACCATTGCGTTTGGCATGGGCATCGACAAGCCCAATGTGCGCTTTGTCGCCCACCTCGATCTGCCCAAGAGCATCGAAGGCTACTACCAGGAAACCGGCCGGGCCGGCCGCGACGGCCTGGATTCACAAGCCTGGATGGTCTATGGGTTGCAAGACGTTGTGCAGCAACGCCGCCTGATCGACGACTCCGACGCCGACGAAACGCACAAGCGAGTCATGAGCGCCAAGCTCGACGCGATGCTTGGCCTGTGCGAAACCGTTCACTGTCGGCGCGCCCGCTTACTGGCCTATTTCGATGAGCACCAACCGGAGGGCTGGGAGTGCGGCAACTGCGATATCTGCCTCGATCCACCCGTCACCATTGACGGCACCGAGCTGATGCAAAAGCTGCTCTCGGCCATCTACCGCACCGGCCAGCGTTTTGGCAGCGGTCATGTCATCGACGTGCTGCGTGGCCAGGATAACGTCAAGGTGCAACGCTTTGGCCATCACGATCTGTCCGTGTTTGGCGTCGGCGCCGACCTTACCGCCCAGCAATGGCGCGCTTACTTGCGTCAGGCCATTGCCGCCGGCCTGGTGCGGGTCGATCACCAGCAATACGGCTCGCTGCATCTTACCGAGCAGGCTCGGGCGGTCCTGAAGGGCGAGCAACCCATGCGCCTGCGCGAATCCCTGAAAAAAGCCGCCCGCGGCACCCGCGCCAGCAAGAAAGGCGGTGCGGCGGCCGCCATCCCGAACTTCAAACCGGGCAGCGATGCCGAACAACGCTTTGAGGCGCTGCGCGAATGGCGCCGCGAGGCCGCCAGCGAGGCTGGCGTGCCGCCTTACGTCATCTTCCACGACCGCACACTGACCACCATTGCCGAGGTCAATCCGGTCGACGCCGATGACTTGGCAGGCATCTCAGGGCTCGGAGAAAAAAAGCTGGCAAAGTACGGTTTTCAGGTTTTGGAGATTTGCAAGCAATGGCCCTGAGTATCGAACCCACCGGACAGACCTGCGGCGCGCTGGTACGCGGCATCGATCTGTCTGAACCGCTCTCCGGCGACGCCCTGGCCGAGCTGCGCCAGGCCTGGCTGACTCACCAGGTCATCGGCCTGCCTGATCAGCAACTGACCCCGGACACCTTGACCCGATTTGCCACCCGGCTCGGCCCCAACGGCGATGACCCCTATCTGGCCGGCCTGCCGAGCAATCCGCGGGTCGTCGAAGTACGACGCGAACCCGACGAAACAACAGCGCTGTTTGCCGAATCCTGGCATTCCGACTGGAGTTTCCTGCGCACCCCGCCCTCGGCCACCCTGCTCTACGGCGTAGAAATACCGCCTGTGGGGGGTGACACCATGTTCGCCAACCTGCAGGCGGCCTGCGAGGCCTTGTCCGCGGCTCAGCGCGAAGCCCTGTCCAGCCTGAATGCCGTGCATTCGGCACGCAATGGATATTCGCTGTCAGGACGCTACAGCAAAGACGACCAAACCCGGTCAATGAAAATCAAATCAGACAATTCCGCGCTGGCCACCCGCTCGCACCCGCTGATCCGTACCCATCCCGAGACCGGCAAACAGGTGTTGTTCATCAGTCCCGCCTATACCATCGGCATCGAGGGAATGAGCGACGAGGAGGGCGGCGAATTGTTGCGCGAACTGTTTGCCTTCATTGAGCGACCCGAATTCGTCTATCAACACAAATGGGCCCCGAAAATGCTGACCATCTGGGACAACCGCAGCCTCAATCACCGCGCCACTGGCGGGTATGAAGGGCATCGCCGGTTGCTGCAGCGGGTGACCGTTGGCGAACCGACTGCCCACGCCTGAAACTTCGGGCGTTTCACAGGAGTAATCATGGCAACCAGTGCACGCGCCGACGGCGCCAGTCTCAAGATTGAATTTGCCGGCAGCACCGGCGCCCGGCTCGCCGCCCGGCTCGATTTGCCCGACATGGCCCCCCGCGGCTTTGCACTGTTTGCCCATTGCTTCACCTGCTCCAAAGACACCAAGGGCGCCGCCTATATCGCCCGCGCGCTGACCGAACACGGGTTTGGCGTACTGCGCTTTGACTTCACCGGCCTCGGCGCCAGCGAAGGCGATTTTGCCGACAGCAATTTCACCGCCAACATCGGCGACCTGCTTGCCGCCGCCCAGTGGCTGCGCGACAACCATCAAGCCCCTGCCCTGATGATCGGCCATTCGCTCGGTGGCGCCGCCACCATTGCCGCCGCCACCCAGGTGCCCGAATGCCGGGCGGTAACCACCATCGGCGCCCCCTTCGACCCGGCCCACGTGCGTCACCTGTTCGAAAAAGACCTCGGCCTGCTAGAAAAAGACGGCCGCGCTGAGGTCAGCATTGGCGGGCGGCCCTTCACAATCTCGAAAACCTTCGTCGACGACTTGTGCGGCCAGCCCCAACTGGACCGCATCACCAATCTCGGCCGCGCGTTGCTGGTTCTGCATTCGCCGGTCGACAAAACCGTCAACATCGACAATGCGCAGCGCATTTTCGTGGCCGCCAAACACCCCAAGTCCTTCATCTCGCTCGACGATGCCGATCATTTGCTCAACCGCGAAGCCGATGCCCGCTACGCCGCGCAAGTCATCAGCGCCTGGGCCAGCCGCTTTTTACCCGAACCCGACACCCAGGCCGCGGCCAACGAAGTACCCGCAGGTTTTGTGCGCACCCGCGAGCGCGGCACTGGCCGCTTTGCCAATCTGATCAGCACCACTGACCACACCATCATTGCCGATGAACCGGCCTCGGTCGGCGGCACCAACCTGGGCTTCACGCCCTACCAGTTGCTGCAAGCCGCACTCGGCGCCTGCACCGCCATGACCATCCGCATGGTGGCCGACCGCAAGAAAATCCCGGTCGACCGAATTACCGTAGATTGCCAGCACGACAAAGTACACGCCTTCGATTGCGCAAGTTGTGAAGACAACGGCCACAAGATCGATCGCATTGAACGCACTGTTGAACTGGACGGCGCACTCAGTGAAGAACAACGCGAATATCTGCTCGGCATCGCAGACAAATGCCCGGTACACCGAACCCTGCACAGCGGTGAGGTCGATGTGGTTACAAAACTGGCCCCGGCGAATACTGACCCAGCACAAACATGATGTGGTCATAGTCAGCCGGCTTGCCGTCCCAGCTCGGCTCGCAGGTTTCAGCGTGAATACCCAACCCGCGCGCTTCATTCTGCGCCCGTAACGCGGCCGCGTTCCCGTTGAAACGCTTTTCGGCGGTAGCAGGCATGCGCCAGCCATAAGGCGTGTAAAACACAAAGCGTTGCGGCGCCCCCGGCTGCGGCCGAACCTGATAATTGCCCTCATGCACAAGCGTGTGATGCCGACGGCACAGCGAGACCAGATTGCTCAGATCGGTGGCACCACCATCGGCCCAGTGCACGACATGGTGAGCATCGACATGGCGCGTTTGCGTACAACCGGGAAAGCGGCAACCCCCATCGCGACGCTCAATCGCCCGACGCATGGCCGGCGGCACCGTACGCGTCTTGCGGCCAAGTTGCAACGGATTGCCCTGCTTGTCTTCGATCAACGGAATGACACTGCCGTCGCAACACAACCGCCGGGCGATCGCCAGTGCGAGCGGTGGGCCATTATCGAGAACCGCGGTGCTTGCGGCTGGAAAAGCTGAGGTGGGGTGAGGCGTAGGGTCGGTTTTGAGCGCGGCGTCGGATTTG
>CAXBNM010000331.1:0-5013 GCA_963976885.1 uncultured Burkholderiaceae bacterium
CGTGATGGTGGTCAATGAGGCCGGCCTGAAAAAACTGGGGGTGGCGCCGCTCGCTCGCATTCATCACATGTCGGTGATTGGTCACGATCCGGTGATCATGCTCGAAGCGCCGCTGCCGGCAACGACGGCGGCGCTCAAGAAGGCCGGCATGTCGATTGATGACATCGATCTGTTCGAGGTCAATGAGGCCTTTGCACCGGTGCCACTGGCCTGGCTGCAGGCCACGCACGCCGATCCGGCCCGCCTCAACGTGCACGGCGGCGCCATCGCGCTCGGTCATCCGCTGGGCGCCTCGGGCACCAAGCTGACCACAACTCTCATTCATGCGCTGCATCGGCACGACAAACGCTTCGGTTTGCAAACGATGTGTGAAGGCGGCGGCATGGCCAACGTTACTATTTTTGAAAAACTCTGATGCCCGTATTGACTGATTGGATTGGCCGCACCGAAACGGCCCTCGATGTCGTGAGCCCGGTGCCGTTTGCAGCATTGTCGGCAACGCTGAACCGTTCCACCGACCGGCCGGCGCCGGGGCAGGTGCTGCCGCCACTCTGGCACTGGTTGTATTTTCTGCCGCTGGCCCCGCAGGCCGGTATCGGCGTCGACGGGCATCCAAGTCGCGGCGGGTTTCTGCCGCCGGTGCCGCAGCCGCGGCGGATGTGGGCGGGCAGCCAGCTGCGCTTCAACGAGCCCTTGCAGGTCGGCGATTCGATCCGGCGCGTGTCGACCATTGAAAACGTCACCGAGAAAACCGGCCGCTCCGGCACGCTGGTGTTTGTCAAGGTCCGGCACGAGTTGTTCCGGGGTGAGGCCGAGCCGCAAGCGGGCGCCACGCCGGCCTTTGTCGAGCATCACGACATCGTGTATCGCGATGACCCGCAACCGGGGCAGGCTGCGCCGGCTCCGGTCGCCGCGCCGCCGCAGTCCCAATGGGCTCGTCGCATTGATCCTGATCCGGTTCTGCTGTTTCGCTACTCGGCGCTGACCTTCAACGGCCATCGCATTCACTACGATCGGCAATACGTCACCGAGGTCGAGCATTACCCCGGTCTGGTCGTGCACGGCCCGCTGATTGCAACGCTGTTGCTCGACGCGCTGCGCCACGAAATGAATGATCCGGCGCTGGCCAGTTTTGAATTCCGGGCGGTGCGGCCGCTGTTCGATACCCATCACTTCTTCGTGTGCGGGCAACCCGCCGATGATGGTCGGACTGTGGCCTTGTGGGCCCATGACCATGAAGGCAATCTGACCATGCAGGCGACGGCGGTACTGGCTTGATCGCCGGGCTGGAGCTCTGGCTCCCTCCTGAGCTGAGCGTGTTCTGGTGGGGGGTACTGACCGGCTTGTCCTTTGTGACCTCGGCAATGACCGCCTCGTTCGGCATCGGTGGCGGCGTTGCGCTGATCACCGTGTTGTTGCTGTTGTTGCCGGCGACCGTCGTCTTGCCGCTGCACGGCATCGTGCAGGCGGGCTCGAATGCAAGCCGTGCCTTCATCATGCGTGAGTGGGTGCGCTGGCCGCTGGTGGGCTGGTTTGCGCTGGGCGCGGTCTTTGGCGTGTCGCTGGCCGCCTCGGTTGTCGTGGCCCTGCCGCCGCGCATCCTGACCGGCGTGCTGTCGGTGTTCATTCTCTGGTCGATCTGGGCACCCGGTTTTTCCAAGCGCGCGATTGCCGACAAGACCTTCATCGGCGTGGGGGCCGTGGCGACCTTCCTGACGATGTTTGTCGGCGCGACCGGGCCGTTGGTGGCTGCGTTCTGGCGTGTGGACGCGCTGGGCCGGCAAGGGGTGGTGGCTACGCATGGCGCTGCCATGTTCGTGCAGCACAGCTTGAAGGCACTCGCGTTCGGCATGCTCGGGTTTGCCTTCTCGCAGTGGTGGTTGCCGATTATTTCGATGGTGGTGGCCGGCTACTTCGGAACCCGGCTGGGCAAGCAGATTCTGTCGCGTTTGCCCGAAGCCTTGTTCGCCACCCTCTTCAAATGGACGCTGACTGTGCTGGCACTGCGCCTGGCCTGGAGTGCGCTGGTGGGCAAGGGCTGAACCGGCGGCTGCCCGCAGAACCCGACTTCATGCGTCAGCGGTAGCCAAGCAGTCGGCCGATGATCATGACCGTCGTCCAGGTCAGCAGCGAGATGGCTGCCGTAACGCGGACACTGGTTGGTATCGATCGGGCGGCGGCGCGGCTCGCCCCGGCATGATCGCCGGCCGCCTCGGCATGGTCATCGATCTGGCGCCAGAACGCCAATCGATGTGCGAGCCACACATTGAGCAGCGCCAGCGCAATCAGACCAAGCTTGAGTTGAAACAGCGGATTGAATGCATAGTCGGCCGCGCGGGCAACGAACAACAGCAGGCCTGAGCCGAGCGCCAGCGCAAAACCGCAGCGCGCCGCCGGCAGCAGGACGCCAGCCAGCGGGGCCGGTGGCAAACCACGGGCCTGCACCAGCAGCCTGATATCGAGAACAAGCATCGCGCCAAGCAACAAGGCCAGGCCGAGAATGTGGGCTGCATTGATGATCGGATAGACCCAGATGGAGCCGCGTAATGCTGCCGCCAGCGCGCTCTGATCGATGGCGCTTATCCAATCGGTGAGCATCGGATGGCTGAGTAAGTGCCGCTTGCCGGGTCAGCGGCTCGCTTCGATTCGCTCGGGGTACAGATCGTGGTTGGTGCCGTCGATGACGACGCGTTCGGCTTTCATGCGTTGCTCAGCGGCGTCGGCCGAACGCTTGCCCAGAATGGTCAACTCGGCGCCGGGGGCCAGCATCTTGTCCGTCAGCCCAGCGCGTTCGTTACGCCAGGGCTGGCCGACTTCAACGGTCCATTTCTGGCCGTCAGCATCGACAACCAGAACGCCGTGGGGGTTGCCCAGTCGCGCCGATTCAACCACGCCGGTCAGTTCAAAAACACCGCTTTCGGTCCAGCGCCAGCCGTGATGCGCCCATGCAGTACTGGCGCCGCTGGCGGCAATGATCAGGAGTGAGGTCAGCGCGGCGGCCATCAACTTGGATGTGTTCATGAGAAGCTCCGAGTCAGGAATACAGGGTGTAACGAGTAATCCTGCGCGGCCCCGGTGTCAATCATGCCCACCGGGGCAGCCAACCGCGCCAATAGCCGATTCAGTGAATTTCGGCGGCGTTAGCCAGCGCTGCGCGCAGCTTGTCAATCGAGAAGTCTTTCGCACGGGCGCAGTCGAGAATCACGGCTTCGCGACGCACCAGCAAATCGACGGCGCCAGGAATGTCCGCCGCCACGGCCGCCGGCACGACTACTGCGCCATGACGGTCGGCGTGGATGATGTCGCCATCGGAGACAGTCATGCCAAAGACGTTGACCGTGGTGCCGAAATCAACGGTATGCACATAGGCGTGGCTCGGTCCGACCTTGCCGGCCAGTTGTTGAAAGCCGGGCGCGGTCTGATCGAGATCGCGGATCGAGCCATTGGTGACCACGCCCAGGCAACCGAGGCCCTTATGGATGGCGGTGTTGACTTCGCCCCAGAAGGCGCCAAAACCCGGATTCGGGTCCAGATCCTGGATGACGCTGACCGTCGGCAGAGCCGAGTCGGCAACATACTCGTAGTACGCAACCCGGTGCTTGGCCGAATCGGCAGGCGAGCGGGTCGATGGCGCAACCGCACGCATCGTTGACGTCTTGGCCAGACCAACGATAGGCGGCAGGCTGGGACCACTGCAAACCATTTGCTCGACCACATAGCCATGACCCCGGCGCTCGGGGGCGACCAGTTCGAGGGCGTTGCAGATGGTGGGGGTGTCATACTGGCCGAGTTGGTTCAGGATTTCGGCAGTGATCTCAGGCATTACATGTCTCCAGCAGTTAAGGGGTTATCCCGCAACTATACGGCGAGTTGCCGAAACTGGATTTTTTTGAGCAGTTCACACCGGCTGGCGTGCTGTTCAAGCAATGTCAACACCTGCAAATGGTCGCGCGAATCGGTCGCTTCAGACCAGACTCAGCGTGACTTCGATCAGGGAGTCCTGACGATGCAAGCGTGACGGCTCGGGGGCATGTTCGAACACGCCCAGCATGCCGCGATTACCGCTCATGACCCAGGCGCGCAATTCAACCAGGCCCGATTCGCGTGCGACATGAACGAGATGGCGCAGCAAGACGGTGCCGATGCCGCGGTGCTGGAAATTGTCATGCACGGCAAACGATACTTCGGCTGATGGCAGATCGGCGTTGTCGTCGGTGAAATAGCGCCCCACCGCAACCGGTAAGCGCTGGCCGTCCTGCATGATTTCAACAACCAGCGCGACGTGGTGGATGAAGTCGGGTTCGGTGTAGGCCACCAGTTCGGCATCGGTGAAGGATTTCTTGATGCCAAGAAATCGCTGATAGGCCGAATCGGCGCTGAACCCTGCCAGACCTTCACGCAAGGCTCGTTTGTCGTCAGCCCGAATGGCGCGCAGATACACTGCGCTGCCATCGGGCAGTGCGTCGGTGGCACGATAGTGTTTTGCTTCGATGGCGGTAGCGTTCATCGGCAAAGGCGGAGGATGGCGGAGTGGGCCGAGAGCCCAGATACAACCCTGGACCGTAGCCTCTATATGGAGGTGGATTGCCATTCTGGCAAGCCTTTGCCGAGTTTAGGCCATCCAGGCGCCTGGCGGGGCTTATGTCCCGCCTGCCGGTGTCAATTCTGGTCACCGATGTTTGCAAAACGACATTAATCCAGTGGCACCAGGATGACCGCAAGCAGACAGCAACCGAGCAGGAATTCATGGACGTAGTGGTTCATGGCTGGACTCCATCAGGTTTGGCCGGGGCTTCTCCGGGCCCGCAGGGGCGCAGCGGTGCCAGGCCGGCAGGGGGCAGGGGCGCTGGCCAGTAAACGGCGCGACAGTGTCGGCAAACCTGCAGGCCGGTGCGTTGCGGGGCAGCAGTACCGGCCATGGGGATCCAGACTTCCTGGAAGTCCGAGAGGGCGCACAGTTCACAGATCAGCGAATTCATGCGACCAGTGTGGCGCGGGCCAGGCTCACAGACT
>CAXBNM010000332.1:0-5011 GCA_963976885.1 uncultured Burkholderiaceae bacterium
ACACATTGTGTCAAACTTTTGATAGATAGTTACTTGGCGCTGTGAGACAGGCGCAACCGGGGATGAGGACGTGATACGCGACGCTATTGCCACTATACGAGTTGCCGTTGTTGAAGACGACGCCAACATCAGAGCCCATCTTTGCGAGGCGCTGTCTGCAGAACCTGATTTGTTTCTGGTCGGACACGCCGGCACGGTCGCCGATGGTATGGCCTTGCTTGAGCGCGAGCCAGATGTGTTTCTGGTTGATCTGGGCTTACCTGACGGCTCGGGTCTCGATCTGATCCGTGCCGCCCATGTAAAGTGCCCGAAAACTGAAGTTGCCGCCATCACAAGCTTCGGGGATGAGAACCATGTTCTTGGTGCTCTCGAGGCCGGAGCAACGGGATATCTGCTCAAAGATGGCTCGGTGCCGATGATTCTGCGCTCCATCCGCGAGTTGTTCGCCGGTGGCTCACCGATCAGCCCTTCAATTGCCCGACATCTGCTCAAGCGTTTGCGCATGCCGGCGCGTCCGCCTCAGGCCAGAACGCAAGTCCAGTCACCCGCTGTCAAAACGGGCTCCTGTGCGTTGCTGACGCCGCGTGAAACGACCGTGTTGCAGCAGATTGCCAAGGGCTACTCCTACGAGGAAATCTCCGGTGCGCTGGGTATTTCGGTGCATACCGTCACCACACACATCAAGCATATCTATCGCAAGCTGGCCGTCCGCTCGCGTGGCGAGGCGGTGTTTGAAGCGATGCAGCTTGGTCTGATCCGGCTTGAGGCGCAGCACAGTGACTGATGCCCCGGCATACCGGACAGACACTTGAAAACAGCTGAACCGTGGCGGGTGGCAGCTTATTTACTGCTTGCCCTGTTGCTCGCCGCCCTCGTCAGCGTTCTTTCGCACAGCAAACCAGACAACCCGCAATTTTCCCTCGACAAAGCCGTTTTTCTGCCTGGCGCCGGTGGTGCCGCGCCGCCGTCCGTCTGGGCGCAGGTCGAACACCTGGCCGGCACCCGGTCGGTGTCGCTGCCCCATGACTGGCGCGCCGATGCGCCCGATACCGCCGAGGGCTGGTATTTCGTGGCTCTCGATGCCGATGCACCGACCGCGCTGATGATGTCGCTGTGGATCCCGCGGGTGGCAATGAACGCGCAGGCTTTCCTGAACGGTGCGCCGCTGGCGCGCCGCGGCCGCATGGACAAGCCAATGAGCCGGAACTGGAATCGGTCATGGTTGATCCAGGTGCCGGCAAGTCTGCTCAATCCGACCCAGAATTTACTGGCGCTGCGCGTGGTGGCCGAACGGCCCGGGCAGGGGATGCTGCGCGAATTGTATTTCGGCCCTGACGCCGAGCTGCGCGGCTATCACGAGTTGGCGAATTTCTTCTCGCAAACGCTCGTGCAGATGATTGTCATGCTGATGCTGGTGACCAGTGCATTCATGGCCTTGCTGTGGTGGTGGGGGCGGCACGACGCCACCTACGGCTGGTACGCCATCATGTTGTTCACTTGGGCGATTCATGATGTTTATCCGCTGGTCACGACCGGGCAGCTCCCGCCATTACTGCTCGACTGGTTCTGGCATGTCACGCTTGTCTGGTTTGTCTATAGCGTCTGCATCTTCGTGTTCCGATATCTGCAGCGCGATGAGCCCGAACTGGAAATCCGCTTTCTGCGCTGGGCGCTCAGTGTCAGCGCCGCGCTGACGGCACTGGTGCTGTTTGCCCCGGCGGCGTTCTACGACTGGGGTTATCTGATCAGTGATACCGCCGCGCTGCTGATCTCCGCGTATCCGCTTTATTGCGTGCTGGACGGCTTGTTGCGCCGCTTCACCGCCGACGTGGCGCTGCTGGTGACCTGCGGCGCGTTTTCGCTCACCTTCGGTATTCACGACTGGATGGTGATGGTCGGCATTCTGGATCGTGGCAACAACTATCTGATGCCGTTCGGATCGTTGAGCATCATGCTGGTGTTCGGCTTTCTGCTTGTGCGCCGGTTTGGTGCGGCGCTCGAGGGGCTTGAGGCGATGAATCTGAGCCTGGAGCAAAGGGTTCGCAACCGCGAGCAGGAAGTGGAGCGCGCGCATCAACGGCTGCTGAAACTGGAAACCGAACGGGCCATTTCACACGAGCGTGAACGACTGGTGCGCGATATGCACGATGGGCTTGGCGGCACGCTGATTTCGACCCTGGCGATGGTCCGATCCGGTTCGGTCAATCAGGGCTCGATTCAGGAAGCATTGCAGGCGGCCATTGAAGACATGCGCCTGATGATCGATTCGCTGGATCCGGTCGACGGCGATCTGGTCAGTGTGCTGGCCAGTCTGCGCTCGCGGCTGGCACCGCGCCTGGAGGCCGCTGGCCTGACCGTGCAGTGGCGGGGGACCGAGGGGCCGGCCATGAACTGGCTGGGCCCGCAAGGGGTGCTCGGGGTGATGCGCATCCTGCAAGAGGGCATCAATAACGTGTTGAAACATGCCCAGGCCAGCTCCATCGAGGTGGCTTGCGGCCTGGATGATGAAACCGGCCAGATCTGGGTGCGTCTGAGCGACGACGGGGTGGGGCTGCATGGTCCGGGCTGCCCGACTGATGTGGGCATGATTGCCGCCATCTCGGGCGGGCGCGGGCTGGGCAACATGAAGCAGCGCGCCGTAGAATTGGGCGGCACGATCGATATCGGACCGGCGCCCAGCGGCGGTACCCGGATCATCCTGCGCCTGCCGGTGCAGATGACACCGAGCCCTGCACGCAACTGATCCGGCTCGCGCGGCTTGAACTGGCCGGCCGCTTAGGGCATGCTGCGCCCTCTTTGAACTGCTATGACAACGACTGATGCCGCTTCCGCTTGAGCAACGCCTGGCCACTGAGCTTTCCATTCGACCCCAACAGGTGCTGGCGACCATTGCCTTGCTTGATGAAGGCGCCACGGTGCCCTTTATCGCCCGTTACCGCAAAGAAGTAACTGACGGCCTGGACGACACCCAGCTACGCCAGTTGGCTGAGCGCCTGGAATACCTGCGCGATATGGACCAACGACGCGAGTCGATCATTGCGGCCATTACCGAGCAAGGCAAGCTTACCGATGCCCTGGCAGCCAGTCTGGATGCTGCCGATACCAAGCAGCGCCTCGAGGATTTGTACGCGCCGTACAAGAAAAAGCGCCGTACCAAGGCGCAGATCGCCCGTGAAGCAGGGCTGGAGGGGCTGGCCGACGCGTTGCTCGCCGATCCGAACCTCGATCCGCAGGAAACGGCCGCCGGCTACCTGAAGGAGCCGTTTACGACCGAAGCGGGTGACAATCCGGGTGTGGCCGACGCGGCCGCCGCGCTGGACGGCGCCCGCCAGATTCTGATGGAGCGCTTTGCCGAAGACGCCGATCTGGTCGGCCGTTTGCGCGAAGAACTGGCCACCCGCGGGGTGGTGATGTCCAAAGTGGCCGCCGGCAAGGAAGAGGAAGGGGCCAAGTTCCGCGACTACTTCGAGTATCAGGAGCCGCTGTCCCAGGTGCCCTCGCATCGGGCACTGGCACTGTTGCGCGGTCGCCGTGAAGAGGTCTTGCTGGTGTCGCTGGCGCTACCCGATGATCCGGAGCCGAGCGAAGGGCCGGGCTGGTGTCAGCGGCAGATTGCCCAGCGCGCCGGCATTGCCGACAAGGGCCGTCCTGCCGACAAGTGGCTCAACGAAACGGCCCGCTGGACCTGGCAGGTCAAATTGTCGTGGCAGATCGCCACCGATCTGATCAGCAGCCTGCGCGAGCGCGCCGAGGCCGATGCGATCGAGGTGTTCGGCCGCAACCTGAAAGCGCTGCTGCTGGCCGCGCCGGCTGGTCAGCGTGCAACGATGGGGCTGGATCCGGGCCTGCGTACCGGGGTCAAGGTGGCGGTGGTCGACAAAACCGGCAAGCTGCTCGCGACCGACACGATTTATCCGCATCCCCCCAAAAAAGACATCAAAGGCTCGATAGCCACGCTTGCCAAGCTGGCCGCCACGCATGGGGTTGATCTGGTGGCCATCGGCAACGGCACCGCATCGCGCGAAACCGATCGGCTGGTTGTCGATCTGATCGAGCAGCATCCCGATTTGCGGCTCACGCGGGTGACGGTTTCCGAGGCGGGGGCTTCGGTCTATTCGGCTTCCGAGACCGCGGCCAAAGAGTTTCCGGATATTGACGTCAGTCTGCGCGGCGCGGTCTCGATTGCCCGTCGCCTGCAGGATCCTCTCGCCGAACTGGTCAAGATCGAGCCCAAAGCCATTGGCGTGGGTCAGTATCAGCACGATGTCAGCCAGACCCGTCTGGCGCGGGCGCTTGATGCAGTGGTCGAGGACTGCGTGAACGGAGTCGGTGTCGATGTAAACACCGCCAGCGTGCCTTTGTTGGCCCGTATCGCCGGACTCAACTCAAGCCAGGCCGAGAACATTGTTCGCCATCGCGACGAGCACGGTGCCTTTGCCGATCGGCGCGACCTGCTCAAGGTCAGCCGGCTTGGCGAAAAGGCGTTTGAACAGGCTGCGGGCTTCCTGCGCATCAACGACGGTGACAATCCGCTTGATGCGTCGGCCGTTCACCCCGAGGCGTATCCGCTGGTCGAGCGCATGCTGGCCGACATCAGCAAAGGCATCAAGGAAGTGGTGGGCAACAAGGAAGTCATCACCAAGCTGACGCCGCAAAGCTATGTCGATGATCGCTTCGGTCTGCCAACGGTCGTCGATATTCTCAAAGAGCTTGAAAAACCGGGGCGCGATCCGCGTCCGGCCTTCAAGACGGCCGCTTTCAAGGACGGCATCGAGAAGCTCACCGATCTGCAGCCGGGCATGACGCTGGAAGGCGTGGTGACCAATGTGGCGGCGTTTGGCGCGTTTGTGGACGTCGGCGTGCATCAGGATGGATTGGTACACATCTCGGCCCTGTCCAACTCGTTTGTCTCGGACCCGCACAAAGTGGTCAAGGCGGGCGACGTCGTCAAGGTCAAGGTGCTTGAGGTTGATCCGGCCCGTAAACGCATTGCGCTGACGATGCGCATGAG
>CAXBNM010000333.1:0-4946 GCA_963976885.1 uncultured Burkholderiaceae bacterium
GGCATTTACGGCGGCGCGTTCACCCCGACCGAGTCGGCGGTGGCGGCGGTCACCTACGCGTTGTTTCTGGGCCTGTTTGTTTATCGCACGCTCACCTGGCGGCACATCGTTCGCGTGTCGATGGACACCATCGAAACCTCGGCATCGATTCTGCTGATCGTGGCAGCCGCCGCCATCTTCGCGTGGGTGCTGACGGCCAATCAGGTGGCTGATCTGCTGGGGGCGTATCTGCTCAGCATCTCTGAGAATCCGCAGGTTCTGCTGGCGATCATTACGGTGCTGGTCCTGCTGGTTGGCTTGTTCATGGAGACCATTGCCGCCATTACGATTCTGGTGCCCGTGTTGTTGCCGATTGCCAATACCGTCGGTATCGACCCGGTGCATCTGGGCATTATCGTGATTCTCAACCTGATGCTGGGTCTGCTGACGCCGCCGGTAGGCATGGTGCTCTATGTGTTGTCGCAGGTCTCAGGGGTCAAGTTCGAGCGCTGTGTCACTGCCACCATGCCGTTCCTGGTGCCGCTGGTGCTGGTACTGCTGGTGGTCACCTTTGTGCCCGAGTTCTCGCTCTGGCTGCCGACGCTCATCTACCGCTAGCGGGCGGAGTGACTGTGGGCTGATGGCTGGCCGGACCCTGTGGGGGCCCGGCCAGTTTTTCGTTCTCCGTCCGGCTGGCTGCCGGCCTGGCGCTCAGCGCAGCAACAGGGTCGGGATGGTGGCGGCGCGAAGCAGATCGGACGTTTTGCTGCCGAACAGAAAACTGCGCAGCGGCGAGTGGGCATACGCGCCCATGATGAGCAGGTCGATGTTCTGCTCGCGCACAGTCTGGGCGATGATGCTTTCGGCATCGCCGGGTACCAGCGAGGCGGGCGCGTCGAACCCGGCTTCTTCGAGTGTCAGGCGCGCCCATTCCAGTTGTTTGCGCGCATCGCTGCTTTCCTTGCCCGACATCAGCAAATGCACGGGCAGACCCTTGAATAGCGGGCTCTCGGCCACCATCCGGACGCCGCGCCGGGTAATGATGCCGCCGTCAAAGGCGAGCATGACTTTCTTCGGTTCGTTGAAATTTTCGGTGACGGTCAGAATCGGCTGATGCAGGGCGCGGGCGACTCGTTCCACATTGCGGCCCAGGTCGCGCTGCGTGGTTTCGGCCGATTCGCCGCGCCGCCCGAGAACAAACAGGCGTACGTTCTTTTCCTGCTCGGCGAGGGTTTCATCGAGCTGGCCGTGGCGCTGCCGCACGTCGGGTGATTCAATGCCGCCGGCAATGGCCCGCTCACGCAGACGATTCAGGAACAGCCGGCCGCGCTCGCGCGCCTGACGGCTGCGCAATTCGTCCTGGCCTGACAATTCGTTGAGCAGGGTTTCCTGCGCATCCATACCGATGGCACCCGAATAGTCGCCGCCGGCGCTCAGTTCGGGGTGGCGGTCGAGCACGTGCAGAAACTCGAGGGGGGCCTTCAGGCGGGACGCCGCCCACACCGCGTAATCGGCAATGTTGTCGGCATAGTGCGACTGATCGACGCAGGCGAGAACTTTTCTTTCTTGGGTGATCATGGCAGTGGCTCCGCTGTCAGTGGCTCAGGGCGCGGTCGCCGGCGTCGGGTTTATCGTGTTCGCCAAAGCGGTCGATCATGGTGGCGCTGGCTTCGTTGAGGCCGATTACTTCAACCTCGGTGCCTTCGCGCCGGAACTTGACGACTACCTTGTCGAGCGCGCTGACCGCCGTGATGTCCCAGAAATGGGCCCGGCTTACATCAATGCGCACTTTTTCAATCACTTCCTTGAAATCGAACGATGCCACGAAACGCTCGGCCGACGCAAAAAATACCTGGCCGATTACACGGTAGTGACGGGCCCGACCCTCGTTTTCGGTCATGGAGCTGACAAACAACACCATGCCGACCTTGTGCGCAAAGAAAAAGCCCGACAACAACACGCCAACGAGCACGCCTTTGGCCAGATCGTGGGTGAGCACCACGACGACCACGGTGGCGATCATCACGGTGCTGGAGCTTTTCGGGTGCGAGCGCAAGTTGCGGATCGAGGCCCAGTTGAAGGTGCCGATCGAGACCATGATCATCACGGCCACCAGCACTGCCATCGGAATCTGACCGACCCATTCGCTGGCAAACACCGACATCACAAGCAGGAACAGACCGGCCGACAAGGTCGACAGCCGACCGCGGCCGCCGGACTTCACATTGATGACCGACTGGCCAATCATTGCGCAGCCGGCCATGCCACCCAGAAAGCCGCTGAAGATGTTGGCGACGCCCTGGCCGACGCATTCGCGGTTCTTGTTGCTGGACGAGTCGGTCAGGTCATCGACGATGGAGGCGGTCATCATCGATTCGAGCAGGCCGACGACGGCCATCGTGGCCGAGACCGGAAAAATGATCTGCAGGGTTTCCCAGTTCAGGGGCACTTGCGGATTCAGAAAGGTCGGCAGGCTGTCGGGCAGTTCGCCCAGATCGGCCACGGTGCGGATGTCCAGCCCGGTCGTGATCGTGATGACCGTCATCACGAGAATGGCGACCAGCGGGGAGGGCACGGCCCGGGTGATGTAGGGGAACAGATAGATGATGGCCAGGCTGGCCGCCACCATTACATAGACTGCATAGCTGACCCCGATCAGTTCGGGCAGTTGCGCCATGAAGATCAGAATGGCCAGCGCATTGACGAAGCCGGTGATTACCGAGCGCGAGACAAAGCGCATCAGCGAGCCCAGGCGCAGCCAGCCGGCCACGATCTGCAGCCCGCCCGTGAGAATCGTGGCCACGGTGGCCGCCAGCAGGTATTGCAGCCCGTGATCCTTGACGAGGGTCACCATCAGCAAGGCCATGGCGCCGGTGGCTGCCGAGATCATGCCGGGGCGGCCGCCGGTGAAGGCAATGACGGTGGCAATGCAGAAGGAAGCGTACAGGCCGACTTTGGGGTCGACACCCGCGATGATCGAGAAGGCGATCGCCTCCGGTATCAGGGCGAGGGCAACCACTAGCCCGGCAAGCAAATCGTTGCGGACGTTGGAAAGCCAGTCCTGGTGGAGCGATTTCATTGGCGGTTCAATAGTGAAGGTAGACAGCAGGCGGGTGCGGCACCCGGCGGCACCTGAGCGTTCTGGGCTTGCCGCACGAACAGGCATCAGCGATGCGGTGCGCAAAGCCCGCGCCATGCTGGCAGCTTCGAAGATCGGGAGCCTGGAGAACGTTGCCCGACAGGGCACGCAGGAGAGTCCGAATGCTACGCCACACGCTGCGGCGCAGCAACCTCAAGCGTGCCGTAAAACCATCAGAGCCCGCCAGGCGGTGGCCGGCGAGGGCGTGGTGCCAGCGGTCAGCGGCGTGGCGCGAAGAACTCGCCGGCGCCCGGCGCCCGGTATTCGCGATTGACGCCGGTCTGACCATGGCCCGGTGCGCTGCTGCCGGTTTCGGCCGCGGTGGCGGGTGCATCGTTACCGGCTGCCGGTGGCGTTGTGACGTCCGGTTGCGGGCGGCGGGTGACGGGGCGGCGGGGCGCTGAATAGCTTGCCGCCTGAACCAGTTGAGGCGCGCTGCCGCGCTTGCCGATGCGCGCCGTCTGGCCCGCCATGACCAGCAGACTGCCGGCCTGATTGCCCACATCAACCGCGCCGCTGGTGACCGACACTTCCATGGCGGCGCTGTCGCCTTGGGTGCAATCGGTACGGGCGCAGTCGGCCTGGAGCACCGTAAAGTCGGTGCCGCGGATGCCGATTACGGCCGTGGGAGTGTTCAGTTTGAACGC
Organism: uncultured Burkholderiaceae bacterium; assembly: GCA_963976885.1. Classification (GTDB taxonomy): domain Bacteria; phylum Pseudomonadota; class Gammaproteobacteria; order Burkholderiales; family Burkholderiaceae_E; genus JAUIAI01. The sequence continues at coordinate 3,766 of CAXBNM010000333.1, forward strand.
CGAGGGCGAGCTTTTGCCGATCAAGCCGGTGATGGTGCGCAACGAACCGCGCACGAGGTCGAAGAAGCTGCGTTCCTGACCGGCCTGATCCTGGTAGTCATCAATGTGCAATTGCGTGGCCGGGCCCAGACTCATCCGCATGCCGTCCGTGAAGCGCAGGTTGATGCGCCCGTTCGGGCCGGTTTTGAGCCGATCGCCGCTGAAGACCTCTTGCAAGCGGCCGGCCGGACTGGTGATCTGGCCGGTGCGTACCAACGAGGTATCGCCATCGGCCGATACAATGATGCCGGCGGCACTGTCGTCGTCACCCGGCTGGCCCGCCATGGCGGGATTCAACAGCGTCATGAAGGCAAGCGCCATGATCAATATCGCCACGCCGGTCCAGACGATCAGCAGTGTCTGCCAGACGTGAGAGGAAAAACCTTCGGTCAATTTGCCCATGAGCAGTTATCGGCGCCGTTTGCTCAAACTAAAGTCACGGAACGCATGAATTCGCCCACACCGTCATCTGTCCCGCCGTCCGTCGCCCCAAAGCCGCCGCGCTGGCTCAGTTATCTCGCGCTCGTCCGGCTGCATCGACCGATCGGTACTTTGCTGCTGCTGTGGCCAACCCTGTGGGCCTTGTGGATGGCCTCGGGCGGGCATCCCGACCCGTACCTGCTGTTTGCCTTCTGCCTGGGCACCTTGCTGATGCGCTCGGCTGGTTGCGCCATCAACGACTACGCGGATCGGCACATCGATCATCAGGTCAAGCGCACCCAGGCCCGCCCGCTTACCACCGGCGCTATTGCTCCCTGGGAGGCGCTGGCAGTGTTTGCCGTGTTGTCACTGGCATCAATGATGCTGGTGTTGCCGATGAACGGGCTGACCTGGCAGCTTGCTTTTGTGGGGGCGTTCGTTGCCGGCAGTTACCCCTATACCAAGCGCTTCATGTCGCTGCCGCAGGCGTATCTGGGCATTGCGTTCGGGTTCGGTATTCCGATGGCATTTGCCGCCACCCTGAACGAAGTGCCGGCACCGGCCTGGGTGATGCTTGTGGCCAATGTGTTCTGGGCGCTGGCCTATGACACCGAATATGCAATGGTCGACCGGGACGACGATATTCATCTGGGCATCAAGTCCGCGGCACTGACCTTTGCATATTCGGTGTCATAGGCCAGCGCCCAGAACACATTGGCCAC
>CAXBNM010000334.1:0-4927 GCA_963976885.1 uncultured Burkholderiaceae bacterium
TGCATCCCCAAGGGTACGAACAGGCGTTTGCGCATGACTTCATCGAGTGGGGCATCGTCGAGCCGCTCGAGAATCAGGCCCAGCAGATCGGTGCTGTAGCCATAGAGAAACCGGGTGCCAGGCTCGCAAACCAGCGGCAACCCGGCCAGCGCTTGCAGAAACTCGGCACGGCTCATGGCCGCCATATCGGCCAGGCCCGTGGCCAGCGCCTGCTCACGCAGATCGGCCGGAAGAATTTCGGGCGCGTAAGCAAAGCCGGAGGTGTGCGTGAGCAGATGCTCCAGCGTGGGCTGGACGGCCGGCTTGCCCTGACCATGCACCTGGCGTCCGGCCAACTCGGGCAGGATCTCGGCAATTGGCGTGGCGAGCGCCACGCGCCCCTCATCTACCAGCATCAGCACCACCATGCTGACCATGGGCTTGGTGAGTGAGGCAATCCGGAAGCGGGCCCGCTCGGCCATGACCGGAGCATCGGGCGCCCCGCTCAGCCGACCCGAAACCTGTCGGGTGAGCACCCGCCCCTCCTGCTCTACATGGACGAGAGCGCCCGGATAATGACCGGTTTGCTGGTGATAATTCAGCATCAACTCAACCGCATTACTCATAATGTCTCCAAATTCTGGCCGTGTGAACGATGGGCCAGTGTCGGTCAGTTAGCGTAAATCGACAAGTGCGCCGGCCACTGAGCAGCCGGATTTCGGCACATGCCTGCCGAACCGGTGTCCGCCACAAATTTCGGCCTCAATCGAGGCATCTGGCGAACAGACAAGCCCGCCAGACGTATAGTTTCCTTTAACATTGAACGACGGGTAGCGACAATAACGCCGCTACGCGCTGACATGGCATCAGGAACGACCCTCATGGGCTGGCGGTACTCACTTATCAAGACCCTCATCGCCGTGCTGGCAGCACTGGCTCTGATTGCCTTTGCGTTTCCCGCTCAACAGGTGGTTGAACGCTCGCTGGTCATTGAGCACTCGCCCGACCGGATCTGGGAATTGCTTGAAGACCCACCGGCCTGGAATCGATGGTCGCCCTGGTACGAACGCGACCCGGACATGAGAGTCACCTACACCGGGGCGCCGAAAGGTATGGGAGCACGCTGGCACTGGGAATCAAACACCGAGGGCAGCGGCAGAGTCTCGGTGATCAGCGCCAGCGTTGCGCGCCAACTCGACTACATCGTCCAGTTTGAATGGTTCAGCATGGCCCTGGGTCAGATTCTCGGTCAGTTCATTCTGGAGCCGGTCAACAGTGGCACCAACCTGACCTGGCGTTTGCAACTCGATGCCGGCATGAACCCGGTATTGCGTTGGCTTGGCCTGTTTCTGAATACGGTGGCCGGTGACGACCTCGACAAGGGACTGCGCAATATTGCCGCCGTTCTGAATCAGCAGGCCAAATAGCTCGCGGCACAACAGGTTTACTGAACCGGCACTGGCGCCCTGGCCGAGTGCAACTGTATGGCCGTGAAGTTGCCCTGCTCGATGGTCGCCATGCCCTGATCGGTTTGCTCGCCCAGACGCCAGTACACGCGCGGCGATTTGGCCGACACCCCAAAGGCGATCTCGAGGCGGTAGCGCCATGACTGACGCAAGCGAGTCAGCACCGGCGCGGGCAACGCGGCGCGCAACGCATAGCGATACGGTCCATGCAAGCGGCCGGCCCGGCGGTCCTGACCAGGCGCCGCCGGCTCACGCCACTGCACCCGTACCGTAGCCGGCAAGGTGTGACCGGGCGGCGCCGCGCGGAACACCCCAGCCAGAGGACGCGGCAAGATCGGCAAGACCTCATCGGTGCCCCGATTGAACCAGAGTGACGGCGTAATGAAGCCGGGCAGGCGTTTGCCGAAGGGATCGTAGGCGGCGTAGCCAACCGGCGCCGTCGCCCCGGACTCGCCCCCCGTTTCGGCGCGCACCCAACTGCCGGCGTTGCCCGTGGCGGTGCCGGTACGACTCGATTGCACGTTGGCATACAACAGCACCGGATCGGCCTGGTCGGTATGAAGTTGTGGCGCATGAATGACCGGCGCATCGGTAGCGTTGAACGCGTGATAGGCAATTTGCTCGTCATGCAAAGGCGTCTCGGTCAGACTGGCGCAGCCAGCACCGGACAAGGCGAAACCAAACGCCGACATGGTCGACAGGCGCCGGGCCAACCCTGGCCGTGCCAATGCTGACGCCGATGCCAAAGCCGACGCCAATGCCAACTCCAACGCTGGCGCCAGCGCCGACAACAATGTGGCTGGCGCTATCGCAGACAATGGCCGCAACGACAGTTGCAGCCGCGCCCATTGCGGCGCCCATTGCAATGCCGACCGCGACACCGGCTGTCGGCCGCCAGACGATACAGAACGGAAATTCATGGCTTCCTCCAGGGGGGTGGCTCCGACGATAGCGCCGCTGCAGCGGCCCGGCCCGCTCGTCACTCAACCTTGCAGACCAGACCAAGGACCTAGCGCGATCGGCTCACGGATCGAGCCATCGTAGAATCGGGCCATGAACCAGACCGCACCCCAAGCCACCAGCACCCCGATCGCCGCCCATGACGGCGCACCGCTGCTGACCCGCCACCACGACAACACCTGGACCGTGACGCTGAACCGACCGGCCCACCACAACCGCCTCGATCCGGCCGATGTCACGGCACTGACCGCGCTGTTCGAGACCGCGCGTACCGAACAGCCCGCGGCCCTGATCATTACCGGCGCCGGCGAGCGCACCTTCAGCTCGGGCTATACGCTGTCGGCACTGGTCAGTGAACTGGATGGCCGCTTTGAAGCCATGCTCGATTCGCTCGAAACGCTGCCGCTGCTGACCATCGCGGCAATCAATGGCGGTCTGTACGGTGGCGCCACCGATCTGGCCTTGTGCTGCGACATCCGGCTTGGCGTGCGCGGTGCGCGCATGTTCATGCCAGCCGCCAAATTCGGGCTGCACTACTACCCCGGCGGTCTGCGCCGATACGTGACCCGCCTGGGGCTGCCGGTCGCGAGCCGGTTGATGCTCACCGCCATGACGATGTACGACGACGAAATGTTGCGGGTCGGCTATTTGCACGAACTGCTCGAACCCGATCAGATGGCCGCGCGGGTCGCCGAATACCGCGACTCGGCCAGCGCCAATGATCCCAAAGTTGTCGCCGCCATGAAGGCGCAGATGCAGGCACTGGCCGCACACCAGAACGACGCCGAGCGGGCCGCACTCGAGCAGCAAATGCTGCAAGACCACCAGGCCAGCGTGAAATCGACCGAACTGGCCGAGCGCGTGGCCCGCCACACGGCCCCGGCAGCGCGCAAAACCTGAGCGGTGCGGCAGGCGCTCAATGCCGCCGCCGGGCAGTTCTTGTATGATGCGCATTGCCGCTTATTGCGGCACGCGTTCTCAGGGCGGGGTGTAATTCCCCACCGGCGGTGATGGCACAGCTCGGGGCCGATTCAAACGACTCGATCCAGTTGGTGCATAAGCCCGCGAGCGCCTGTGCTCCCCGCACAGGGTCAGCAGATTCGGTGCCACTCCGAAGCCGACGGTCATAGTCCGGATGAAAGAGAAACGCAGATCCCGGTCGGCTGCCGCCCGCGCAGCGGGCCTGTTGTCTCTGCGCGCGCCCTGATTCAACTGACATCCTTGCAAGGCTTGCCATGAATCAGATGATTTCCCAGCCCCCCATGTCGGTCTCGACCGACAATCGTATGTCCATCGACTCGCGCCATCGCTTTGCGCTCGTTCACGCCCAATGGCATGGCGACATCGTGCAAAACGCCCGCGACGGTTTTCGCGATGAAATGCTGCGCCATGGCGTCGCCGAGAGTGCCATCGACGAGTTCGGCGTGCCCGGCGCGTTCGAGATTCCGCTGCACGCACGCAAACTCGCGCAAAGCGGCCGCTACAGCGCCATCATCGCCAGCGCTCTGGTCGTCGACGGGGGCATCTACCGGCACGAATTTGTCTCCAGCGCGGTCATCGACGGTCTGATGCGCGTGCAACTGGACACCGAAATTCCAGTCATTTCAGCGGTGCTGACCCCTAAAGACTTCCATGACCATGATGACCATCGGCGCTTTTTCTCAGCCCATTTCGTCACCAAGGGCACCGAAGCGGCGCAGGCCTGTCTGCGCACCGTCATCAGCCTCGATCAGATCGGTCAGCTGAAAATGCTCAACCGCTGATTCAACGGCGCGCTCATGCCGCGTCCGGTGCAATCATCATCGCAATTGATTCGGCCATCTCGAGCAGCGCATGGTCCTGCCCGGGCCGGCCGATCAGTTGCAAAGCCGCCGGCAAGGACTCGCCGGCTACCGGTAACGGCAGGCTGATTGCCGGCGCGCCCAGAATATTCGCCAACGCCGCGAGGTCGGCGGTGTTGCTCGGTTCGGGCTCGCTCATCGGCATGGCGCGGCCCGGACAAGTGGGCAGCAGCAGACAATCGACGCCGGTCAACGCCGCCTCCAGCCATTGCCGGGCCAGACTGATCCGGCTCAGTGCCCGCGCCAGATCGGCCGCGCTCTTGCCCGCGGCAAAGCCAAGCATCGCGGCCAATGCCGCTGGCAACTGCTCGCGCCGCGCCGCCTCGGCTGCGCCCAGGGTGTTGATCAATTCCGCCTCACACCAGAGCAAGGCCGCGCGCCGCACGGTCGCGAACGGATAGTCGGCAAAATCGATGCGCTGCTCCGGGTAACCACGCTGCTCAATCGTCGCGCATGCTGCGCTGAAAGCGGTGGCCACCGCCGGCTCCAGACCAAGCGGCGCCAGGCTGGCAGGCAGACCAAGCACCGGATAACCCTGTCGTCGGCTGATCGCCTCATCGTCGTGACGGCCGGAGAGCAACCCATAGGCATGACAGACATCGCGTACCGAGCGCGCCAGCACGCCAACATGGTCGAGCGCGCTGCATAGCGGCAACACGCCGCCAGTTGGTATGTGTCCCC
>CAXBNM010000335.1:0-4917 GCA_963976885.1 uncultured Burkholderiaceae bacterium
CCGACTTCAAACCCGGCGAGGTTGATGCGGTCGAACCCTGACCGCATCAACCTCGCCGCGTCGCATCAGCGACAGTCCGTGGGCCGGAGTATCAACGCGTCAAGGCTGAGTTCACGCGTCGCATCGGTGTAGAACCACAGGCGCATCCGGCTTGCGCCCGCCGGTGCGGTGGCCGCCAACTCGGTCAGCGCGAAGTCCTCGCTCGGTGCGACGGTCTGCATCGTCTCGGCCAACTCGATGCCGTCGGCGTCGAGCCAGTCGATACCGACGCCGGTCCAGCCGTCGCCGGCTGCCGTGCGTACTCGCGCACTGGCCTGCCACGAGCTACCCGCCTCGATCGCCACTTCGGTGCTGATCCAGCCCCCGCTGATGTGCGCCGCGCCGGTGCCGGCAAAGACATTGGCGGCGCCTTGCAGCAGTTGCGCGCTGCCCGAATGGGCCCAGTCGTTCAGACCGGTTTCAAACCCGGGGTTGAGCAAGCGGTTGCAACTGGAAGCGGTGCCCGGCGTCATCACCGACCAATAGAAGCTCACCGTGACCGGGTGGTCGCCGTCGGTGGCGGTGATCTCTACGTGGCTGGTACCTGCGGCGCCAGGTTGACCACTGATCAGACCACTGGCCGGATCGATCGTCAGACCAAGGGGCAGACCACGTGCACTGAACTGCACCGCATCATGGTCCGGATCTATGGACACCAGTTGCAGGTGTACGGTGTCGCTGGTCAGATGATGCTGTTGACCCGGGTTGTCCAGCACCGGTGCCTGGTTGGCCTGGCCGTCGGTGTCAGTACAGCCGGCGCGACGCAGATCGATGTCATCAAGCGTCAGACTCCGATCGCCGTCGGCATAGAACCAGACCCGCACATAGCGCGTGCCGATGGCGGCTCGGGCCTGCACCCGCAGATCGGTATAGCTGCTGACCGTGTCCAGCGTGGTGACGGTTTCGCCAATCTCGTCGAAGTTCTCGTCCAGGAAGTCCATGCCGGCGCCAAGCCAGCCGGCTGAGCCCGCGCTGAACTGACGCGCCGTCAGCACAAGTTGGGTGGCATTGGCGAGCGGCACGGGTTGACTCATCCAGCCGCCGGACAGGCGGGCCGCGCCGGTGCCGCTGGCTGCCGCGCCGCTGGCCAGCGGTTGGGCACTGGCCCATTGACCCAGGCCGGTTTCAAAGTCGCCGTTGGCCAGCAGATTGCACTGATGAGCGCCAGCGGTCGGGTCCAGCGGTGCGCTGTCCTGATCGTCGGGCACGCCGTCGTTGTCATCGTCGGTGTCGCGGTTGTTGCCAATGCCATCCTGGTCGGTGTCGAGCCACTCGCTCGGATCGAGCGGGAAGGCATCAACATTGTCAGCGTAGCCATCGTTGTCGTCGTCGCTGTCGACGGCATCGATCGAGCCATCATGCAGGTATGGCGGATTGGCCCAGACGCCCCGCAGGGTTGGCGTGTCAAAGCCCGTCAATGCGCCGCCGAGTCGTTGCCCGGCGGCGGCATCAATGGTGCCGATATCGTGCAACCGGCGCTGCGGACTGTCGGTGAAGGTTGCGCCGCTATGGCAGTTCGCGCAGCCGGCGGTTGCAAAGATCGTGCGCCCGGCGCTGCCCTGGGCGGTCAGGCTGCCGTCGGCGTTGCGGTGCGGACTTTGTCCGACCGTATTCAGACTAGTGACATAGGCAGCCAGTGCATCCAGGTCGGCGCTGCGGCCAGCCTTGGCGGCCCCCAGGGTGTTGGCGGTGGCGGCAAAGTCGCTGTTCGACAGCAATCCGCTGCCACCAAACACGTTGCGAATGTCGTTCTCGAAATCGTGAATCTCGTCGAAGTTGGCCGTCCAGTGCACCGGGCCGTGAGCGGTGCCTGCGCGACCGCGTAAATCGATCGTGTTGCGCAGACCTTCGCCGCCATCACTGAAGTCCCAGGTACGTCCGTCCTGGCCGCCGTCGGCATGACAACTGGCGCAGGCCAGATAGCTCTGGCCGGCAAGGCGCGCATCCTGCCCGTCATGAAAGAGCTGCTTGCCGCGCAACACGTTGGCGGCCAGGCGTTCGCCGGCGGTCAGGCCGACCGTAGCGACCACACTGAGTTGATTGGCGTCGCCGGCCACGACGGCGCTGATGTCGATGACGGACATGGTGCGGTCGAGCCAGTTATGAACGTAGGCGCGGCTGCCATCGGCGCTGATCGCCAGGCCGCGTGGAGCATGCCCTAACACCAGACTGGCCAGTGGCGCGCCGCCCCACGCATCAAGGACCTGCAGTTGCCGGCTGGCTTCGTGAATTACGAACAGGAAATTGCCCGTCGGTCCGTAGGCTGCGGCCGTAGCCGGTGAGTTGTTGTCGAAGTCAACGCGCGCGGCCAGTGCTTCCTGGCCAGTCGCCATATTGATGCGGGCAAGTTTGCTGCGCACGAGTCGATCAAACACGCGGCTGTTGCCGTCGCGGCGCAGACCGCGGAAGATGTTGTCCGACTTGAACGGCACGACGGCGGCCAGACCGTCGGGAGAAATCACCGGTGCCATCAGATAGTTCGGAATGCCACGGGCCGAATCTTCAGTGTCCGGACCCCGGTCCTGAATCAGAGTGACGGTGCGCGTGATGCGATTGGCTGCCGTGTCGATCATCAGCACCTCGCCGCCGTCCGCAAGGCTGACGGTGGTGGTGCTTTCGCCGTCCGCAGGCGGGGTGATGAAACGACTGGCCAGCAAGGTCGCGCCGTCGCCGCTCAGACCCAGATAGCGAACCTGCGGGCCGACAGCCAGTTCCGCCGCGACGGCCGGCGGCTGCTCGGCGGCCGGTGTCAGCGTCAGGCGCAGCAATCGCTCGCGGCCCGGCGCGCTGACCCAGGCAGTATCCGTAGCCGCATCAACGACAATCGCATTCGGTTGCGAACCGACCGGCAGAGTGACGGTGTGCCGGAGGGTGGCACTGCTGGTGTCGATGACGTGTACGGCATCGTCGTCACGACTGACTACCAGCAGGCGATTGCCGCTCGCCATGGCGACCGCGACCGGATGCCTGCCGACGCCGATTTCGGTCAGACGTACGGCCTGAGTGCCGTCTACCGCGGTCACCGTGTTCTGATCCGGATTAGCGATCCAGAGGCGGTTCATCGTGGTGTCCAGCGCTATTGAACCCGACGTCACCGGACGTCCGCTGGTCAGCGGTGCATGGACGCGCTGCTGGACGGTATGCGTGTCAGTGCCAAACGGGCCGCTGACGGTCAGACGAACGTTGTAGATGCCAGGGGTGGTGTAGGTGTGGGCAACCGCAGGTACCGCCGTGCTGAGAACGGTACCGTCGCCCATTGTCCAGCGATAGGTATCTCCCGCTACGGGGTCAACCATCCGGGCGTTAAAGTGCTGTACTTTGCCGGTGGGGATCAACAGGCCGGCCTCGGCCCCCAGACCCGTAATATTCGGTGGCGCATTGCTGAGGTTTTCTACCGGCCCGAGCGCGTCGCCGATCGGCACCAGTTGCACCGCATCAATGGCAACAGCGCCGGCGTTGCTGCCTGCTGCTACAAAGGCGAGCGTGTCATTGCTGGCCGCTACAAACTCGTAGCGATAGTCCTGCCAGGCGGTATTGCCAGCCTGCAAGGTGGCCAGGGTGGTGTCGCCGACTCTCACGCTGATGCGATTGTCGCCGCCGGTCTGAGCGGCGGGAGCGGCCAACTGGAAGGTCAGGGCATAGCGCTGACCTGCGGTGAGACCGGCAGCTTGCTGCAGTGCCGGCGTCGTCTGGCCGTTCACGGCGTGGGTGTTGAGCACGACAAAGGAGTTGCCCTGGGCAGCCGGTTGCGTCGGGTCATTGCGAACGACGCTGACGCTGGTGCTGACATGCCAGTCGGGTAGTGCGTTGACTGATATGCCCGCTGCCGTATTGCTGCTTGCCAGCGGATTGTTCTCGAAGTCACCGTTGCCCAGCGAGGCGGCTGCGCTCGAACGCGGGCGCAGCGAAACATCATCAATGAACATGCCCTGGCCATCGTCGGTGCCGGTTTCGCGCAACTGAACCAGATCGGAGCCCGTGCCGCGCACGACAAAAGCCCATTGATGCCATTGCGGCTGATTGGTGCCGGTTCCGTCGGCGCTGAGCGTGTCCAGCACTTCGCCGTTGAACAATACCTGTACCCCGTTCGTGCTCGTGGCGGTGCCTGGTCGGGGGGCGTACAGAAAACGCAATTCGTAGAGGCGGCCCGGTTCGGTACTGGCTGATTGGCCAAAGGCATCGGCACGATTGGCCGCACCGTCGATTTCAACAAAGGAGTGACCGTCGGATGGATCAAAGCCGCCGGCGTTTCGCCAGATTTTCAATGGCGTAGTGCCCTTGTGCCACCCCGACGGTGCACTGACCTGGGCAGTGGTACCGGCCGTGACCACGTTGGTTTCAAAGCTGGCATTGATAAGCAGATTGGCCTGCAGCAGATTGCCGGCAACCGGCACCTTGATCATGCGCGCTTTGGAGGGCACACCGGCATTATTGATCGCAAACAGCATGTAGAAGCCGGGCGGTGCTTCGACGCCATTGAGCGGAGCCGTGACGCGCAGCTTGTCCCCGCCAATGCGGGTGAAGGGCAGGTCGATCAGGCGCTGATCGAAATTTACCGAATGGGTGACGGCCGAGGTCTTGATGAAGGTGAGACGCTCGATGTCGGCTGCATTGGCAACCGTGATCTCAAAACTGCTGCCCGTTGCAACAATCTGCGGCGCGGCGCTGATGGTCGGTTGTATCGCGCGACTGCCATCGGGATTGAACAGATAGGGAGGATAGTAGATCTCGGCGTTCAGATTGGTCTGCGGGCCGGGCGCGCCACCGCCGCCGGTGAGCAGGCTGGCGTCGGGCAGCAACACGGCGGTTGAGTGATACAGACGTGCCTGCTGAGCGGCAGGGCCGCGGGTGAAGGTGTTGGTTTTCGGATCGAAGAGT
>CAXBNM010000336.1:0-4906 GCA_963976885.1 uncultured Burkholderiaceae bacterium
GCACCCCTCGCCAGCACCCCTCGCCAGCGTCAGCGCAACTGCTTGGCAAGCGTCCTTGATGCTTCGCGCGTTTTGTGGTGTGTCTGGCCACTCAGCTGACTCAGTGGCCGGGCCCGGCTCTTGCCCTTGTCAGGCGTCGGGGCAGTCCTTGCGGTAGATGGTGCCCGAGCCGAAATAGAAGCGACCGAGGTAACGGCTGTCCAGCCGCTTGCCCTTCACCAGCACCTGCTCGCCCAGGTAATACACGGCCAGCGTCCGGTCTTCGGTCTGCAGGCCTGCCAATACGGCCGGCTCATCCGGGTCAACCACATCGGTGGTCAGCAGTTGATCGAGTTCGGCCCGCTCGATGGCGCGCAATGGCTGGACATCAGACCAGGCTTTGTCTTCGCGCAATGAAATGCCGAACTGCTCGTCGACCTGACCGATCTTGAGGCTGACCTCGCCTTGGGCGTCGGTGGCAAAGCAACCGTTCAAGGACTCGAGCGGTTTGTCTGCACAACTGGCGGCAAGCAGACTGACGAACAGCAAAGCGGGCAGGGCAACTCTCATAGGAACACTCCGGCGGGTAGGCCAATGGTAAAAATGGGAAAAATGCACAATTTGAAAACGACAGCCGTAAGCAATGCACGGCAAGCTGGACGAACCAGTGTATATCCGGTCAGCCGCCTCCGAGCAATTCCCGGCGCCGTTCTTCAATCTGGAGTCATATCTTGAAAAAAAGACAATTTCTAAAGTTTGGCCTGGCTGCAGTGCCGTTATCGGCTGTCACAGCAGTCGCACTCCTGCCCCGCATGCGTGATGCCGCCGCTGCCGAGCCAGCGTTTGAAATCACCATGACCGAAAATGAATGGCGCAAGTTGCTCACGCCGGCTCAGTTCGATGTGTTGCGCAACGAAGGCACGGAGCGTCCGTTTACAAGTAAGCTCAACGATGAGAAGCGGGCGGGACGTTATCTTTGCGCGGGTTGCCAGCTGCCGCTGTTCTCCAGCGAGGCCAAATATGACAGCCGCACCGGCTGGCCCAGCTTTTACGAGGCCTTGCCCGATGCGGTCGGCATCAGCACCGATTACAAACTGATTCTGCCCCGTACCGAATATCACTGCGCGCGCTGTGGCGGCCACCAGGGCCATGTGTTCGATGACGGCCCGCAGCCCACTGGCAAGCGATACTGTAATAACGGCGTCGCGCTTACTTTCGAGGCGATATGAAACCGATCATTCGTATTCTTTCCCTGAGCGCGGCGGTTGCCGCCACCACGCTGGTGATGTCCGGCCTGTTCGTCGATCAGTCGACCCAGGCCGTGGCCGCCGAAGCCATGGCCGAGCGAGCGCCGGTCGGGCCGGGCCAGCAGCGGGCCATTTTTGCCGGCGGCTGTTTCTGGTGCATGGAGCAGCCCTTCGATGAACTCGACGGTGTGCAGTCCACGCAATCAGGCTATATCGGTGGCGAGGAAGAGAACCCGACCTACCGCGAGGTTGCAGCTGGCCGCACCGGTCATACCGAAGCGGTGGAAGTGGTCTATGACCCGGCCAAGGTCAGCTATGACAAGCTGCTCGAGGTGTTCTGGGTCAATATAGATCCGACCGTCAAGGATCGTCAGTTCTGTGATCGTGGCAGCCAGTATCGCAGCGGTATCTTTCCGGTCGATGAGGCGCAGCAAAAAGCGGCAGTTGCCTCGCGCGATGCGCTGAGCAAGAACAAGCCCTTTGCCGAACCGATCGTTACCGAAATCACGTCGGCCACTACCTTCTACCCGGCCGAGGTCTATCACCAGGATTACTACCTGAAGAACCCGTTGCGCTATTCGTATTACCGCTACGGCTGCGGGCGTGACGACCGCCTCAAGCAACTGTGGGGCGACGCCGCACCGGCGCATTAAGCGCCGTGCTGCGTGACTGACTAAGCGGCGCGACCCGCCGCAGTGTCGGTCAGGCGGCCGTCGGCAATCGCCAGTGCATCGCCGAACACCTGGGTCAGCCACTGGTGTTCGGCCTCGGTGCCCACGCCAATGCGCACGGTGCGATTCAACGGAGCCACGCCGGGCATCCGGATGAACACCCCGTAGTCTTGCAGCGCGCTGCGCAGGCGGCTCGCCCGCTCGCTGTCGCCCAGGTCAACGGCGACAAAGTTGGTTGCCGAGGCAATCGCGGTCAGGCCATGCTCGGCCGCCAGCGTGCCGATCGCATCGCGACCCAGCGCGACGCGCCGTTGCACATCAGCCAGAAAATCCGCGTCTTGCAACGAGGCGAGAGCGGCGGCCTGGGCCAGTCGGTTGACGCCGAAATGGTTGCGGATGCGGTTCAGCCCGGCGATGAGATCCCGATGGGCGATCGCATAACCGATGCGCAGGCCGGCCATGCCGTGTGCCTTGGAAAAAGTACGCAGCCGGATCACCTGGTCATTGCGGGTGTCGATCGGGCACAAGGTGCCGGGCGGTGCGAATTCAGCATAGGCCTCATCGAGCGCCAGCAGGCTGCCCGCCGGAATCTGCTGCAGTGCGCTGGCAATGGTGGCGGCCGGATGCCAGGTACCCATCGGGTTGTCGGGGTTGGCCAGGTAGACCAGCGGCGCACCGGTTTCACGCGCCCGCGCCAGCAAGGCGTCGGGGTCTTCGTGATCGTTGTGATAGGGCACGGTTTGCAACTGGCCGCCAAAACCGGCGACGTGATAGTTGAAGGTCGGATAGGCGCCCAGCGAGGTCACCACCGCCTGGCCCGGTTCAACCACCATGCGCACGAGCAAGCCCAACAGGGAATCAATGCCGGCGTCGACGCAGATTTCGTCGAGTTCAACCCCGTGCTGCGCCGCCAGTTGCGCGCGCAGATCATGGTTTTCCGGGTCGCCGTACCAGGCGGCCTGCGCTGCGCCGGCGGCGATGGCTTGCATCGCCAGCGCCGACATGCCGAACGCACTTTCGTTGGCACCAATGCGGGCCGCGAACGGTTTGCCCAGTTGTCGCTCGAGGGTTTCGGGCCCGACAAAGGGGATGGTGGAGGGCAGCGAAGCTACCAGTCGGGTCAGCGGGATCGTCATGATGAGGTAGTAAGCACGATTGGCCAGTGGGGCGCAATGGTATAACGGGCGCTTGCCTCCTGGCGAGAATTCAAGCAGCGAGAGATCGGCGCACGGCCGACTCGTGTGATTTTCGCCTTTCATCATCGTCTTCTGCCACCGTTTTTTCAGGGTTCATGTCCAAGCATTCCGACGACTCCGTCAATCCGCCCGACGTTTCCATCGCGCCCTCGGGCCCGGATTCCTCCTGGGCGTTCAGCCGCTACGAACAGATCCGGCCCCGGCTTCCCGTCATGCCCGCGCTGGCCGGTCGAGCGCCCTGCGAACATCAGCCCTCGCTGCTCGATTTGTTCGAGCACTTCGATGCCTTCGTACTCGATGGTTTCGGCGTGCTCAATGTCGGCGAGGCGCCGGTCGATACGGCGGCCGAGCGACTCGATCAGATGCGGGCGGCGGGCAAGATCATCATGGTCATCACCAATGGCTCGACCCAGCCGGCGGCGGTCACCGCCGCCAAATACCGCGGCTGGAATCTGGGTCTGGCCGATGAGCAGGTGATTTCGAGCCGGGATGCGCTTGAGCAAGCCATGACCGAATACCCCGCGACAATGCGCTGGGGCGTGGCCGCGCCGGAAAACGCCCGGCTCGAAACCCTTTCCGGCCAGACGATCCGGCTCACCGACGACGAAGCGAGCTGGCAGAACCTGGACGGCTTTGTGCTGCTCAGCTCGCTGGAATGGAACGACGCCCGGCAAACGCGTCTGCATCAGGCGCTGGCCGAGCAGCCGCGCCCGCTGCTGATCGGCAATCCGGATCTGGTCGCCCCGCGCGAAGATCGCTTCTCGCTGGAGCCCGGTTACTACGGCCACCGGGCGGCCGACGCCGCCGGGGTGCCGTTGCGTCTGTTCGGCAAGCCTGCGCCCGAAGTGTTCGCAATGGCTCAGGCGCGCATTGATGCCAGCGCCGGCCGGGCGGTGCCCGGTGCCCGAATCGCGATGGTCGGCGACTCGCTGCATACTGATGTGTTGGGTGCGGCCGCGTTTGGCTGGCGCAGTGTGCTGGTGCTCAGCCATGGCTTGTTTCGGGACCAGCCCATCGAACCACTCATTGAAGCCAGCGGCATTGCGCCCGACTTCTGCGTGCACCACACCTGAGGTGCCGGCACCGGGCTGATGTTCGGCATGGATTGACTGCAGGGAGCGACCAACTGACATGAAGATGATCGACGCGGACCAGATTGCCGCCCTGACCAACTGGCCGATGATTGTGCAGGCCTTGCACGACGGCCACCGCGGTGAACGCGCGCAACTCGGTGACACCTTGCTGGGTGAAGGCGAGCGCAAGATGCTGGTGCGTTCGGCCTGGGTGCCCGGCGTTGGCGCCGGCGTCAAGGCAGTCACCGTGTTTCCGGACAACCCAAGCCGCACGCCGGCCTTGCCATCGGTACAAGGCCAGGTGTTGATCTTCGATCCGCAAACCGGCGCGGTGGCTGCGTCCTTGCCGGGCGGACCGATCACCCACTGGAAAACCGCCGGCGACTCGGCCCTGGCGGCCAGCCTGTTGGCCCGCGAAAATGCGGCCGTGTTTCTGATGGTTGGCGCCGGCGCAATGGCCGAGCCACTGATTCGTGCCCATTGCAGCGTGCGCCCCGGCCTGCAGACGGTGCTGATCCATAACCGCAACGCCCAGCGTGCCGAGCAACTGGCGGCGCGACTGACCGATCTGGGGCGCGAGGTGCAAGTGGTGACCGATCTGCATACTGCGGTATCCCAGGCCGACATCATCAGCACCGCCACGCTGGCCACCGAGCCTTTCATTGAAGGGCGCTGGCTGGCCCCTGGCGTGCATCTGGACCTGGTCGGCGCCTATACGCCGACCATGCGCGAGGCTGACG
>CAXBNM010000337.1:0-4871 GCA_963976885.1 uncultured Burkholderiaceae bacterium
TGATGAGGCAAGACGTGCACCAATTGGCCGCTTTGCAGGTAGCGCGCAATATCCCATTCGGCTCGCATCAGGATGCCGTGGCCGTCCAGCGCCCAATTGACGGCAATCTCACCGTCGTTGGTGGTCAGATTGCCGCGGATTTTGACGGCCTGCGTCCTGGCCGCCTTGCCGCGACCACTCGATAGACGCCACAGACCATAGGCTTGCTCGCCCTGACGGATGCCAATGCAATTGTGGTTGACGAGGTCCGCTGGGTCTTGGGGCGTGCCATGTCGGGCGAGGTAGTCGGGGGAGGCACATAGCAAACGTCGATTGGCAGCAATCCGCCTGGCGATCACCCGAGTATCAGGCGGCGCGCCGAATCGAATACACACATCGCAGGAGTCATCGGTCAGAGCCGGCGGATCTACAGACAGTTGCAAACGAATATCGACCTGCGGATGAGCCCGCACAAAATTTGAAATGAGTGGCGCCACGTGGGTACGACCAAAGCCCAGCGTGGCATTGACCCGCAACAAGCCGCTCGGTACCGTCGAGGCTCCCCCGAGCAACTCCTGCAACTGCTCTATCTCCGACGTAATGCGTCTGGCGTGCTCCAGCAGCAATTCGCCTTCCGGCGTCATGTTCATGCGCCGGGTGCTGCGGTTGATCAGAGTCAATCCCAGTCGGCTTTCCAGTAAGGCCAGATGTTTGCTGACGGCCGGCGTTGATATACCCAATTCACGCGCTGCCGCACTGAGGCTGCCTGCACCTGCCAGGACCGCAAAAAAGTTCAGGTCATCGGCCTGGATTGCACGGCTCATGCTTGCTCCATTGTTAACTTCAGGTTAACGATGGTTTCACTATAGCAATGATTCCGAGCGCCGGGCTGGTCTTACAGTTTCATCATCGCTAATTCAATCCGAAACCGGAGATTCCGCTCATGAACACCTACTCCATCGCAACCATCCCGGGCGACGGCATCGGCCAGGAGGTCATTCCGGCTGGGCAACAAGTGCTCGAAGCGCTTGCCGCTTCAAGGCCCGGGTTGCACTTTGAGTTCGAGAACTTTGCCTGGGGCGGTGACTACTATCGTCAGCACGGCATGATGATGCCCGCTGACGGTCTGAATGCCATCCGCCACAAAGATGCCATTTTGTTTGGTTCAGCGGGGGACCCGGATATTGCCGATCACATCACCTTGTGGGGATTGCGCCTGAAGATCTGCCAGGGCTTTGATCAGTATGCCAATGTGCGCCCCACACGCATGCTGCCTGGCATTGACAGCCCGCTCAAGCATTGCGGCCGCGACGATCTGAACTGGGTGATTGTGCGTGAGAACTCCGAAGGCGAGTACGCCGGAGTTGGCGGCCGGGTGCATCAGGGGCAGCCCCTTGAAGCGGCTACCGATGTCAGCATGATGACGCGGGCTGGCGTCGAGCGAATCATGCGCTTTGCGTTCAAGCTCGCGCAGTCACGGCCGCGCAAGATGCTTACCGTCATCACCAAGAGTAATGCTCAGCGTCACGCGATGGTGATGTGGGATGAAATTGCGACGCAGATTGCGACCGAGTTTCCCGATGTCACCTGGGACAAGGAATTGGTCGATGCCGCTACCGCGCGCATGATCAACCAACCCGCTTCGCTCGACACGGTAGTTGCAACCAATCTGCATGCCGACATTCTCAGCGATCTGGCCGCTGCGCTGGCCGGCAGCCTCGGCATCGCCCCTACCGGCAATATCGATCCTGAGCGCCGCTATCCCTCGATGTTCGAGCCGATTCACGGCTCAGCCTTCGACATCATGGGCAAAGGCGTCGCGAATCCAATCGGTACGTTCTGGAGTTGCGTGATGATGCTCGAGCATCTGGGCGAAGTCGAGGCCGCTGAAGCATTGATGAGCGCCATCGAAAGCGTCACAGCCTATCCGGCACTGCGCAGCGGTGATCTGGGCGGCACAGCGACAACCGCGCAGATCACGCAAGCGGTCTGCGAGGCGATGCGGACCGGACTGAACCGCAAGGCGGCTTGAATAGCGGACCGTCAAGGTCTCCTCGCAACACAACTTGTTCGGTTGTAAGTTGATTCGACACGACTCCCCAGTTTCAGTGACAGCAGCGACCGGGAATGTTCGGTAGTCTAGGAGCGGCAATCGCTCCGCCGGAATCGGCGCCCATTGAACACATGAGGTGTCGACAGCGGAGCGTCACGATTCGTCGAGCCGGCCTGGCGCTCACAATGACAAGGGGATTTCAATGGGGTGGAAAAAAGCTGCACGCGCGGGCCTCGCGCTGGCCGCACTGATGGCATTGATCAGTTGTGGTGGGGGCGGAAGCGACCCGGTGGTCTCCGGTGGCGGCGGGTCAGGCGGCACCGGTAGTGGTGGCACCGGCGGCACTGGCGGTGGCACCCCAGGCGGGGGCACCGGTGGCGGTGTGCCAGGCGGTGATAGCGGCGTCGCCAGACCATCCGTTGCCGCCGGGTATTTTGGCCTCAACTCCGAAGGCGAATCCGGTGATGGCGATGGTGGTGGTGACGGCGGCGGCGGTGATGGTGGTGGCGATGGCGGCATAGGTGCCGGTGGCTCACTTGGCGCGTTTACCGACGTCTCGTTCAAAGTAACTGACGAGGACGGCGAACTTATTGGGCAGGTCGATGTGCCGTCGGCCAGTGCGGTCACGATCTATCCGCCGCTTGACTACAGCGGTTTGCTCAATATTGAAATCATCGGCTCGGCGACCAGCACCTATTTTGACGAAAGCCTTGATGCCAATGCCCCGACCGGCAGTGGCGTCATCGTGCGGGCGGTTGTCAGCTCCGCTGCCGACAAGGTCGGGGTGACACCCTTCACGAGTGCTGCGGCCAGTTTCCTTGAAGTTGAAGTTGCGGCCGGACGGGCTTCGGCGTTCAGTATTGAAGACGCGCTGGCGGCCAATCAGAAAACGGTGGAGGAGATCAATCGCTTTCTGCCCGAGATCAATCAGATCCCCGATATCTCGATCATGCCGGTGCTCACCAACAGCACTACCGATCTGACCGAGCAGAGCGACTCCATTTCGGGGCGTTACGCGCAAGCCCTGGCGGCTTTTGCCGTGGCGGCACGGGCGTTCAATCCGCAACTGCAGCAACCTGCATTGGCCTTTACGCGCAATCTGGAGCGAGATATGACCGACGGTCGTATCGATAATCGCGATAAAGATGGCAATGCGATCGCACCTGACGATGAATTGGCTTATGACGCCGAGAAGCTCGCGGTAGCGGTTCAGACGGCCTTACGACAGGTTTCTTCACCCGCGTCTTCGGCAACGGGCAAGGAGCCGAGCAGCGCAGTCTGCCTGCAAGAGCTGGTAGCCAATGATCAGGTCTATTCCTTCGACAGCCTCAGAATCGATAACGCCGAGCAAGCCAGCTGTCTGTATGATCTCGGTCCGACAGCTGGTCCGGGCGCCGTATTCGTACTGGAATACGTTAATGAAATTGATTCAGACACCGACGATTCGAACTGTGTTGAATCCGGGGAGTTTGTAATTACGGAAGACGATACTGGTGAAGCCTTGATTCTGATCTCAACTGCTCGCCTGGTGGCCGTAAGCTTCCCCGGATCGGTCGTTGACAGCGAGGACGGCATAACAGTGTTGCGACGTGCGGTTGCCGAAGGTGTCGGCGCGCAATGCCCGGTTTCCTGATGCCGTGCCGCCGGGTGGCTTGCCGGCACCGGGCGGTGATTCGTGGATGACACTGTGCTTTGGCGAGATCAACCTGCGGGGCTGATCTCGCCGCGTTCGAGTTTGACGCGTTCGCCGCTATGCAAGCCGTTGAGGTCGCTTACGTCGTATGACCGGGTGGACCCATTGTCAAAATCGATCACCACCTGATATTGCCGGCTTGAGGCTGCCCGAGCCTGTTGCTGCTCGGCATGGTTGCCGATGAGCGCACCAGCCACGATGCCGATCACCGCAAACGGAAAGAATCCCGGCCCGCCGCGGCCCGGTCGGCCGTGCCCCAGGCCGCTGGTCAGCGCGCCACCTAACACCGCACCAGTGGCGGCGCCGGCTCCGGTAACACCAACCTGTGTATCAATGACCTTGATGCTGGCAACCGTGCCATAGCTGGCGAGTGGCGCCCGTACGGTGGCGTTGGCAGGTTGATCGTAGACCCAGACCGTTCTGGTTATCGGCGCGGCGCAACCGGCAATCATGGTGCTGGTCAGCACCGTAATGACGGCGTACAAGCGGCATCGGGAAATCAGTGTGCTGGAGTTTTTCATGGTGAGTCTTCGCTTGAGTGTCGGGAGAGGAATTTTTGAGAGCGGCCACCAGTGCGCCAATGCCCAGTCCGCCACCCGAGACCTTCAAAAGCGACACCGCGGACTTGCTCGCGGAGAGCTGCGAGGTGGCCACCTCGGCCACCATGAACGCGACCAAGGCTACTGAATCGTTGAGCAGGCTTTCGCCATACAGACGACGACAAAGGCCAGTTCGAGTTAATTCAGGCGGGTGTTTGCGTACACTGCCCGTGGAGAGGCATGAGTCTACGCACTGACTATGGATGAATTACGGTTGCTTCTCCATCAAGTATCCATAGTTCGCGGACTCTTTACCGGACGTCCGGTTCAGCCTGTTCGCTGCCAGTGAGAACGAAGCGGCGTCAGCGTGTCGCCGGAGAAAACACTACTCAGTTTGCAGAAAAGCGCCGAACGCCGCTACCAGTTCGTCAAACACCACTCGCACGCGTGGTACATGGCGAAGATCATCGTGAGTGACGATCCAGGTATCCAGGCTGGCCACGGTCAGCTCGGGCAAAACCGGCACCAGCACCGGATCACGCAGCCCAACCGGCACTTGCATCACTGCAATGCCGACGCCGGCGCGGGCGGCAGCGGCCTGCGCGGG
>CAXBNM010000338.1:0-4856 GCA_963976885.1 uncultured Burkholderiaceae bacterium
CGCGTGTCCTGCAGCAGGTTCTGAACCACCTTGCGCTTGCGCTCTTCGGCAATCAGGGCCTGATCGGCCAGCGACTTGGCACGGTAATACGACACGCCGAAGTCAAGCAGATTCCAGGAGAACTCGAGACCACCGAGGCGGCGGGTTCGCTCTTGCGACGACGATGCGGACAAGGTCTCAAGGCCGGTCTCGATGGATACCGATCGCCCGCCCGAATCGTTATTCCGCGTCACCCAACCGGCATTGGCCATCAGGCGCGGGAACATGTCCCAGTTACCGACATCCAGACGCCGCTGCGCCAATGTCGATTCCATCATGCGCAGGCGGAAATCGAGGTTGTATTTCATGACCCGCGAAACCACGTCGGCATAAGTGAGCGGGCCGTTGACCGGCTCCTGATCCGCGTACATGCGGGCCCGGTCATCAGCAACCCGGCGTGCGATGTCGTCGTCAGTCAGTGGCTCGGGCGACACGGCACAGCCGGCGGCCACAGCACTGGTCAATACGGCGATGGCTGACATCCGCCAACGGCGAGCCCTGGGAGGTTGAATAGATGACATCAGCGATTTCCCTCTATCTGATTAGTGTTTGTTTTCAGAACAGCTCATTGCTTCATTGGCGCAAATACGCGCGCTGCCGGCAACCCTGGATCTCGTAAGAGAACCAGCCACCAGCCGCCCTGCAAGCGTGAAGCCAAACCAACAATGTACTGCGGTCTCTAATTACCGCCGATAACTGGTCGTGTCTCGGCGGCTCCCTCCACATTCGATCAGCCTTTACTTGCGCCAGTCGGGCGAGCCGGTTGCGCCGGCACCCTGCCCTTGGCCTGCTCGCGAACCTTCTCGCTGAAGGTCTGGCCGTTGGTATTGGGTTCGGCGCCATCACCCACAACGGCAACGCGCTTGACCACCTTGGGCTTGATTGGAGCGGCCTCTTGCGCATCGGATACCGGTGCAATCTTGGCATCTGCCAGCTTGGCGTCACGGGCTGGCGAGGTTTCCACCATGCCGAGCACCGACGCTGGCGCAAAAGGTGCAAACAAGTCACTGGGCCCAATGGCTGCGGGCGCCGCCGTGTCGGGTGCCAGCAGCGTAAAGCCGTCGAGCGCACGACTGCTCGGGTCACCAATGGTGGACAGCGGTGGCTGCGGCTGCACGCCGCCGAAATCGGGGTCGCCTGACACGGGCGGCAACGGCACGGGCAAGACCGGTTGCGGCGCGGGCGGTGCCACGACGACCGGTGGCTCGACAGGGGTCGGACCGGGGCCGGGCACGGGCGCCGGACCGGGCTCAGGGGCCGGGCCGGGTCCGGGTGCCGGTGTCGGGCCGGGTTCAGGCGCCGGGCCGGGGCCCGGCACAGGGGTTGGGCCCGGTTCGGGCGCCGGACCCGGGCCGGGCTCAGGCGCCGGCGGCGGGCATGGCGTCGGTTCCGGCGCGGCGTCATTCGAGTAACGAATCGTCAGCGTCGTGGTGCTGATGTTGCCTTCGATGTCGCAGACCAGATAGCTGAAGACATCCTGCGCCGATTCGCCCGGGGCCAGTTGCGCCACCGAGGCATCGGGAACATAGCTGTAGCTGCCGTCGTCATAGAGCACCAGCGAACCGTGCTCACCCGCCAGTGGCTGGCCGACGTTGGCAATCGGGACTTGTTGGGTATCGCCAGGGGTCACGCCAAAAACGGCAAACGCGTCACCATCGGGATCGTAGTCGGCATCATCGCCGGGGGCGCCGCCGGTAATGACATTGCCCCACAACTGGCCGGCGTCATATGGCACATCGCGCAGATCGGGATTGGCACCCGGGGCCGAATTGGGCGCGGGTTCGGTCGCCCACTTGGGGGCAATCGTTGGCTCGTCGGGCGACGGCAAGGTATCGGCCACGGGCGCAGCCGTCGGCGCTACTGCGCCGGCATCGGCGAAATCGTGGGCACCTGCATCGCCCGCCGCATCGGCGGTGGCGCCGATGGCACCATCAAACAGCAAGCGCGGCTCAAGAGCCAGTAAACCGGAACGCACCGCATGCGAGGTCTGCCGGGCCTTTGAAGCTGGCACAGCATGCCCGGTCGCAGTGGTAACTGAGTGTATTGATCGACGAACCATATTTCCTCCAGGCCCTGAGGGCCGGCCGAGCCCTGATCTTCGAGAGCATCGGCACAGAAATTCGTCATTGGCACTTGGCGAACGCTGTCCGGCGAACAAACCGCCGGTCGGCTCCAGATCGGGCACTACATTATTCTGTGAACTATACCCGCGATTAATCCAGCCATTTGTGATCTAAAGCATAAATAGATGCGTCTGACCACGGCTTGACAGAAGCGCCGCACACGCGCGACTGCGCGCAGTAACGCATGCCGACACCACTGCGGAAAACAGCGGGATTATTGGTATTGACAAATGCGCTGACAGGCGATTGGCCATATCGGCAGCCTGTACTGGTCAGACAAACCGTATCAGTGAGCTATTTTGCCGGCGCCGGCGCCTCTTGCGCGTCGAGATCAAGGTCGATCTGTCTGGCAACCCCCGAACGCCCTGGAAAATCAGCCAGAATGGCGCGCATCAGCAACGGCAGCGCCGCCACCATGGCCGGCTCGGCGCCGGAACTGGTGGCGGTGGCTTCGTAGATTTTTTTCAGCGGTTGAGCATGCAGGTCGGACATTTCTATGCTCAGCACACGCTGATGCCGCTCAAGCTCATACTCGTAGGAATGGTAAGGCCAGCCCCACAACGGTGCCGAGAAGTAGAAACTGCTGCGCCGCCCGCCGACTCCATAGCCAAGATACGGCGTAAACATCGGGCCATTATCGATATACCGGACATAGCGCGGCTTGGTGACATAGTCGAAACTGATGGCCAGATTGGGGTTTTCGCTGGGCACAAACCCGGCGGCCCGCAATTCATCGGCGATCACACGCTCGTAAGTGCTGTATTTCAGACTGTCTTGCTGATCGGGTTTACGTTCAAAACGATAGGTACGCGCGAGCCCGGCCCCCGGCCAATCGTGAAAGACCGTAACATCATGGCGCAGCGTATGGGCGCAGCCGCTCAGGGCCACAACGGCCACCAGAACCGGGGCGGAAATAAGCCGTTTGACCAGACTCGCAAGCTGCATCGGATTCACCCGTAAACTAAGGGCTGCCGCCAGGTTGGGCGGCCCTCTATTCAACAACACTCCAGTCTCCCCACTACCCAGTCATTGCGAAGCAACAGGCGCCGATGAAAACTGAACAAAACGTAATCGTACGCCGCTCAGCGTACCGCAAACCTGATTTCCTGATCGACGCCGTCCATCTGAGCTTCGATCTCGACCCGACCGAAACCCGGGTCCATGCCGAAATCCGGATGCGTCGCAACCCGGCGGCCGAAACCAGCGGTGCACCGCTGATCCTGCATGGCGAATCGGTTCAGTTGCAGACCATCGCCATTGACGGCACTGCGCTGGATAACGCGCAATACCGGATTGCCGATGACGCCTTGACGGTTGACGCGGCGGCACTGCCCGGCGACGGCACCGAATTCACCCTTTGCACCGAAAGCACGATCGACCCGTCTTCCAACACCACGCTCAGCGGTTTGTATGAAAGCAACGGCAATCTTTATACCCAGTGCGAGGCAGAGGGTTTTCGGCGCATAACCTGGTTCCTCGACCGGCCTGACGTCATGGCTGTTTACCGGGTGACTTTGCGCGCCGACAAAGACCGCTTTCCGGTGCTGCTCAGCAACGGCAACCTGATCGACTCGGCCGACATGCCCGAGCGTGCCGGCTGGCATCAGGCCACCTGGGAAGACCCGTTCGCCAAACCGAGCTATCTGTTTGCGCTGGTAGCGGGCAATCTGGTTGTTTCCGAGCGGCAGATCAAGACTGGCTCGGGCAAACCCCGGCTGCTGCAGATCTGGGTGGAGCCGGGCAACCAGAACAAGACCGACCATGCCATGCAGGCGCTGATCGATTCGATTGCCTGGGATGAAAAGCGCTTCGGGCTCGAACTCGACCTCGAACGCTTCATGATTGTTGCCGTGTCCGACTTCAACATGGGGGCCATGGAAAACAAGGGCCTGAACATCTTCAACACCAAGTATGTTTTCGCCAACCCGCTGATCGCCACCGACACCGACTTTGCCAATGTTGAATCGGTGGTCGGCCATGAGTATTTTCACAACTGGACCGGCAACCGCGTGACCTGCCGGGACTGGTTCCAGCTCACCCTCAAGGAAGGACTCACGGTCTTTCGTGACCAGGAGTTTTCGGCCGACATGCTGGCCGCCCAGGCCGATTCGCCCGAGGCGGCCGCCAGCGCCCGTGCCGTCAAGCGCATCGAAGACGTCCGCATGTTGCGCACGGTCCAGTTTGCCGAAGACGCCGGCCCGATGGCCCATCCGATCCGGCCCGACAGTTACGCCGAAATCAACAATTTCTACACCGTTACCGTTTACGAAAAAGGCGCCGAAGTCATCCGGATGCTGCACACCTTGCTCGGCGAAGCCGGCTTTCGGGCCGGTATCGATCTGTACTTCGAGCGCCACGACGGCCAGGCCGTCACCTGTGACGACTTTCTGGCCGCGCTGGCCGATGCCAATACGCGCGATTTCAGTCAATTCGAGCGCTGGTATTCGCAGGCCGGCACGCCGATGCTGACCATCACCGACGCCTTCGATGCACAGGCCGGCACCTACACCCTGAATGTCAAACAATTCTGTGCGCCCACGCCGGGCCAGCCCGAAAAGCAGGCATTTCAGATTCCGCTGGCCATTGCCTTGCTCGGCCCGGACGGCCAGCGGCAGCCGCTGCGCCTGGCCGACGAAGCCGTTGCGCAAGATGGCACGGCGCCGCTGACGCGGGTGCTGGAATTGACCGCCGACG
>CAXBNM010000339.1:0-4823 GCA_963976885.1 uncultured Burkholderiaceae bacterium
ATTCCGCGCGGCGTCGCCACGATCCGTAGTGACCGGTCGACGGTGCTCGGCGCGGGCGGTCGATGCGTCGGTATCAGCAGCGACACGGTTCGTGTCGGCGCCCACCATGCTGCCCCCGGCGGCGGCAGCCGCCATTGCAGCAACGGTGTCAATGGCAGCCGCGCCAGCGACGATCGATGTTGGCGGTGGCGGCGTTGACACGGGAGCTGCGGTCAATGGGGAATCGGGGCTGACAGCGTTGACGGCGGTTGCACCGACGGGTGCAGCGGCGGCCGAAGCCGCGTCCGTTTTGCTGGCTGCACCGGCGGCGAGGGCAATGGCCGCCGCAGCCATTGAAGTGGCCGCTGAACTACTTGCGTCCACACTTGCCGGATCGACCGCATAGCCCGGATTGTCGACCCGCGCATAGAGCCACTGGCCAAACTGCGCCAACGGCATCGGGCGGGCCACCAGATAACCCTGAATTGACGTCACACCCCGCGCAACCAGGTGGCTGTGCTGGGCCTTGGTTTCCACGCCTTCGGCGATGGTACTGACAGCAAGCTTGCCCGCCAGCCCGAGAATGGCATCGAGTACCGGCAAATTCACATCGGTATCGCCTGCCGCCGTCACAAAACTACGATCGATCTTGAGCAGATCAAAATCAATCGTCGACAACAAGGCCAGCGAACTCTGTCCGGTGCCAAAGTCATCGATGGCGATCCGGTAACCGCGCTGACGCAGGCGGCTCAGGGCCACGCGGGCCTGCGCATCAACGGCCTCGCGCTCGACCAGTTCAATCACGATGTTTTCGGGCCGCAACGCGCCTTCTTCGAATATCGCCTCGAACTGACGCATGAAGACCGGATCGCGCAACTGCGGTGCTTCAAGGTTGAACGACACATACATCGACGGATTGGCAGCAATGATGGCGCTCAGTTGCTCGCGAGCCCGGCGCATGATGATCAGCGTCAACTCACCAACCATGCCCAGTTGCTCGGCCGTTTCCAGAAACTCCGACGGCGCCAGCAAACCACGATAGGGATGACGCCAACGCACCAGAACTTCGCCGCCCCGGCATTCGCCGGTCTGCGCATCAACGATGGGCTGAATGACTGGCTCAAACTCCTGGCGATCCAGTGCACTGCGCAAGCGTCGCTCGAAGCTGCTGCGCCGAATCAGATGTCTGTTGATCAGTACGACCAGCAAAACCGTGGCAAACAAGGCCGCGACAGCGCCCGCCAGCAAATACCTCGACCCGGCACTGACAATCGACACCGGGTTGGGCTGCAACTCGATGGTGACCGGATAAAAGGCGCTTTGCGCAGCGCCTCGAATACGAAAAAGATCGCCCCAGCTCAGCGCCCCGAACAAGCGGTGCCCGCCGGCGCTTTGCGCGACGTGGTCGGTCAGCCCGGCCGAATCATGCAGGCCAACACCGTCCCACCGAAGTAGAATCGCCCGCCCGCCATCCTGCGTGGCCAGAGACAAGCGCATGGCCAGTTGCGCCGCGGTGATCTCGCCCACCAGATAGCCGCCAGCCTCGGACAAACGCCGGGCGACCAGCAAACCGCCCTGATTGCCACCAAGCACGACAGACTGATCAAGTCCGGCGGTTTGCTCCAGAGCCACATCAAGACTGCGCACGATCTGCGCGCGACGGCTGGGCAGGGGCGAGCAATAAGAGGACTGGGTCGGATTGACCCAGTGCAGGTAATCAAGCATCCGCGCCGTCAGGCTTCGTTCGGCCAGCAAGATGCCGGCACCTTCGCCACAAGACATCGTCAACTGCGATGCCGTCTGGTCCAGATCGGCAACGGCATTGGCAATCATGAATTCAACTTCGGTCAGGCGTGCGCCAGCCTGCTCATGCAACTGGGCGCGCGCGCCCGACCAGAACAGACCCATCGCCAGGCCCATCATCACAACACTGGTCAGGACCCATGCGATCAGGCAACCCAGGCTCGACACACAAGGCATGGCTTTACCGGCCCGGTCGGCGCCCAGACGGGCACGCATGGTCAGCTCTGGCGTGAAGCCAAGAGTGAACCGGAAAAATGACGGAACGAATCGCATGCCCCTATTGTCGGGTCAGCGGCCGGGTACCGTTGGACGAACGGACAGACGACCAACCCTGATCGGCCAGTGGCATGAGTCAGTGTCGGCAATCTGCAACCGCGCCGCGCCTTGCGCCGCCCGGCCATCGTCCTCGACCGCTCATCAATGTGACCGGTTCGGGTAAAGCTGCGAAAATGCCGGCATGCGCCCTCTTATTCCGGCTTTAACAGCTCTGTGTCTTACCGTTGGTCCAGTCGTTCCGCTGCAGGCGGCCGACTGGCCCGACCTGTCGCGCTTGTCAATTCACCTTGATAACGATGAATTCACCGGCAACCGTCCCGACGACCGATGGTATTCAAGCGGCGGGCGCATCGACTGGCACAGCCCGCCGAATCCGCTCGCCGGACTGAACCCGGTGACTTGCCTGCAACCACTGCGATCACTGCGACAACCGAGCCGCCAGCGCTTTGTTTCACTGGGTCAGGATATCTACTCGCAGAACACGCGCACCAACACCGTACCGAACCCCGATGACCGGCCGATGGGCGCGCTGCTGTATCTGCAGGCAGGGCAAAGCGTACTTAGTCCGGTTGTTGACGGCACCAGCGCGCAAGCCACCGCAAAGATCGAGCTTGGCGTGACCGGTCCGGCCGCATTGGTGAATCGATCCAGAACGGCATTCACCACATGCTAGGCGTCAGAGAGGTGACGATCTGGAATTATCAGGTGCGGCCAAGACTCGGCCTGAATCTGCACCTGAGTTGCCTGCGTCAGTCGTCATCTACCGCCACCGACCAACGAGCGCCGATGGTGCTTCACTACGGTTACGACATGTCAGTCGGCAATGTGTTGACGCAGGCCGGCGTATCGCTGGCCGTGTCGGCCGGTCCGAGCGCCCGCGCCATGACCGTGCCGCGCTCGGCCAGACTGGCCAGTTCGGTCGTGCGCAAGGTGCGTCGCTGGGGTCTGATTGCCGGTCTGTCGGCACGCGCCGTAGCCTACGACGCCTTGCTTGACGGTGACACCTACGGATACCGGAGCCGGGTCAGCAGCAAGCCGTTGCAGGGCGAAGCCTTCATAGGTGTCACCCTGGCGCTCGGCTCGCGCTGGCAACTCAGTTATGCGTTGTCGCGCCGGACCATCGACTTTGAAGGGCCGGGCGTTTCCGCAAAGAACTACAAACGGCAGAACGTCGGGCAACTGGTGTTGCAGGCGCCGCTCTGAAACGCGTGATGCTCAGGGGGCGGCGAAGATGTCCTGATACGACACCCACATCGTCAGCGCCAGTATCGGCAGCAACACCAGCCAGCCGAGCCCGAAGGTCAGCATGGCCAACGCCGCGGCGAGCAGGTTGATTACTGAAAACAAGGCCAGCGCCGGAATGTTTTTCATGGCTGCTGCAAAGCTTGCCTTGACCGCCTCAACCGGCGGGCGCTGCTGAAACACCACCAGCGCCGGGGCAAACCACATCGCCATGCCGATCAGGACGAACATGACAAACATGAGCAGCATGGCGATCATGCCAACGCCGGCCGCGGCCATCATGCCCGCGCCGCTTTCGGCCATGCCGCTGGCCATGCCACCGAACATCGCACCGGTGCCGACCACCGCAGCGACGATGGCCACCACGATGGACGCGCCCATGTTGATGGCACCCACCACGAGCAAGGGCGTCAAATGTTGGTCAAAACCGCTGAACAGATCGCCGACCGCCGGCTTCTCGCCGCTCTCAAGCTTGCGCGCCGCCAGCAGCCAGCCACCGAACACGACCGGTATCAACAACGGCAGCGCAACCTGGCCAAGCAGGGGGATGGAGCCAATCAGCAGCGCAGCGATGATGAAGATGATGGCGTAAACCACCCACATGCCGGGGGCGCGCATGAATAAGGCCCAGGCTTGTTTCCACCAGTCGACCGCATGGCCGGCACCGACAGTGCGTGATTGAGCAGTTGAAGAAGTGAGTTCATCCATGGCTTTGTCCGATTGGGTCTGGTGCAAGAGAATGTTTCACAAGTATGCCGCAAGCCCGCATCAGGTCCAGTCCCCGTTCGGGTTAACCAGCGGGCACCATGCCGGCGCGGAGTCAGTCGTGCCATTGCACGCCGACGCCATCGGCAACGAGATCGGACGGGTAAACGATTACCCGCTCGCCAGACGCAAGCCCATCCTGCACCTGCGCATGGGTTGCGCTCTGGCG
The DNA here is from genome assembly GCA_963976885.1 of uncultured Burkholderiaceae bacterium. Taxonomy (GTDB): domain Bacteria; phylum Pseudomonadota; class Gammaproteobacteria; order Burkholderiales; family Burkholderiaceae_E; genus JAUIAI01. Next base: position 4,235 of record CAXBNM010000339.1, read on the forward strand.
ACCCAGCTGCACGGGCCGCAACCGGGCGGTATCGCCATCGACGACAAAAGCATGCCAGCGCTGATCGCGGCGAAAGACGGCGCTGAGCGGCACGGTCAGGACATCCTTGCCCTGCCAGGTAACGATTGCCGCTTCGATGCGATAACCGGCCCCAAGCGTGGCCGGGGTCTGCGCCAGATCGGCAATCACGTTGACGCGCTGCTCTTCAACGCCAAGCGCCGACACCTTGGTAAACGCCGCCGCTTCAATCTGACGCACGGTGGCTTGCAGAACACCTGCGCCGCCCCAGCCGGTTATCAGCATGGGGTTGCCCGCCTTGATTTGCACCGCATCCTGGGTCAATACATCGACAACCACTTCAAGCGCTTGCGTGGCGCCGATTTCCAGCAACGGCGTGCCGGCCGTGACCACTCGTTCGCTTTCCTCGTGGATCGCGAGCACCCGGCCACTGTCGGGCGCGCGCAAGGTAATGAAGCCACCGTTGGCCGACCCGTTGTCAACATCGAGCAATTGCGCCCGCGCACTGTCCACCGCGGCATCGGCCGCCGTCAGCGAGGCTTGCAGACTGGCCCGGTGGGCGCGCGCCGCG
>CAXBNM010000340.1:0-4801 GCA_963976885.1 uncultured Burkholderiaceae bacterium
GACCGTTTCACCGAACCGATCGCGAAACCGCCCCAGCATCAAGCGCAGCACGATCGCACCGGCGATGAACGCCAGCGCCGTACCGACGAAGATTGCCGCCAGCAACGGCCAACCAATGACGTTGCTCATGCCTGAGGGGCGAGCAAGGCCCGCACTTGTGCCGCGGTTTCCGGATCTTCCTGATCGAGAAACGATGGGATATGGCCGGTCGCCACAAACTGATCGCGCTGGCGCTCGTAGCGAAACAAGGGCTGACTCTGAATGGTTGGTCCGTCCATGCCGCCGACCTCAACCACTTCGACGATACGCCGCCGCCCGTCGCGCCCGCGTTGCTGCTGCACGATGACATCAACCGCCGAACAGACTTGTTCGCGAATGGCACCGACTGGCATGTCAACCCCCGACATCAAGACCATCACCTCCAGTCGGGCCAGCGCATCGCGCGCCGAGTTGGCGTGCACGGTCGTAAGTGAGCCGTCGTGGCCAGTGTTCATCGCTTGCAACATATCCAGCGCTTCGCCGCCACGACACTCCCCGACCACGATCCGGTCAGGCCGCATGCGCAGCGCATTGCGCACGAGATCACGGATGGATACGGCGCCGCGGTCTTCACTATTGGGCGGCCGGGCCTCAAGACTGACCAGGTGGGGATGATCGAGACGGAGCTCAGCAGCGTCTTCGATGGTGACAATGCGCTCATCAAGCCCGATGTGACTGGACAGAACATTGAGCAGCGTCGTCTTGCCTGAGCCAGTACCACCGGAAACCACCACATTGGCCCGGTTTTTTACACACCACGCCAGGAATGCCATCATGGGTGCAGATGCCGACGCGCCGGTGACGAGATCCTGGGCCGTAAAGCGGCGCGCGCTGAAGCGACGAATCGTGATGGCCGGACCTTTGACCGCCAACGGCGGCACGACCGCGTTAACCCGGGAGCCATCGGGCAGCCGCGCATCGACCATTGGCGACGATTCATCGATGCGCCGGCCCAGCGGACTGACGATACGTTCGATAACCGCTTCAATGGCCTGCGCACTGCTGAACCGCAAATCGGTCGCCACCAACTTGCCGCCAGTTTCGATATAGACCGGGTCGCAACCATTCACCATGATTTCGGTGACATCTTCGCGCGCCAGTAAGGGCTCCAGTGGGCCAAGCCCCACCGCCTCGTCGATGACCGCCTGACGCAGCTGATCGATGCCACTCAGGTCCCGCAAATCTTCCTGCGCGTCAATCAGCACCTGCAGATGCGAGCCAACCTGCTCACGCAACTGCACCGCGTCGAGATGACGTATTTCCTGGCGACGCAAATCCATACGAGAGAGCAACTGGCGATGCAGGCGACGGCGCAACTCCAGACTCTGATCGTTGCCAGCAGGGTTTGCGCCACCACTGCGTCCGGTGTCACCACGCCCATATAACGCAGCCACGGCCGGCGCGTCGCCGTCAGTCGCAAGCCCGTCGTCGGCAGCGTCACTGATTTCATCCGGCGTCGCATCGGTGGCCAGACCGGTGAGTCGGAGGCTGAAGCCAGCGATCAGAATTTCGTCTTCCTGAGTCAGTGGGCCAAACTCGGCCACCCGTTCACCATTGACCCATGTGCCGCCCAGCGTCCCCGCGTCAACCACGGTGAGGAGCGTGCCGCTGCGGCGAATTTCCGCATGTCGAGCCGCCACCCGCCAGCTGGCCAGCACAACCTGGCAGTTGCGGCGACGCCCCACCACGCACGGAAAATCGGTGACCGGAACAACGGTGCGCTGCGCATCGGGTGATTCAATCATGATGTTGATCATGGCAGGCAGGCCTCAGTCAAGAATGCTCAGGCGGCGCATCATTGAGCGCGCCCGATCCGGTTGCTCGTCGCCAAAGCTACCGAGCGGCGCATGAGGGGTTTCAACAAAGCGCGGCGTGACAAAGACAACAAGGTCGGTTTTCTGAGAACGGAAATCGCGCGAGCGGAACAATTCGCCAAGCACCGGGATATCCCCCAGCCCGGCAACCTTGTCGATTTTTCGGGCGGCGTTCTCGGACAGCAAGCCGGCGATGACGAGCGTCTGGTTTTCGCGCAGATTGACTTCGGTCTCGGCCCGGCGCTTCACCAGACCCGGCACATCGTTGACCATCACTTCAAAATCGATGGCTGAAATTTCGGTGGCAATGCGCGCCGAGATCATCCCGTCTTGCCCGGCGGTTGGCGAGAAGTCGAACTTGACGCCATACTCCTTGAAAGAAACAGACACCGCGCCCAGCCCCGATGATTGCGGAATCGGCAATTCGCCACCGGCAATGAAACGTGCGGTGCCGCCACTGCGGCAGCTGAGGCGAGGCTCAGCGAGAATGACCGCGTCGCCACGGGTGACAAGAAAGTTGAGCATCGAAGTTACCGAACTGGCCAGACTCAGGCTGCTGGCAAACGGTGCCACTCGGCCCCGAGCGAGCAATCCGGCCGCACCGGCAACTTCAGGGGCGACCAGGGCGGCGCTGCGATGAAAGTCACCTACCAGGCCGTAACTGGGGCCATTGGCGCTTCCCGACCACTTGACCCCCAAGTTCTTCAGCGCGCTCTTTTTCATTTCGATCATGCGCACGTCCATGGCGATCATGCGTTCGGTCGTGGACCCGGAAGCCAGATTCAACACTTGCGGGTGACGCTCCATCACGGCGTCGATGCGCGCCTTTTGAATGGCGCTGAGCGAATGCCCTTCGATAATGACCGTATCACCGGCCAGACGTGCAATCAGGTTGTCGGCGTTACCAAGCATCGCCTGTATCTGCGCCAGACTTTGACCGACATCACTGGCCACAATGTTGACCAGGTAGCGGATTGCCGGGCCTCGCGTCAGCCACAAATGCAGACTGCTCTGGCCCACCGCCTCAGGCAAGATCAGCACCTGATTCTTGTCAAGCGAGGTAGCCTGCATCACCTTGCCGTTACCCACCGCAATGCGCCGAATGGGACCCGGCTTGAGCACGACCGCATGACCCACCACAAGAGTCAGAACCTGCGGTGCGTCAGTCTGCGCCGGCGCGGCATGCGCAAGCCCCGCCCAACCGCCGGCCCAGACCAACAACGTCAACAGCATCAGAGGCCAGATCAGCGCCGCCCGTGCAAGCGGCGCATCGGCCCTGCAACGAAATTGCGGCATCGCTGCGCGGCGGTTCATCGCTGCGCTCCGTGGGTTGGCAACAGACGCCCTTGCCCGCCCACAATCATCTCAACCGAATTGCCGCTGACCCGGGCCTTGGGACGATCGATACCGAGCAAACTGTACAAGTCCATCGGCTCGGTCGGTATCGAGCGACGGTCGCCCGGATTGCGCAACAGCGCCGTCAACCGACCGCTGCGCTGGGCGAGCACCAGTTTCTGAGCCTGCTCGGGGCTGACTTCAACGGTAATGGTGGTAAAGCTGTTCATGGGTCGCTCAAGCCTGGTGGTATCGTGGGTTTGGGCACCGGTTGCCAATACCGGCAAGTCCTGCATCAGCGGCCGCGAGATATCAGTGCCGTTCTGGCCGGGCAATGGCGAACGCGTGGAGAAAAGCAGATCGATACGGTCTCCGGGGCGCAACATGCCGGACACCGAATTGACTTCATCGACTTCGATGGTCAACGCTCGAATGCCGTGGCGTACTCGAGTTGAGAACCCGTCCGCCGGATAGTCGATAGCGGTCGCCAACACCGGTTCTCCGGCTTTCATGGACACCAGTAGCACCTGGCCATACAAGGCCTCATGGTCGCCCGCATGGACGGCCGAAGCCGGTGCGTAGCGCGCTGGCACCTCTCGGCTGGCGAGCATGTCGTTGTGCAAGACGGTGCCGGCGGCCAGATCACGCGCGGCAACAACCACCTGGGTGGGTTTGTGTTCGCGCGCCAGGCGTTGCTTTTCCGCGTTGATCTGCTCGGAGATGAAGCCATGCGTGCCGGCCACTCCCAGCGCACCAAAGCCCAGCGCGGCAGCGACCAATACGAACATTCGCCAGCGGCGTAACCAGTGGAGGATATTCATGGTGCCCCCAACAGCACACCAAACCCGCCCAACCGGGTTTTGATGGCGATGATCAATGTGTCAATCAGATCTGGCTGGCCCTTGGTAAGGGCCAGCACGACGAAGGCACAGACAATCGAGTATTCGATCATTGCCTGCCCTTGCTGCTGCGCTTTCATTGCGATGCACTCCTTTGAATATGCGCGACAACCCCGGTACCGCCGGACACCGGAAACAATGTGACCGTTGCACGCTCGTCTGCGCCTTCGAACACCAACGCCGAGCCTTGTACCGGGCCAGCGTGCCTTGCGACATAGCGACCAGTAGTACCAAGACCGGCTCGAGCGGCGGCCTGGGTCAACCGCTGCGCTGCCCGTGGCGCGGGTTCACGCATCGTCACGACAACAGTGGTGACCCGGGTGGCACCATCGATCCATTCATAGACACGTTGATCAGGTAAGGCCGGCCACCAGGCCGGTGCCCGTGAACCGGCACGTGCGGCCCCCGCGCTCCCAGTCGAGGCGGAGTAATGCGTTGCACTGACCAGGCCACGGCTGCGCAGCCCATTGGCGCGAATTTGCACCATGCACAAAGCGTCGTCTTGCCAATAGGAGTAAACCGACCAGGGTCCGGTTTGCGACTGCATGAGATGACCCGGCGCGGCCAGCTGACGAAGACGGGTTTGCAACAGCCGACGCAGCGCGGCGAGTTCCAGCGCGGATTCAAACTGGCCGGTCAGCCGGTTGGCAGAGCCCCCTAAACGTTGCTGCGAGATAAGCTCGGCGCCAACCGCATGTAGACATTGCTGTCCGG
>CAXBNM010000341.1:0-4747 GCA_963976885.1 uncultured Burkholderiaceae bacterium
CGACCCGGCCCTCGGTGGCACGCTTCCAGGGCTGGTCGATGCCTTCCATCAGGAAGTAATCCCAGTTCTGGTTTTTACTGCGCGACAGGAAGTCACGCAGGAAGATGGCCTGACGCTCGCGGCCGGGGGTAGCGGTATCAAAGCGGTCACCCTGACTCGGCCAGCCGATCTCGCCGATCACGACGTGCTTGCCAGGAAAGCGCTGCTTGACCTGCTCGAAACGCGTCATCGCGTATTCGACCGCCATGGTTTCGGGCACACCTTCCCAGTAGGGCAGCAAGTGAACGGCGATGAAGTCGACGCCGATCATGCGCTCGACCGAAATGTAGCCGCTCAGGATGGTCTCGTTACCGACCATGATGCGTTCGATGTTGCGATGCTCTTTGGCCGCCTTGATGGCTGCTGCAATTTCTTTCTGGTTGTTGTCCTCACGCAGGTCAATCCAGACGCCTTGCGTGATTTTCAGGCCATAGGTTGCTGCAATACCGGGCAGATTGGGCATCTCGGACGCACTATAGGTGCGCAAGCGAGAGGTATGACCCGCCAGCATTGCCATGTCCCGGTGCAGGGAGTCATCGCTCGGGTAGCTTTGCGTGAGCGGGCTGTCCCAGCGGCCAAAGGCGTTGTAGGCCAGACCGGCAATCGGGCCTTCGGCATCGGGCGCGGCGGTGGTCGGGTTACTCGCCTGCCACAAGCCCATGTTGCCGGCCGAAACCAGCAAGGCAATCAACACGGCAACGATGAGACCGAACACGGCCCGGCCCGAGCGGCTCAGCCAGAGACGGGAGTTGGATGCACGCTGACCGGACCATGGACGCCCGTTCGCCTGTCCCTGGCTGATTGCCAGATCGGACGTCGTGATACCTGCATACATGTTGCTTTTCATAGCGCTGGTTGTTCCTGGGTGGTTTACCTTTCTGGCTCTCGCGGCAAGACCGGCATTGATTTCGGCGCGGCATGCTTTGCGTTTACCAAGACTTTGGCGGCTCATTACATCTGCACAAACTGTGCCTGACCCCTGGCCACGGGGCTTTGAATTTGGTGTCTCATCCCTGCGTCCGTCGCATCAGTGCGGACTAAGTGCTGCGGCCTGATCGTTGCAAGCTCGTCTTTTGAAATTACCGTGCGCGACCTGCCATGAAGCGGTAAAGCAGGTAACCTTCCGATCTTCGGGGCGCGCTCGGAAGGCGCTGCCTCAGAAGACTGGACGCAGTGTAGAGCAGCGCCCATTTCCTCAACGATCCGATGTGTAAGCGATCGTTTCCATTGTTTCGACCAAAAGCCTGTGATTTCCAAAGCCCTGACCTGTCTTGCCATTTTCGCCGTGTTGCTTGCCGCATGGTTGACCCATTCCCACCATCAGACGCAGGCAGTCGCGCTGACGGAACCGGGCACGGAAAACATCGCCTGCGTGTCCTATGCGCCTTATCGCGAACCGGGACAAACACCATTCGACCCCGATCACTTTGTCGACGAATCTCGCATTCGGGACGACTTGATCAAGTTGTCAGCGGTTACTGACTGCGTGCGCACCTACTCCTCGCAGCGCGGTTTGCAGGCCGTGCCGCGCATCGCCCACGAATTGGGTATGAAGGTGTTGCTTGGCATCTGGATCGGACGCAACGACGTCGACAATCGCCTCGAAATCGAAGAAGGCATCCGTCAGGCACAAGCCTGGCCCGCATCGATTCGCGGTGTCATCGTCGGCAACGAAGTCTTGCTGCGCCGGGAACAGACCGCGCAGGGGATGGCCAACTATCTCGACACCGTCCGGGCGGCCGTAACGATTCCAGTCACTTACGCCGATGTGTGGGAGTTTTGGGTCAAGAACGAATCACTGGCCAGTCATGTCGATTACATGACGGTTCATATCCTGCCGTACTGGGAAGACCACCCGGTTGGCATCGACGCGGCGGTCACCCACGTGGCTGATATTTTCGAGCAGGTCCAGGCCCGATTTGCCGGCAAACCGATGATGATCGGCGAAACCGGCTGGCCCAGCGCGGGCCGCCAGCGCGGCCCGGCCCGGCCCGGCAACCTCGCGCAGGCCGAATTCATCCGCGCCTGGACAGCCACGGCCAAGCAGAAAAATATCGACTACAACCTGATCGAAGGTTTTGACCAACCATGGAAACGACTGCTCGAAGGCGCGATGGGCGGCCACTGGGGGATGCTCGATTCGGCCGGAGAACGTAAATTTCCGTGGCGCGGAGCCATGGCAGAAAATCCGACCGCGCTGCGCAATGCCCTGATTGGAGCAGTGCTGGGTTTGATTGCTTTCGTTACAACCTCTTTAGGCTTAAAACGATTGATCCGCCCAGCCGCCCCGGTCGCGGGCTGGATTCTGCCCACTTTGGCCGCCATCGTCGGCGCCTGCGCCGGTGCCTTGCTGCCTGCACAGTGGAATTACCTGCACGACTGGAATCGGTATGCGTCGGAATGGGTGGCCAGCAGCGCCTTCGGGCTGGTCAGTCTGGCGTTGGCGGCGCTGTTGCCCGCCCTGATCGCATACCGCATCACGATACCGTCGGCAGCCGCAGCCTGGTCACATCGGGCGACCGATCAGCATGCACAAAGCGGACCTGAGCGACTGGCCCGAGTGGCTGCGTATCTGCGTCTGGCACTGCTTTTCATGGTGGCCGCTTTCATCATGCTGCATGCGTTTGATGCTCGCTATCGAGGTTTTGCCATCGCCTTGTATGTGTTGCCATTCGGCATAGTGCTGGCTCTGGCAGCGACCGGCTTGCGCCTGCCCGCCACGGCCTTGCAGGAGCGCTGGCTGGGGCTGGTCATTGTGCTGGGTCTGCCATTCATGTTGTGGCCGGAGTTGCCGTCAAACCCTGACGCAATGATGCTGGCAGCCATGGCCGCCGCCATCGGGCTTTATGCGTTGCTGCCCCGGCGCAGCAGCAATAACGTGGCCAGCAACGCGGCCACGGCGCCGGGTTCAACCGAATAAAGCATCAACGCCGCAGCGCCACCCAGCAAGGCAACACCGGCCAGCCAGCGCCAGCCCAGCAGCGCGGCAAGCACCGCTACGCCCAACGCGGCCCAGCCCATCCGTTCCCCCTGAAACAACCCGATCACTCCGGCGCGCAACTGACACAACACTGTGTCAGGGGCGGCCGCGCAGGCGGCGGCACGGGCCAGCGGTTCGATCAACTCGAAGCGCATCCAGGCGCACGCAAGCGCAACAACCACCGCTCCGCCAAGCCAGGCAAGACTGGGATAAATGAAGACACGGCTAGCCGGATCGGAGGATTGAGTCGGGGACATCGGTGCCAGAAGTTGTGAAGCGCGCGGCGTGCAACGCGGTGTGCAATCCTAACCCAGAGCCCGGGGCCACGCCCACGTTCCGGCTTGCTGGCCGAGCCCCGGTAGACTTGCGTGCTCAATGACTTTGCCACGAGACAAATGACAGCACCGACCCTCAATGAAAAATGGCAGCGCGTTGCCGACTATGCCGCCCGCCATGAAAGCGAATGGTCTCGCGACCCGGAAAAGGACTCGTCACACTGGGGCATTCACCTGAACGATCCGCCGCCGTGGAATCGTTTGCTCGGCCCGGTGTTCGATCGCGGCCCGGCCAGCGGTCTGGTGTTTCACCGTGACGAAGAATTGGCGCGCTGGGGCACGCCCGAGCGCTCCGACCTGACTTTCAGCATCGCCAAGGAATATCTGGCGCTGCTGGCCGGCGTTGCCAGCGACCGCGGCCTGCTCCCCGACCTCGATGCAACCGTGGCCTCCCAACTGCCCGGCATCGGTTTCGACGACCCCCACAACAGCGCCATCACCTGGCGCCATTTGTTGCAGCAAACCAGTGAGTGGCGCGGCGAGATCTTCGAGATTTCCGATCAGGTCGATCACTACCGTCGCCTGTCGTTCGAACCGGCGCCTGCCGACCCGTCATCGATACCGGCCAAAGGCACGAAGCGACCGGCCGAGACGCCTGGCACTTACTACGAATACAACGATGTCCGCATCAATCAGTTGTCGTTCGCACTGGCGAATCTGTTTGGTGGGCCACTGCCCGAGGTGTTTGACGAGGCGATTGCCAAGCCGCTCGGCCTGAGCGACACCTGGCATTGGCATGGCTATGAAAACAGCTGGGTCACCGTGGGCGAGCGGCGCTTTCAAAGTGTGCCCGGCGGTAGCCACTGGGGCGGCGGCATGCGCATCAGTGCAGCCGACCAGGCCTTGATCGGTCGCATGCTCAACACCGGTGGCAGCTTCAACGGCCAGCAGGTGTTGTCGACCGCGTGGATCAACGAGATGCGCAAACCCAGCGCCATCGCACCGTTCTACGGCTTGCTGGTCTGGCTCAACACCAACCAGACCATGTTCCCGAGCGTGCCGGCCAATGCCTGGTTTGGCGTCGGTGCCGGCTCTTCGATCGTCGCGCATTTTCCCGATCAGGAACTGGTTGCAGTGATTCGCTGGATCAAGCCCGATGCGGTCAATGACATGCTGGCCCTGATTCTCGACGCCGCCAACAACTGAGCATGACTTCGGAACCAGACAGCGGCGCCTGGCGCGTCGCCCTGGCACCACTGGTCTTTGTATTCATCTGGTCCACGGGTTTCATCGTGGCCCGTGCGATTGCTCCGGTCGCCGACCCCAATCTGTTTCTGGCCGTCCGGTTTGCGCTGGCTACGGTGTTACTGGCAGCCTTGGCGGTAGCCGCCCGCGCCGCCTGGCCAGGCCGGCAACAGACCGTGCAACTGCTGGGCATCGGGGCACTCTTGCA
>CAXBNM010000342.1:0-4716 GCA_963976885.1 uncultured Burkholderiaceae bacterium
CGGGCAGATCGAAACGGTCACCATCGATGGCCGTACGTTGCGTGGTCGCACCCGCGACAACCAGTCGATTACCTCGTTTGCCCCCAATGACGTCTGGATGGTTGGCGACCTGATGAAGTACGGCGTCACGGTCGAGGCCAAGCCCGAAGAGGAGCAGTCGCTGCTGTTCAGCATCTTCGTGTCCTGGTTCCCGATGCTGTTGCTGATCGGCGTCTGGGTGTTCTTCATGCGCCAGATGCAGGGCGGTGGCCGGGGCGGGGCATTCTCGTTCGGCAAGTCGCGCGCGCGCATGCTCGACGAAACCAACAACTCGATCACGTTTGCCGACGTCGCCGGCTGTGATGAAGCCAAGGAAGAAGTCCAGGAGCTGGTCGACTTCCTGCGTGACCCCTCCAAATTCCAGAAGCTGGGCGGGCGTATCCCGCGCGGCGTGCTGATGGTCGGTTCGCCGGGTACCGGTAAAACGCTGCTCGCCAAAGCCATTGCCGGCGAGGCCAAGGTGCCGTTCTTCTCGATTTCGGGTTCCGACTTCGTGGAAATGTTTGTCGGTGTCGGTGCGGCCCGTGTTCGCGACATGTTCGAAAACGCGAAAAAGCATGCGCCATGTATCGTCTTCATTGACGAGATCGATGCGGTCGGTCGCCAGCGTGGTGCTGGTCTGGGCGGCGGTAACGACGAGCGTGAGCAGACGCTGAACCAGTTGCTGGTGGAAATGGACGGCTTTGAAACCGGCCAGGGCATCATCGTGGTGGCTGCTACCAACCGTCCCGACGTGCTTGATCCGGCCCTGATGCGTCCGGGTCGTTTCGACCGCCAGGTTGTCGTGCCGCTGCCGGATATCCGCGGTCGCGAGCAAATCCTCAACGTGCACATGCGCAAGGTGCCTATTGCTGCCGACGTGCGGCCTGAAATCATCGCGCGTGGGTGCCCGGGCTTCTCCGGTGCCGACCTGGCCAACCTGGTCAATGAGGCCTCGTTGTTCGCCGCTCGCCGCAGTGCGCGTCTGGTTGAAATGTCCGACTTCGAGCAGGCCAAAGACAAGATCATGATGGGCGCCGAGCGCCGCAGCATGGTCATGACCGAAGAAGACCGGATCGTCACCGCGTATCACGAGTCCGGTCACGCAGTGGTCGGCAAGGTCATGAAGGACGCCGATCCGATTCACAAGGTCACGATCATCCCGCGTGGCCGTGCGCTTGGTGTCACCTTCTTCCTGCCGGAAAAAGACCGCTACGGCTTTACCGCCAAGCAGTTGCTGGCGCAGGTGGCGGTAGCCTTCGGTGGCCGGGTCGCCGAGGAAGTCTTCCTTGATCAGAAATCCACCGGCGCGCTGTCCGACTATGAGCAGGCGACCAACATCGCCCGCGAAATGGTGACCCGCTACGGCATGTCCGACAAATTGAGCCCGATGATCTACGCCGAGAACGAGGGCGAGGTATTTCTGGGCCGTTCGGTGACCCGCACCACGAGTCTTTCCGATTCAACGATGCAGGTTGTTGACGCCGAAATCCGCCGGATCGTCGATGATCAATATGCGCTTGCCCGCAAGATCCTCGAAGACAATCGCGAGAAGGTTGAAGTGATGGCCAAGGCTTTGCTCGAATGGGAAACCATCGACGCGTCACAGGTGCAGGAAATCATGGAGGGCAAGCAGCCCAGCCCGCCCAAGAGTTCAACCCCCACGCGGGCATCCAATGATGGCGGCACGCCGCCGTCCGCGGCACTGCCAACACCGGAAGAGGGCGATCGCAAGCCACCGGCCGATGCGGCCGAACCCGCCGCGCAGTAATCCTTGCAGTAAACGGTCCAGCGCCACCTTCGGGTGGCGTTGCCACTTCCAGCCCCCACAACTTCATCATGTTCGATTCCGACGTCCCGGCAACCCGGCCCGACCTTCTTCGGTTGGGCCGTTTTCAATTCGGCGCTGAGCGGCCGCTCATCATGGGGATCGTCAATCTGACCCCCGATTCGTTTTCCGATGGCGGGCGTAAGCTGAGCGTTCAGCAGGCGATCGATTGCGCGCACGAGCTGGTTGAGGCGGGTGCCGACATCATCGATCTGGGCGCCGAATCAACCCGACCCGGCGCCACGGCGGTGCCTCCCGATCTGGAGCTCGAGCGCTTGCAGCCGGTGCTGGCAGCGCTGACCGATGTCGGCGCTGCACTGTCCGTCGATACGCGCCATACCGAGACCATGCGCGAGGTCTTGCGCGGCCCGGTCGACCTCATCAATGATGTCAACGCCTTGCAGGCACCAGGGGCGGTCGAGGTGGTGGCCGCCAGCCAGGTTGGTGTGTGTGTAATGCATATGCAAGGTAGCCCGGCGACAATGCAAGTGGCGCCCGTTTATCGGTCGGTAGTGACGGAAGTCAGCGATTTTCTTTATGGTCGGCTTGCGGTGTTGCGTTCACAAGGTGTGACGAACGAGCGCCTGATGGTGGATCCGGGCATCGGATTTGGTAAAAATCTGGCGCACAATCTTGCCTTGCTCGAACAAATTCGTTTGCTGGGCGCCCGTTGCGGCTGCCCGGTACTGATTGGTTTGTCGCGCAAGTCAATGCTGGGTGAACTGACCGGGCGGCCGGTGCAGGAGCGTCTGGGCGCAAGTCTGGGCGGCGCGCTGGCCGCAGTCGCCAATGGCGCGAGAATCGTGCGAGTGCACGATGTTGCTGCCACGCGTGATGCGCTGACCGTGTTTACGGCGATTCATTCAAAATAGTCATTACCCAAGTCAGAACAGGACGGACAAGATGGGCCGACAATATTTCGGAACCGACGGCATTCGCGGTCGGGTAGGGCAGGAGCCAATCACCCCCGAGCGGGTTTTACGACTCGGCTATGCAGCCGGTCAGGTGCTGACCAGCAACGCACCCCAGGTCGGTGGCCGGCCCACCGTGCTGATCGGCAAAGACACGCGCGTTTCGGGCTACATGCTGGAGGCAGCGCTTGAGGCCGGGTTTGCCGCCGCCGGCGTTGATGTCTTGTTATCCGGACCACTGCCAACCCCGGGTGTTGCTTACCTGACGCGCGCGCTGCGATTGTCAGCGGGGGTGGTGATCAGTGCCTCGCACAATCCCTTCGAAGACAACGGCATCAAGTTCTTCTCCGGGGACGGCAACAAACTGCCCGATTCCGTCGAGTTGGCCATCGAGGCCAAGCTTGATTCGCCCGTCACTTGTGTGGCCAGTCGCGAGCTGGGCCGTGCGCGCCGTATCGAAGATGCGCAGGGTCGCTACATTGAATTCTGCAAGAGCAGTTTTCCGAACCGACTCGATCTGCGCGGCCTGCGTCTGGTTGTCGATTGTGCCAACGGCGCCGCCTATCACACCGCGCCCAATGTTTTTCATGAGCTGGGCGCCGATGTCATCAAGATCGGCTGCGAACCCAACGGCGTCAACATCAATGACGGCGTGGGCGCGGTCAGCCCGGAGTTTCTGCGCCAGTCGGTGCGCGAGCATGATGCGCACCTGGGGATCGCCCTGGACGGTGACGCCGATCGCCTGATCGTCGTTGACGCCACCGGGCGGACCTTCAACGGGGATGAATTGCTGTTTGCCATTGCGGCCGAACGGCTGCGTCACGGGCCCGTCGAGGGCGTGGTCGGCACGCTGATGAGCAATCTGGCGCTCGAGCAATCCATGGCCCGGCGTGGCGTGCAGTTTGCGCGGGCCAAGGTCGGTGATCGTTATGTGCTGGAAATGCTGCGTGAACGTGGCTGGCTGTACGGCGGTGAAAGCTCCGGCCATTTGCTGTGCCTCGACTGCCACACCACGGGCGATGGCACCGTCAGCGCACTGCAGGTCTTGTCGGCGATGCAATCGCAGGGCAAGTCACTGGCCGAGCTCTGTGCCGATCTGCAGTTGTTCCCGCAGGAGTTGATCAACGTCCGGATCGAACCGGGTTTCGACTGGAAGAGCAATGCCCGGCTGAATGAAGCGATCTCTGCCGCAGAGCAGGCCTTGGGCGAGGAAGGGCGTATTTTGATTCGTCCCTCCGGTACCGAACCCTTGTTGCGCGTGATGGTTGAAGCATCCAGCAAGAGCAACGCCGAGCAGTGGGCGCGCGAGTTGGCCGCTGCAGTGCAGGCTTAACAACGAGACTTGCCGGACCGGCTCCTGAAAGGCTCCGGTTTCGGCTACAATTCAGCCTGTTCGGGGTGTAGCTCAGCCTGGTAGAGTGCTTGCTTTGGGAGCAAGATGCCGGAGGTTCGAATCCTCTCGCCCCGACCAAAAGCAAAGATGATTCATCTTCTTTGCAATCTGAGCAGCGAAACCTGCTCGGAATGAAGTATCATTTGGCCCTTCGGCGATTCATGAACCTTTCGTGAAAACTGCCCGTAGCTCAGATGGATAGAGCATCAGCCTTCTAAGCTGGCGGTCACAGGTTCGAATCCTGTCGGGCAGGCCAGTTCTGAATCAGCGGTGACTGTAGCTCAGTTGGTAGAGCCCCGGATTGTGATTCCGGTGGTCGTGGGTTCGAGCCCCATCAGTCACCCCATTCTTTTACTGTTCAAGCCCTGCCGTTTCTGCCCGCGCCGATAACCTCGGCCGGCCGGCCGATCAAACCGCGCCGCAAACGTCGGCCGCGCCGCGCTGCTGGCATGTTTACGCTGCCGCATTCCCCGCTGTAACCCAACTTCCCATGCCTTGCCGGCTGTCAAGGCCTTGGCCTGTGCTGGGGCGCTGGCTGATCGAATTGTGTTCTGGAGCAGGGTTTT
>CAXBNM010000343.1:0-4701 GCA_963976885.1 uncultured Burkholderiaceae bacterium
TGTGAGCTATCGGCTGGATATCAAGCGCGTCATCGAACGCAAACTCGTGATGGGACTTGCTGATGGTCTGGTCCTGGTCGACGGGCGCCAGATCTATTCGGTCACTGATCTGAAGGTGGGCTTGTTCACTTCAACGGAGAAATTCTGATGCGTCGAGTTGTCATCACAGGGCAAGGCATTGTGTCCAGCCTCGGCAACAATCTCGAGCAGGTGACCGAAAGCCTGCGCGAGGGCCGTTCGGGCGTGCGTTTCAACCCCACCTATGCAGAACGCGGGTTACGTTGCCAGGTGAGTGGCCGGCCCGATCTTGAGCTGAGCGAACATATCGATCGCCGCACGATGCGCTTCATGGGTGATGCCGCAGGCTATGCCTTTCTATCGATGCAGCAGGCCATCGACCAGGCCGCTCTTGAGCCGGACCAGTTGTCCAACCCGCGCACCGGCCTGGTAGCCGGTTCCGGCGGAGCCTCCAGCTTCAATCAGGTCTGGGCGGCCGACACGCTGCGCGAGAAGGGGGTCAAGCGGGTTGGCCCGTTCATGGTCACGCGCGCGATGGGCAGTACGGTTTCGGCCTGTCTGGCTACCAGTTTCGGCATCAAAGGCGTCAATTATTCGATCAGTTCGGCCTGCGCCACCAGTGCGCACTGTATTGGCCACGCAGCCCAACTCATCGCCTGGGGCCAGCAAGATGTGGTCTTTGCCGGTGGTGGCGAAGAAGAGAGCTGGGAGTTGTCGGTGCTTTTCGATGCGATGGGCGCAATGTCTACCGCGTTCAATGATCGGCCTGAGCAGGCCTCGCGTGCCTTCGATGTCGCGCGCGACGGTTTCGTCATCGCTGGCGGTGGCGGCATGCTGGTGCTGGAAGCGCTCGAGCATGCTCAGGCGCGCGGTGCCACGATTCTGGCCGAACTGGTGGGCTACGGCGCGACATCGGATGGTCATGACATGGTTGCGCCCTCCGGGGAGGGCGCGGTCCGCTGCATGCAGCAGGCACTGACAACGGTGCGTACGCCGGTTGACTACATCAATGCCCACGGTACCTCGACACCCGTAGGTGATCTGGCTGAAACCGGCGCGCTTCGCACGGTGTTCGGCGAGCAGGTGCCCAGTATCAGCTCCACCAAATCGTTGTCGGGCCATTCATTGGGCGCGGCCGGCGTTCAGGAAGCCATTTACAGCTTGCTGATGATGCAAAACGACTTTGCCGCGGCTTCGGCGCACATCGACACGGTGGACCCTGCCGCCGCCGACTTACCCATTTTGCGCGAGCGTCTGGATCAACCCCTGAAAACGGTCATGTCCAACAGTTTCGGCTTTGGCGGCACCAATGCCACCCTGGTTTTTGCGGCCCCTGATGGCTTGTAGGTCGTGCTCCTGACGCCGTGCGGGATCCGCTGACCTCGCATTCAGGCGATGTCGGTGGGCGCGGGCTCGGTGGGGTGCAGCAGCGTTTCGATCAGCTCGTCTTTCTCTTGCCAGTATTGCTCGACCCAGCGGCTCAGGCGCCGATGCTGGGCGCGCTCAGCACCGGCGGCGGTGCTTACCAGTTCCGGGGGAATCTCACGCGCCTGGACGCGCACAATGACGGTTTCCAGGCGTCCGGACATCAGATCCCAGAAACGCGGGGGGCCCTGAGGGTAGACGATGGTAACGTCGAGCATGGCTTCGAATTGCTCGCCCATGGTGGCCAGCGCGATTCCAAGGCCGCCAACCTTCGGCTTGAGCAAATGCCGGTACGGGCTCTTCAGTTCGGCCCGTTTGGCGGGCGTGGAACGGGTGCCTTCAACAAAGTTCATCACCGAAGTGGGAATGCGCTTGAATTTTTCGCAGGCGCGCCGCGTCGCTTCGAGATCCTGGCTGCGCGAGCCACGGCTGCTGCCGCGATTCATGAATGGGAAGTCAAGCGCCCACCAGGCCAGGCCAATGACCGGCACCCAGATCAGCTCGCGCTTGAGGAAGAATTTCAGAAAGGGCACATGGCCATGGAATACGCGCTGCAACACCAGGATGTCGACCCAGCTCTGGTGGTTGCTGAGCACCAGATACCAGCCGCGCGGGCGCAAACCGGCAACGCCTTGAACATCCCATCGTGCGCCGGGACGCACGGCGGTAATCAGCGCGTTGTTGATTGCCACCCATGTGGAGGCCAACGCACTCAACATCTGGTCGGCAATGCGGCGTGCCGCATCAACGGGCACGAGTAATTTGAGCAGCGCCGGCGGTATCAGGCTTGCCGTGATGACCAATGTGTTCAAGGTGAGCAGCAGAATGCTCAGGGCGCCACGCAGCGCGTGCGGAAAGATATTCAAGGCGCCATTCTCATCAAGTTAGCATAACCTCAATTCGGTTTTGCGGGTTTTCGGGCCGGGATTGCGCGCTCAGGCTGACGCGTGCAATGCTGGGCTCAGTTTGCCATACGCGCAGGGGTTTGCGTGGCTCGATTGTCGATAACTGCCATTGCCCTTTGATCCGGATCAAAATCCATGCCTTGCCCGCGCATATTTGTCGGCCTGGGCTTGCAGACGTTGTATAACGATGGCTGTCAGCTGTTCAACCGCCAACCAGAAATTGGGACAATAACCGTGGCCTCCAATCCCGTACCCTCCGAGTCCGTCGACCCCAACTGCGTTGGGTTGGTGGCCCAGGAAGTCAGTCGCGACGTGTTGCTTGAAAAGTATGCCCGCAACGGCGAGTCGGACATTGATGCCGTGCGCTGGCCGCACCCGAACAGAATCCGGCGCACTGGCAGGCCTTGTTTCATGAAGCGCAGGTCGACGGCTTCATTCCGGGCGGGCGGATCAATTCGGCTGCCGGTACCGATTTGCAGGCCACCCTGATCAATTGTTTCGTGCAGCCGGTGGGCGACTCCATTTCGCAGCCGCTGGACAACAAACCCGGCATCTACGTGGCCTTGCAACAGGCGGCCGAAACCATGCGCCGCGGTGGCGGCGTGGGTTACGATTTTTCGAAGATACGGCCCAGCGGTTCGTTTGTTACCAGTACGCAAAGCGACGCCAGCGGGCCCATCAGTTACATGCGGGTTTTTGATCAGAGTTGCAGCACCGTCGAGAGCGCCGGCTCCCGGCGGGGCGCCCAGATGGGCGTGCTGCGCATTGATCATCCGGATGTCCTGAGCTTCGTGCATGCCAAAAGTGACGGTTCGCTCGCCAATTTCAACATGAGCGTCGGCGTGACCGATGCGTTCATGAAGGCCTTGCAGGCCGACGCCGACTGGAGCCTGGTGCATGCGGCCGCGCCCGGATCCCGTTTCCCGGAGGCAGTTCAGCGCACCGACGGCATGTGGATCTACCGCACTGTCCGGGCGCGCGATCTGTGGGCGCAGATCATGCAGAGCACCTACAATCACGCCGAACCGGGCATCCTGTTTCTCGATCGCATCAATACCGACAACAACCTGCATTACATCGAGCAGATCGAGAGCACCAACCCCTGCGGTGAGCAGCCGTTGCCCGACTACGGTTGCTGCGATCTCGGCTCGATCAATCTGGCGGGTTTTGTCAGCAAGGTGTTTACCGCTGAAGCGGTGTTCGATTTCGATCGCTTCGCCACGACCGTGCAGCGTGCGGTGCGCATGCTGGACAATGTTCTTGATGTCACGGTCTGGCCGCTTGCAGAGCAGCGCCGTGAGGCGATGGCCAAGCGGCGCATCGGCCTCGGGTTTACCGGGCTGGGCGATGCGCTGTTGATGCTGAATCTTGCCTATAACAGTGAAGCGGGGCGTGAAACAGCCATCAGTATTGCCCGAGTGATGCGTGATGCTGCTTACCGGGCCAGCATCGATCTGGCCCGCGAGAAAGGCAGCTTCGAATTGTTTGATGCCGATCAGTATCTTGATGGGGCCAGTTTTGCTTCGCGTTTGCCCGCTGACATCAAAGCGCTGATCCGTCAGCACGGTATCCGCAATTCGCATCTGCTCTCGATTGCGCCCACCGGCACGATCTCGCTGGCCTTTGCCGACAATGCCAGCAATGGCATTGAGCCGCCGTTTTCCTGGTGGTATACCCGGCGCAAGCGCCAGCCCGATAATTCGATACGTGAATACCGGGTGGAAGATCACGCCTATCGCGTCTTTCGGGCACTGTTCGGCAACGATGCGCCATTGCCGGCAACGTTTGTTACCGCGCTGGAAATGAGCGCGACAGACCATCTGGAAATGGTGGCCGCGGTGGCGCCTTATATCGATACGGCCATCAGCAAAACCGTCAATATCCCTGAGGACTATCCATTCGAGGATTTCAAGGACTTGTACTTCGATGCCTGGCAACGTGGGCTCAAGGGCATTGCGACTTATCGGCCGAACGCGGTTACCGGTGCGGTGCTGGTTGCCGGTGAGCCTGCGGGCAGCAATGCTGCGCTCGCGAACGCGCGCGAAGAGGCGGTTGCGGCAGACCTGCGCTTGCAGGTGAACGTTCCGATGAAACCCGTGATGGGGAGTCTGAAGTGGCCCGACCGGCCGATTCTCGGCGCCGGCGCCGACGGCTGGGTCAGCGAATACATCGAACATCCAACCCTCGGTTCATTTGCGGTGTTTGTCAGTCATCTTGTCAATGGTCGGGTCACGCCGTTTGAGGTCTGGGTCAACGGCAGTGAGCAACCGCGCGCGCTCGGGGCGCTGGCCAAGACCTTGTCGGTCGACATGCGCAGCCAGGATCGCGCATGGCTGCGGCGCAAACTCGGCTC
>CAXBNM010000344.1:0-4693 GCA_963976885.1 uncultured Burkholderiaceae bacterium
CATGTTGTATTAATGTGTTCTGCGGTCAATGAAATCGACATGAGCGCATTGGAATCTCTCGAAGCGATCAACCAGCGATTGCACGGCATGGACATTTCGCTGCACTTGTCGGAGGTGAAGGGGCCGGTGATGGACCGACTGGCCAGAAGCGAGTTCCTGCACGAGCTTACCGGACAGGTCTTCCTGTCTCAGTTCGGCGCCTTCCAGGCGCTGGCGGAACGCATTGACGAGGAGTCGTCAGGCAAGCCGCCCGTATACATCACAGAGCCCGATCAACCTGTACGCGTATTGATCGATCTTGCCGAGTATGAGCGGCTCAAGGGGGTTGACGCTCGCAAGCCATGAAGCATTGGGTCACACAACAACCGAACGCTGCGCTTACCCGGTTTCTTGACCTGCATCAATCGGTTTGCAGTGTTGCTGCGTCATGATCCAAGGCAGAGATTTGTCCCTTTCGGAGTCAGCGAGCCAATCCGGAGGTGAATCCACGAGTGTTTCAATCGTGCCGATAGCTCAAGCCGGGAGAAAGACAATGAAGCAAGCTGTGCATGGTCGCTGGGGTCATCAGGTGGCCGCAACATTGCTGGTGGCCGCGGCCGGGGTGGCTAACGGACTGGGCTTTCTTGCCGAAGATGCCGAAGCTACCGATCTGCAGCGCGGCCAGATGCTTTATGAAACCCAGTGCCAGACTTGCCATGATTCGGTATTGCATCTGCGCAAGGGCCAACAAGCGCAGTCGTTTGCGCAGATCGAAGAACAAGTGCGCCATTGGGCGAAATACCAGAACACGGGCTGGAGCGACGAAGACGTCGGTGATGTTAGCGACTATCTGAACTCGGTTTTCTATCGCTACCCGTGTCCTGATGCGACCTGCTCGTTGGCGCCGACCAAGGGCTAGGCTGCGCAGATGATTCGATTGCAACAGTCGAAGTCAGCCAGCGCCCGGGTGCATTGGCCCAGGTTGCGCGCGGTTGGCTGATGATGGCTATATTATGTTTTCAGTCTTTGGGAGGTACCTATCAATGGACGTTACGGTGTTTTCACCTGGCCCCGGGTTGGCCGGCGGCATTCTGATTGGTTTGTCAGCAGTGCTCTTGTTGGTTGCCAACGGGAGAATAGCCGGCATCTCGGGCATCGTCGGCGGGCTGCTGAAGCCGTCGCCTGGCGACGTCGGGTGGCGTTTGTTTTTTGTGTTCGGCATGTTGATCGGTGCCGGTATCTACCTGCTTCTTACCGGAGACCTCGGCGTTGTGCCGCAGGTGAGCATGCCGCTCACGGTTGTTGCCGGGCTCCTGGTGGGTATAGGGACAAAGCTGGGTTCTGGCTGTACATCAGGTCATGGCGTCTGCGGCATCGGCCGCTTATCGCTTCGATCGATGGTGGCCACCATAGTCTTCATGCTCGCCGGGGGTATCACCGTTTACCTGATCCGGCATGTCATCGGCGGTGCAGCATGAACGCCGCGGGCCGACGTAACGCTGCGGCGCTGCTGGCCGGTGCATTGTTCGGTTTGGGCTTGTCAGTTTCGCAGATGGTCAACCCGGCCAAGGTGCTGAATTTTCTTGATGTCGCGGGCCAGTGGGATCCCACGCTCGCGTTTGTCATGGGTGGAGCAGTATTGGTTACAGTCCCCGCCTTCCGCTGGGTACTGAGGCGCGCCAATCCTTTGCTGGACGCGCACTTTCATTTGCCCACGCGTCAGGACATCGATATTCGGCTCGTTGCCGGCGCCGCATTGTTTGGCGTTGGCTGGGGGGTGGGTGGGCTTTGTCCAGGCCCCGCCGTGGTGGCCTTGTTGTCGGCATTACCGAGTGTCTTCGCCTTCGTGCTCGCAATGCTTCTCGGAAGCTGGTTGGTATCGCGATTCACCTGATCGTCAGCGGCCAGGCCGGTGTGGTCGTGTTTGCCGGGCCGACCTGATCTCAACTCTGCGCATTTGACCGCAGGTGGCGCCGGCGCCGATCAGTGGCCGAATACCTGATTTCGGCTCGGCCGACGCCGACAGGCACAAGCTATGCACTCTACGGTAGCGTGGCCCAGCCTCGGCAGACGATTTGTCAGCCAGGCCGGTGAGAGCGGCGCTGCGATGAGACACGGCAGGATCCAATCGCCGCAAATCATTTCCAACTCGAATGTTCTGCGCCCGGAGGTCTTGTGTTATTTCGTCAGCTGTTTGATCGGCAATCAAGTACCTATACCTATCTGATCGCGTCAGCGCGCGGCCGCGAAGCGCTGATCATCGACCCGGTTCGTGAGCTCACTGACAGTTACCTAGGGTTGATCGACCAGCTCGACCTCAAGCTGGTGCGGGCTATAGACACCCACACCCACGCTGATCACATCACCGCGCTGGGTGATCTACGGTCGGCAACCGATTGCATCACCATGATGGGCGAGTTCACCCAGGCCGAGTGCGTGTCCGATCATGTATCGGAAGGTGAGGTAATCGATGTGGACGGCATTCGATTGCGGGCCTTGTATACACCGGGGCACACAAATGAATCGTTCAGCTTTTATCTTGATCATCCGGCTCTGGCCGCGGTATTTACCGGTGACGTGCTGCTGATTCGCGGCTCAGGTCGCACCGACTTTCAGGGCGGAGACGCCCATCGGAGCTGGGAATCGATCACGCAGAAGATTTTTTCACTGCCCGATGAAACGCTGGTCTATCCGGCTCACGACTATAAGGGTTGGCTGGTATCGTCAGTATTCGAGGAGAAGCACTTCAACCCCCGTCTGGCCGGCAAGACCGAAGCTGAATACGTTGACATCATGAATAGTCTTGATTTGCCAGATCCGAAAATGATGGATATTGCCGTTCCCGCCAATCTGGCCTGCGGGCAACTTCGGTAAACGCGGCGCGATCAGTCTGCAGAGCAGTTGTCGCGCATTGCCGCACCTGCTGGATGCTTTCCATTTGCGATACCCACAGGGTTGCCGATCATTCCTCGATAGCAGTGATTCCACGGGCATACGCTTTGCATCATTGCCGACACTTGGGCGGTGTCAGATGAACTCAGGCAAAAGGTACTACTCACGCGGCAGATGTCGCCAGCGAAGTGGGTTCATGTAACCGACGCAAGCACGTAGTTGATTGAATGCAGCCCCGAACGAACCGAACCTCATTCACGGGAGACCGTTATGCAATCCACGCAAAGTCCAAAAGAACTGGTCCAGGCCGCAAAGGAAAAGGCCGGAACCTTGAACCCGGCGCAAGTTCATGCCGCCGTTGTCAACGGAGCCGAGTTGGTTGACGTTCGAGAAGCGGGCGAGACTTCCAAAGGCCGAATTCGTGGCGCCCACCATATCCCGCGGGGCACCCTTGAATTCAAGATCGAAGATGTTGTGCCGGATAAAAATCGCCGGATAATCACGTATTGCTCGGCGGGCAGCCGCGCTGCGTTGGCCGCGGCGACTCTCAAAACTCTTGGCTATGAATCGGCTACGGCGTCCGAGGCCGGATTCGACGATCTGACCAAGCATGGCTTCGGCGTAAGTGTTGATGGCGACTGAGCGCGGAGAGCCTGATCGCGCGGTTGCTGCCCGAAGCATTCAAATCGGGCTTGAGCGTCGACGACGTCGCGGCTGCTGAAGTTCTACCTGGCCAGTGCGTCTCGATACCCCCGAATCAGGCCCTTCATGTTTCAGCATTGCCGTTGGTCCAAAGCCGACTCGCGCAGCGTTTGCGCAGATCGAATCAGCAGCTCGCCACCGGGCGAGATTTGCGCAGTTCTGCGGCCGCGGTGACGTCAATCCCGGCCTGACTGGCGACAATCAAAATTGCCTGCCCCGACAGCACCATGGTGAGATTGATCCCATGGATGCAGGATAGATATTATTGGCGTTCTGCCGATATGCTTTACGTATCGAATCAACGCGATGATGTCGCCAGAGCAATCTCCGGCGGCGCTCATCGTCAGTGGGGGCAATTGTATGACTCAGCACGTCGCGACGCCGACGCGGATCGGACTCCTTCGCTTTTCCGTCATGGCTTGTCTGACAGTTCTTCTGGGCGCCTGTGGTGGTGGATCTGGCTCCGCAGGGGGCAAGGTCGGGGTGTTCTCCGGCTTCGGCGGCAATCTCTCGTACGAGGGGCAGGGCGGCGACGGCGGGGACGGTGGCGTTGGTGGTGGTGCCGACGGTGAAGGCGGTATCGGTGCCGGTGGCAGCCTGGGGCGCTTTCGGGGGGCGGAGGCCGTTGTTTTTCTTGAAAACGGTACCGAACGTGACCGGCAATATCGGCATCACGCCCCTGACGGAAGCCGCAGTGGCCTATCAACTGGCCAATCCAGGCACCGGCGGTCTGACGGTTGCCGAGCGAATCGACACGGCCAACAAACGCGTGCAATCGAGATTCAATCAGCGGCTGCCCAGTGGCTACAAGCTGGCCGACGTCACCCGATTACCAACCCTTATCGGCCCGGGCTCCGGGCCGGGGGCTGCAGGTTCGGATACGGCCGGCACCTATGCGGTCGTGCTGGCCGCAATCGCTGATCTGGCCCGCAAGCACAACCCGACGCTCAGTCGGCCAGCACTGACCTTTGCGCGCGATCTGGGCCGGGACCTGACGGACGGGGAAATCGATGGCGTCGCCAAGGGCGGCGAGGCACTCGGCCCGGCAGGAGAAACCAGCTACTCGGCGCCGCTGCTGGCTGGCAAACTTGTCAACTCGATTGATAAGGCGAACGAAGAT
>CAXBNM010000345.1:0-4636 GCA_963976885.1 uncultured Burkholderiaceae bacterium
CGCTGCTTCGGTCGACTCCGTGGCTTCCGCCGGAGCCTCTGCTTCAGTCGATTCCGTGGCCTCAGCCGGAGCCTCGACAACTACCCCCGGGGTACGGATCGATGCGGCCGGGTTATGGGCAAAGAAGTTGAACGGAACCAGCTTGATGCCCTTCCACATCGTCGACATTACCGGCCAGTCTTCCATGCGCGGCACGTGATGAAAGCCCATCGTGTACCAGGTCACGATATCGGTATTGTCGATTGACCGGTTCGCCTTGACCCAATTGGGGAGCGAGTCGCCCCCGGAGCTGGCAAAGGCCAGTTCGCCGCCGGCATAGCGACGCGTCGGGTGGTAGGCGGTATTCCAGATCGTGTAGTCGATATAGCCGTTACGCATCATGGGTGGATCGTTGCGGGTATCCAGCGGTCCGTAGGCCACCGAATCCTGCGGCATGATCATGTAGCCGGGGTGATGACCCAGAGCGCTGTTCTCGTTCATGTTCATCACGTGGTACATCGCTGGCGTGGCCGGGTTGATCTTGTAGCGCCCTTCCAGTTCGGTTTTGGCCGGCTGCTTCTCGACCTTCCAGAACGAGCGCCGCACCGCGTCAGGCTCAGGCTCACCGGCAACCAGGGCCGAGCGCATGAAGGTGTTGTCGGTGCCGTCGATATCGAAATCGAGCCTGAAGTTGAAGAAGTGATCATGATTGGGCGCGACCAGATTCGGCGCAATCAAGGTGCCGTATTGGGTGTCCTGCGCCGCCGTTTCATCATCCATCGAGGTGCTGGCAACACCTTTGACCGCATCAAGCCCGGTCGAGCCAACCATGACGTTGATGCTGCCGTTCTGATTGAACACGTAGTCGATCAGGTAGTCGTAATTGCCCACTTCCGAGGCGCTGCGAACCACCAGTTGCGTGGCCGGTCGACCTTCGGCAGGCGTCGCCTGGGTTTCGCTCTGCGCAAAGACCTCATAGTGGCGCCAGGCGGGGTCGCCGATGTTGCGTTCGAACACGCAGATGGCGTCGGGAATTTCGAGCGGGCTGCCATCATCCTGATGCATGACGGCTGGCAGGTAGGCAGCATAGTCGGGGCAATCGATGCCGGGGCGCAGCGGCGACATGAACAGGCCAAAGCCGTATTCGCCACTGTCCATGTAAGTGCGCCAGTACCAGCCTTCACCCGGGTCCATGTACGGGACGAATACTTCGGACAAGTGCGTTTGATAAAGCACCGAGCGCCATTGGTCCTGGTCTTGGACCTGCACGTCTGACAACACCATTCCCGGCCGCTTATCGGTGCGGTAGCGGAACTGCCAGATATCCCAATTGATCTGCGCCCCGTCGATCGAGAAATTGGGGCCTCCCGGTTGCTGCATCGTGACCGGATTGCCCTCCGGGCGCAATTTGCCCAGCCGCTGCTGGATTTCAGCGTCGGTATAACCCCATGGGTCAGTCGGCAACGGCACCACACCCTCGTCAACGACCTCGAGCACCTGGTTCTCTTCCACATCGACCACGGCAAACAGGCCTTCAATCGGCTTGGCGTAGAAGTTCGATCCGGTCGGATTCACGTAGCAAGGCACCTTCATGATGCGCCGCCCTTCCAGCTCGGTACCGGCATAGCTGCCCGCCGTCAGCGGCAGACAGAACACATCATCGGGGGTCAGATCGCGTGCCGCCAGGGCCTCGACAAAGGCCGGATTGCCGAGCGCCAGTTCCATCGAGCCAAGAAACTCTTCGAGCAGAATCATTGCCTGACCGGCCAGCGGCATGGTCGACACGACCCGGCCCTCGGTCAGATCGACGACCGCTTTCAGGCTTTCGCCCTGCTCGCGGAAGTGCACCGTCGCCTGACGCGGGAGGACCGTATCGGCCTGGCGGCTCAAGACCTGCTCTTTCGGCGGCTCAAGCAGTTCGATCAGCGCATAACGCGACTCATCGCTCGCCAGTCCGGCCGACCGCAGAATCTCACCAACCTGCGTTATCTCGCCTGGTGACAATCCATCCAGCGGATGCGGGGTTGATGCGCCAGCCACGCCTGTAAGACTCAACGACAGCGCCAGCGCGCCAATCCCGTGCCGGAGTAGAGCCGGCATGGCGGGGGTCGCGTTTGACGGGCTCGACTTCAGAGCCTGGCTGAATCGTTGGTTCTTCTCTCTTTTCATGTTTGCCCTCTCTGGCATTCGGTCATTCGATCAATCGGTACGATAACGTTGGATCATAGCCTTGGCAAAACCAACAGGCTTTACGCCCTGCAGGGTTGACGAATGCAAGACGCGCACTTTCCGGGTTGCACGTCGATTACACTGCCGTCTTCTTCCTTGCCCTCTTTTCGAGCACGCCTCACTGGCGCCGGCCCAATGTCAGCCATGTCTTTCAACAAATTTATTACTTATTCCAACCAGACGCAGTTGCACGGCACGCCGGCCGAGCAGCAAGAGCAGTTCGACCGTGCCTTTGAACAAGGCCAGTATGCAGGTCTTTGCCGTGGCGTGTTCGATTCACATGCCGCAGCAGCTGCCGCCGCGCCCTCATCACTGCCCCTCGGTTACGACCATGAGCAGGCCGCGTCCATGTACCGCGACCGTATCAGGAAAATCTTTCCTGCCGATTACCCGATGATTTACTGGCTCGGGCGCGCCTTTGCCGGCGGCGCCCGGCAGGTGTTCGACCTCGGCGGCCATGTCGGCGTGAGCTATTACGCCTATCAGCGCTACCTGCGCTACCCGGAAGGGCTGCGCTGGCAGGTCAACGATGTACCGGCCGTGAACACGCTCGGGGGCGAACTGTCGGGCATGCTGGACAAACTGGGGGCCATTTCATTCGTGGATGCCTTTGACGAGGCCGCTCAGGCCGACATACTGTTCAGTTCAGGCTGCCTGCAATACCTGGAACAGACCCTGGCGCAGAAGCTGGCCGCCCTGCCCAATCGACCCAAGTGGCTGTTGCTCAATTTGCTGCCATTACACGAAACCGCGGCCTTCTGGACCGTGCAGAACATCGAGACCGCCTTCTGCCCTTACCGAATCCAGCAGAAGCAGGCATTCTTTGATGCGCTGCATGAACTCGGCTATCGCACGCTCGACACCTGGGAAAACCCGGAGAAGCACTGCGAGGTAGCCTTTGACCCGGAGCACAGCCTCGATCGCTACTTTGGTGCGGCCCTGCGACTGGGCTGAGCGCAGTAGTGAGCGCAGGGCCGGGCACTGAGGCGAGCAACTCGGCGACCAATAAGGCCCGCCCTCTTTCCAACCGGCCTTGCGGCCAGAGGAGCAGACGATGACCACCGAAGCCATCACCCTCGTCAAAGACGCCATTCACAATCCGGCAGAACCGCGTCACTTCATGCGCTTCAAGCCCGTTACCCGGCAAATTCGGGTGCTGCGCGGCGACACGGTCCTGGCCGAGTCCACGCACGCGATGCGTCTGAACGAAGTCGGTCGGGATATCTACGATTCGGTGGTGTATCTGCCACGTCAGGACTGCAGCGCAGCACTGCGCCCGCTGGCCGACAAAAGCACGCATTGCCCGCTCAAGGGCGATGCAAGCTACTTCACGCTGGACGGCAATCAGCCTGTCGCCTGGACCTACGACCGGCCCCTGGCCACTACCGACTTTCTGCGCGACTACATCGCGTTTTATGGCGACCAGGTGACGGTGATAGAAACAGCCATCAACTGATCGCCACGACCAGCGCCGCGCAAGCCGCGGGCACTGGTCGCCGCAGGCCTCAACTCAGGCTTACTTGCCCTTCCAGTTTGGCGCCCGTTTCTCGGCGAATGCGGTCGCCCCTTCGATGGCGTCTTCGGTCTTGAACACGCTCATGTGTTCGGCGGCCTGGTAGGCCCAGAACTCTTCTTCGGTGCGTCCCTGCATTTCGCGAATGAGTGCTTTGGACGCCTGCAGACCGAGCGGTGCGTTTTTGGCAATCTGCTCGGCAAGTTCGAGGGCTGCATTGACCGCCTCGCCTTTTTCGACCAGTTCGGTGACAAGCCCGTACTGATGCGCCACCTCGGCAGTAATTGGCTTGGCGGTCAGCGCCATCTTCATCGCCAACCCATAGGGCAGCGCCCGCGGCAGCCGCAGCAACGCGCCAGCGGCCGCAAACAAGCCCACGCCGGTTTCCGGCACGCCAAGCTTGGCCCCTTTGGAGGCAACCAGAATGTCGCACGACATGGCCAGCTCAAGCCCGCCAGCCAGCGCAAAGCCTTCGATGGCGGCAATCAGCGGCTTGGCAGGACCGCGCTCGGTGATGCCCCCGAAACCCCGCCCCGGCACATTGGGCATGCCGCCGCTGACAAAGGCTTTGAGATCCATACCGGCGGAAAACCCACGGCCATTGCCGGTCAGCACGCCCACCGACAGGTCGGGGTTGCTGTCCAGTGCATCCATCGCGGCGGCGAGTTGATCGGCCAGATCCCGGTTCACCGCATTCATGGCGTCGGGACGGTTCAGGGTGATCAGCAAGGTGCGTCCGCGCACTTCGGTAAGTACTTCATTGGCCATGGTGAATCCCTCGGGTTAACAACTGCAATTAAGAATGAATTGGCATTTTGCCACTGCGACCAATGACGCTACGCCGAGCGGCCGGGATAACTGGCGGCCATGCCGTCGCGAACGTCCTGACCGATACCGTACTGAGGAAACGGATAG
>CAXBNM010000346.1:0-4623 GCA_963976885.1 uncultured Burkholderiaceae bacterium
CTCGCTGGCCGGCCGACACCGAGCCGCGCGCCGCACGCCCCGCAGGCAAGGCCAGCACCAGCAGGCTGGCCAGCGCCGTCGCGCCAGTCGTCATGCCCGGCCATTCGCCGTATCCAGGCACCTGCTGATCGAGCAGCAGAGCGGCCAGCGGCGGGGCGAACAGACCCAGTGCCAGCAACAGAGCCCGGTATCGCGTCATTGCGACGACCGGAGCGCCTTGCGAACCGCGCTGAGGACCGCTCTGAGAACCGGCCTGCAGAGCGACTCTGTTGCGCAGACCGCGCATCAGCAATGCGCCGAGCAGCATCAGCACCGCCTGCAGCCAGCAGCCCCACATCCAGTAGTGGGCAGCCCAGTTCAACGACGCATGTTCTCGGCCGTGAAACATGCTGCCCACCCATAGCCAGGCGGCCGCCAGCACCACCAGCAGTGGCGCAGGCGCCAGAACTCTGAAACGCTCGACATGGTCAGACCCGCTGGCGCTCACCCCCGAGCGATGGCGCAAGCCCAACCAGAACGCGGCAAACAACGCGACCAGCCACAGCCACGGCATCGGCCACCAGCCGGTTTGATAGGCGGCCACAAGATCGAGCCAGATTTGCCGGTCCCAGGCGAGAAAATCGGCGATCTGGTAGCCGAACATGGCAACGCAGCGCCTCAGGCGCTCGTGACGGCACGAGCGATCAGTTCACGCTCGGCGGCATCGGGCAGCCGGCCACGGCCGGCCGCCATGTTCTGCTCCATGTGCGCGACCTGCGTCGTCGCCGGAATCACGCAGGTCACCGCGGGATGGCTCAGCACCCATTTGAGCAGCAACTGAGCCCAGCTTTCGCATTGCAGTTCTGCAGCCACCGCTGGCAACGGTTCACCGGCCAGCGCATCGATGAGCTGCCCCCGCCGAAAGGGCCGGTTGACGATGATGGCGATCCCCTTGTCGAGCGCCATTGGCAGCAAGCGCGCTTCGGCTTCCCGATCAAGCGGGTTGTAGGTGAGTTGCACGAAATCGAGCGGCGTTCGCTGCATCAGTTCAAGCAGATCATCATGGCGGCGGCCATGGGAGGTCGTCAGACCGGCATAGCGCAGGCTGCCGGCCTCGACCAGCGCTTGCAGGTGCGGCAGATGCGCCTGCCAGTTCAACAAGTTATGAACCTGATAGAGATCGAAGCGCTCGAGCCCCCAGAGCGCACGGGCGGTCTCGATCTGGGCCACACCCTCCGGGGCCGACCGGGTCCAGACTTTGGTCGCCGCAAACAGCGTCTTGGGGTGATTCAAGCGGCCGAGCAGGTCGCCCACGACCGCCTGTGCGGATCCATACATCGGTGACGAATCGATCAGACCGCCGCCATTGGCGAAAAACGCTTTGAGCACCTCGAGGCGCGCCGCACGGGCGGCCTGATTGTTGCCCACGTTGAAGGTGATCCAGGTGCCCATGCCGACGGCGGGCAAGCGCTCGCCCGAGCGCGGAATGACCCGGCTGAGTTGCTCACCTGCGAATGACGGCAGCTCGTCAGCGGCCGTGATCGGGCGTGCCGCGGGCGGCAAGCCACCGGCGACGGTCGCCGCCAGCACCAGCGGCACTTTCAGGCCGAGCGTGCGCCGCATGTCAGAAACACTCATCGTGCCGCCTCCCGGTGGTCAGTAACCCCCGCATTATTGCCATTGAAGCCGCTGCCGTGCCTGAAAACCCCGTCGCCGCGCAAGGCTGCGGCACAATAGAAGAGTCCCTGTGTTGGGCTTCAAGGCCCGCGATCCCATGCTCAAACCTGCCCGACTGCTTGTTATCGGCGCGCTCCTGATTGGCACCGGATGCGCCACCCACCCTCGCGCGACGCCAGGCCCGTCGCTTGCGTCCGCATCAGCGCTCGCGCCCGCATCAACGTCGGCCACGCACCAATGCCTGCAATGGTTTGATCGACTTGACGCCGCCACCGCGCAAGCCGGCGTCACCGATGCTGAATTCGACCGTATCGACGGCTTTCCGTATTTGCGCATCAACCGGCATGCACTGGCGCTCGGTCAGGAGGCTGTAACGCCTCGCCAGCAGGCCGACTGGGCATGGCGGCTACGCGCCCTCGACCAGCAGGCCCGGCAGACCGAAATTGCCAACCTGCCCGCCACAGCCATCGCTGGTTTGCTGGCCGACACCGCAAACCAGACCCAAAGCGCAGCCACGCCAGCGCTGAGCAATGACGACTCAGGCCAGGGCCTGCTCGCTCACGCCGAAGCTTGCGGCAACAAGCTGACGGGTGCTGATGTGCAGGCTCCACCACGGCTGAGCACGCTTCGCGCCGCGGCCTCCGTGGCCGATCGGTATGCACTCGGCTTGCGCGCGCTGGGGCTCTATCCGCTGAGCCGCCTTGGTGTCAGCGCCGGCGTGCGGCGCTGGGAGGCCGACACCCGGGCCCGGTATCGAGCCAACGCTGCGGACGGCGCCGAACACGCCAACTGGCCTGCCTTTGGCCGCTCCGATGCGCCCGACCCGACTGACCTGACCGCGTTGCTCACCAACCTGCCGGTCGATTCACTCGGCGTGCCGCAACTGAGCCACACCCTCAAGCAACAATTGCTTGCCGCGCACGCGCCGGTTTTTCTGATCGAGCAGCAAAGCCCGGCCGATGCGCCCGGTGCGGTCATGCTCGGTAGCGACGGACTCGCCGTAGTCGAGTCCGACAAGCCCACCCTGTATCAACGCGTGAGTTTCACCCGCTACCGGGGCCGCTCGCTGATTCAGCTTGTCTACACGCTGTGGTTTCCCGAACGACCGGTTGCCGGCGCGTTCGATATCTACGCCGGCCGCCTCGACGGCGTCGTGTTGCGGATAACGCTCGACCGACAAGGCCGCCCCGTCATTGTCGATACGATTCACCCGTGCGGCTGCTACCACCAATTCTTTACGGCGCAAGGCGTCACACTGCGCGACCGTCCGCTGTCGGTCGATGCACGCAATGAATGGCGCTATTTGCCCGGCGCTACGTTAAGCCCGGACCCCGGTCAACGTCTTGAAGTTGCCATTGAGGCCGCTACGCACTACGTGGTTGGCGTTCGGTATGCCTCGCTTACCGGCACCCACACTGCCGGCGGCCAGCCGCTCAACGCGCTGACGCCGCAGCCCGAACGCTCGCTCACCCGACTGAACAGTCCGCATGGCGGCCCCTCACGAAGCTTGTATGGCAGCAATGGTCTGGTCGCTGGCACCGAGCGCAGTGAACGCTGGATTTTATGGCCAATGGGTATTGCCAGCGCCGGTGCCATGCGCCAATGGGGGCACCATGCCACCGCGTTCGTGGGCCAGCGTCACTTCGATGACGCCAGACTCATGGAAAGCCGGTTCGTGCTGCCCTGAGTATTTCCCGCGGTCGCCGAGGCAGACGGTTCGCGGATGATGGTCACCTCGGCCTGTTGATACCGAGGCTGCTGGACGGCGCGACGCAAGCCCAGCAGCGTCTTGTGCGGCGCTTCACCGATGATCATGTTGGCAAACCACTGCCCCAGGCCATCGGATAGCGAACCACCGATATCGCCATGACCTTGAAACCGCACCTCGACAACACCATCGCCTAACGGCGCAAACTCCCACGACGAATGCATGTACGGCACGCGCACGTAGTCGGGGTTCAGAGGCAGGTAATCGGGCAAGGCCTCGCCCGTGACGGTTACGGTGAGGGTGACCGGATCCTGGTGCAGGCGAGTGCGCACAACCATATCGCGATCCCGAAATGGCCAGTCGAGCGTTGCGACCGAATAAACAATGGCTTCACGCGGCGAGATCGACTCGAGTTGCATGGCCAACAGCGTGCGATAAGCCCATGCCGGAATATGTTCGACATCTCGCAACAGGGAGACCAGAGAACTCAGACTGGTCCGCAGGCGCGTTGAACCGCGAAATTCGGTGTATTTTCCGGCCAGTGTCCGGGACTGAACGATGATATCGTTGTCGGTATCGACAATTTCATCCTGCCACGGACTATCATCAGGGGCAGCAGCCCAGGTCAGTTGCGTCGACAAGTACAAGCCGCCGGCCAGCCCTATCATCAAGATAATCAGGCGTGCGGCCCAGCGAACATCGAAGAGGCCCGCGCCGGGCGAGCGAACGGCAAGAAAATTCACGGCAATCATGCGCGAGATCAGAAGCGGTGAGAATTCGACGATAACGCATGTCCGCTTCGGTTGGTCAATTCGACACCGGAATAAGACAATCCAGGCTGAGTATGAACACGGACGGCTCAATTGAACCGCCAGACGGCCATCTGCTGCTGAGCCAGCATCCCAACGGCCCCCTTGCCTCTTTCAACAAGAGGCGCGCAAGCTACCATCACAATATGAATAAACCCACCTCAAACGAACCTAGTCCCTGGGCTGATGCCCTCGCCCGCCAAGCCAGTCCGGAAGGCAAGCGCCCCGCGCCCCGCCCGGCCGCACCACCCCAAACCGCCGCCGATACCGATACCCCGCGCCTGTCCAAGCGCCTGAGCGAACTTGGCCTGTGCTCCCGGCGCGAAGCCGAAGAATGGATCGTCAACGGCTGGGTTCGGGTCGACGGCGAAGTGGTCGACGTGCTTGGCAGCCGTGTCAGCCGTACCGCCAACATTGATATCGATGCGGCCGCCGCCGACGCGCAATCGC
>CAXBNM010000347.1:0-4609 GCA_963976885.1 uncultured Burkholderiaceae bacterium
TGATACAGGACTGCGTCGAAAAAACCAACGCCGATCTGGCGCAGGACCCGGTCATGAGCGACTCGCAGATTCATCGCTTTGTGCTGTTGCACAAGGAGCTCGATGCCGACGACGGGGAGCTGACGCGTACCCGCAAGGTGCGGCGCGGTTTCATCAGCGAGCGTTATGCGCCGCTGATACAGGGCTTGTACGACAACCAACCCGATTGCTTCATCGAGACCGAAGTGCAGTTCGAAGATGGTCGCAAAGGCAAGGTGTCGGCTACGGTGGTGTTGCGCGACGCCAGGACTTTTGCAAAGCAGGCCGAGCGGCAGGTGGCCTGAGATGAATGCATGGGCTGCCGGGCGTGCAAGCGCCGGTCAACGGAATTTCTGGACGAGCAAGCATGGCTAGAACTGACATCGGGGATGTCATCCTCGAACTGAACAATATTTCGCTGTCTTTCGGTGGTGTCAACGCACTGTCCGATATCTCTTTCGATGTTCGTGAGCATGAAGTGCGCGCCATCATCGGGCCAAATGGCGCGGGCAAGAGTTCAATGCTCAATGTGATCAACGGCGTCTATAACCCGCAAAAAGGCGAGATCATCTTTCGGGGCGAGAAGTTCAGTCGCATGAATTCCCGCAAGGCTGCCGAAAGCGGCGTGGCTCGTACGTTTCAGAGCCTGGCGTTGTTTTCAGGCATGAGCGTGCTCGACAACATCATGACCGGGCGCAATCTGCAAATGAAAAGCGGCGTGCTCGCGCAGATGATGTATTTCGGGCCGGCGCGCGCCGAAGAGTTGCGCAATCGTGAGTTCGTCGAGCACATCATCGACTTTCTCGAAATTCAGCCCTATCGCAAAACGCCGGTCGGCCGTCTGCCCTATGGCTTGCAAAAGCGGGTTGATCTGGGCCGGGCGCTGGCCATGGAGCCCAGCCTGCTGTTGCTGGACGAGCCCATGGCCGGGATGAATCTGGAAGAGAAGCAAGACATGAGTCGCTTCATTCTCGACGTCAACGATGAGTTCGGCACCACGATCGTTCTCATCGAACACGACATGAGCGTCGTGATGGATATCTCCGACCGGGTCGTCGTGCTCGACTACGGCAAAAAGATCGGCGATGGCAAACCCGATGACGTTCGTGCCAATCAGGATGTCATCGACGCCTATCTTGGCGTTTCGCAATAAGTTCACCGGAGTCGGAAGATGGGATTTTTCATAGAAGTCGCGCTCGGTGGTCTGATGGCCGGCGTGTTGTACTCATTGGTGGCGCTGGGCTTTGTGTTGATTTTCAAGGCCTCCGGCGTATTCAACTTTGCGCAGGGCGCGATGGTGTTGTTTGCAGCGCTGGCGATGGCGCGCTTGTCCGAGTGGATTCCGCCCTTGCTCGGCATAGAAAGTCTGTTGCTGGGCAACCTGATTGCTTTCGCGCTGGCCTTGCTGATCATGATCGTGCTGGCCGTGGTCATCGAGCGCCTTGTGCTGCGTCCGCTGGTCAATCAGCCCGAGGTGACTTTGCTGATGGCTACGCTCGGCATTACCTTCTTTCTCGATGGCCTGGGGCAGACCATCTGGGGCTCCGACATCTACAAGATTGATCTGGGCATTTCCAAAGATCCGCTGTTCATCCTTGAAAGCGTGTTCGAGGGCGGTGTGCTGCTTAACCGTGACGACATCGTCGCCGCCGTCATGGCGATGCTGCTGGTGGGTCTGCTGGCACTGTTCTTTCAGAAAACCTCAACCGGTCGCGCGTTGCGAGCGGTGGCCGACGACCATCAGGCCGCGCAATCGATCGGCATTCCGCTCAACCGCATCTGGGTTATCGTCTGGTCGGTCGCGGGTTTCACCGCGTTGGTGGCCGGCATGGTCTGGGGCAGCAAGTTGGGCGTGCAGTTCTCGCTGTCTTTGCTGGCGCTCAAGGCGTTGCCGGTGGTGATTCTGGGCGGGCTGACTTCCATTCCGGGAGCCATCGTGGCGGGCCTGATCGTCGGGCTTGGCGAAAAGCTGGCGGAGTTGTATCTCGGCCCGATCATCGGCGGCGGGCTGGAAAACTGGTTCGCCTATATGTTGGCATTGGTGGTGTTGCTCGTACGGCCGCAAGGGCTGTTTGGCGAACGCATCATCGACCGCGTCTGATCTCACGGAACCAACGACATGTTTTATCGAGAAAACGGCCAGTTCAAAACCTCCTACGCGTCGGACAATCAGATTTTTCCGATTCTGCAGGACAAGATCTTCATCATCGCCTTTCTGGCTGTGGCGTTCATCGCCGTGCCGCTGTTCGTCACCGATTACTTCTTTCTGGCCATTCTGATTCCGGTGCTGATTCTGTCGCTGGCGGCATTGGGTCTGAATTTGCTGGTTGGTTATTGTGGGCAGATCTCGCTTGGCTCGGGCGCGTTCATGGCCGTTGGCGCTTACATGGCCTACAACGCATTCACCCGCATTGATGGCATGCCGTTGCCGGTGGCCTTCATCATCGGCGGCTTCTCGGCGATGCTGGTGGGCATTCTGTTTGGTTTGCCGAGTCTGCGCATCAAGGGCTTGTATCTGGCGGTGGCTACACTGGCCGCCCAGTTTTTCTCTGACTGGGTGTTTGCACGCATCGACTGGTTTACCAACTATGCGCCCTCCGGCGCGGTGTCGGTGCCCAATCTGCATGTGTTCGGGTTGCCGGTCATTTCGCCGGTGCAGAAGTATCTGTTCTGCCTGTCCATCGTCGTCATCATGGCGGTGCTGGCGAAGAATCTGGTGCGGGGCCATATGGGCCGCACCTGGATGGCTATTCGCGACATGGATGTGGCCGCCGAGGTGATCGGCATCCGACCCATGTACGCCAAGCTCAGTGCGTTTGCGGTCAGCTCGTTCTTCATCGGCGTCGCCGGTGCGATGTACGGGTTCATCTATCTCGGTGCCTGGGAGCCGGCGGCTTTTGATGTCAACCTGTCGCTCAACCTGCTGTTCATGATCATCATTGGCGGCATGGGCTCAATCATGGGCAGCTTCTTCGGTGCCGCCTTCATCGTGATTCTGCCGATCATGCTTAATCAGTTGCCGACCTGGCTGGGCTTGCCGCTGTCGACGGCGGCCATCTCGCATATGGAATTCATGATCTTCGGCGCCCTGATTGTCTTTTTCCTGATCGCCGAACCACACGGGCTTGCCCGGCTCTGGTCGATTGCCAAAGAGAAATTGCGTCTGTGGCCGTTCCCGCACTGACGACTCAAAGCTTTGTTGCCAACCTTACTTCAATAACTGACGGAGATAACCATGAAGCAATCAGTCTCACTGAAACTCGCGGCCAGCGCAGTGCTGATCAGCGCTGCCGCCGCCTCGATGCCGGCCATGGCCGAAGAGCAGTTCATCCCATCGCTGGTTTATCGCACAGGTCCCTATGCGCCTAACGGCGTGCCGGTCGCCAATGGCATGAATGACTTGTACGCGTTGATCAATGAACGTGACGGCGGGGTCAATGGCGTAAAGCTTAAAACGGAAGAATGCGAAACCGGTTATGCAACCGCCCGGATTGTCGAGTGCTATGAGCGGCTGAAGAACGAGGGCGCCAAGGGCGCTTCGTATGTGCATCCGTTTTCCACCGGGGGCACCTTCGCGCTGACCGACAAAACCGAAACCGACAAGATCCCGATCATTACCGCAGGCTACGGTCGGTCCGAGTCGGCCAACGGGGAAACCTTCAAATACAACTTTCCGCTTGGTGGCAACTATTGGGTGGCGGCCGATATTCTGGTCCAGAACCTGAAGGCCAAGATGGACGGCTCGCTCAAGGGCAAGAAGATCGCGCTCGTCTATCACGATTCGCCCTATGGCAAGGAGCCGATCGTGGCCCTTGAAGAGCTGGTCAAGACCGAAGGCTTTGAGTTGCAGCTCATTCCGGTTACCCATCCGGGAGTCGAGCAGAAAGCAGCCTGGTTGCAGATTCGTCGCAGCCGTCCCGATGCCGTGTTTCTGTGGGGCTGGGGCGTGATGAACTCCACCGCGCTCAAAGAGGCGGTGGCTACCGGGTATCCGCGCAACAAGATGTACGGCGTGTGGTGGTCGGGTGGCGAACCCGATGTGACGCCGGTAGGCGAGGATGCCAAGGGCTATAACGCGCTGACCTTTCTGATTCCCGGCGGCAAGAGCAAGATGCACGAAGACATCATGAAGTATGTCCATGGTAAGAGCCTGAATACCGGGCCAGCCGAAGAAGTCGGTCAAGTGCTCTATAACCGCGGGCTTGTATCGGCATTGCTGGGCGTCGAGGCCATTCGTGTGGCCCAGGGCAAATTTGGCAAGCGCGCCCTGAGCGGCGAAGAGGTTCGGTGGGGACTTGAGAACCTGAACATCGACGAGGCACGCATCGCCGAACTGGGCCTGGCGGGCCTGATGTATCCGGTCAGTACCAGCTGCAAGGACCACATGGGTGCCAATACGGCCCAGATCCAGACCTGGAACGGCAAGGGATGGGAAGTCGCTCCGAAGATCTACAAGGCTGATATGCAGATCCTGAAGCCGATTCAGGACAGAACTGCGGATGCCTACGCCAAGGAGAAAAACATCACCAAGCGTGATTGCGCCAAGGAACTGACCCAGGGCTGATACCACCGCCCCGGCAAGATCGGCGGG
>CAXBNM010000348.1:0-4578 GCA_963976885.1 uncultured Burkholderiaceae bacterium
AAAGCACTCGCCCTGCCAGCGGTTCTGCTCCGGGGCCACGGATTCGAGATACTTCAGAATGCCGCCATCGAGGTGATAGACCTGATCAAAGCCTTGCGCCCGCAGCAGTGCCGTCGACTTTTCGCAGCGGATGCCGCCCGTGCAGAACATCGCCACCGGGGGCCGGCTTTGCAGTGCCTGCTGTTGCTCAACCCAGGCTGGCAATTCACCGAAAGAGTCGGTAGCCGGGTTGATGGCGCCCGGAAAGCTGCCGATGGCCACTTCGTAGTCGTTGCGGGTGTCGATCACGACAACCGCCGGGTCGTCCAGCAGACGATTCCAGGTCTGCGCGTCGACGCGCTCACCGGCCATGGTGGCGGGGTCAATGTCGGGCAGGCCGAGCTTGACGATTTCGGGCTTGATGCGAATTTTCAGGCGTTGGAAGGGCTGGCGCGTGGTTTGCGAGCGCTTGTCCGTAAGTGCGGCCAGCCGTGGATCGGCGCGCAGGAATGCCAGCGTGCGCTCGATGCTCTCGGCAGAGCCGGCCAGCGTGCCGTTGATTCCTTCTTCGGCAAGCAATACCGTGCCGAGTACGCCGGCTTGCTCACAATGCTCGCGCAGGCGCGCGGCCACTTGCTCACAGTCGGGGAGCGTCACAAAAAGATAAAAGGTTGAGACGGCGAATTCGTTCATGGGCCTGGCGCTACAGAGGATTGGTTCAATTGTACGCAGCGCGTCGCAGGCTTGTGCGGGTCGGGGTGAGGCTGCAAAAGCCCGCACCCCGACCGCTGCGACTAATATAGAGCGGACCATGCTTATCCATCTGACCTTACCCGTTCGCCAACTCGCCACTGCCATCGCTTTTTATGACGCGGTACTGGCCACGCTGAGTGCTTCTCGTGTGCAGTCGTCGGCACATGCGGCTGGTTACGCCGCCACGGCTTCGAGCGAGCCTTGTCTCTGGCTGACCCCCGATGGGGCGCGCGCCGGCGCTGTCGGTACCCGGTTGGCGCTGGCCGCCCCCACCAGCGCCGCGGTACTGCGTTGCCATGAGGTAGCGATGGCTCAAGGAGCGGTGAGTCTGAGCCCGCCGGCGGCCATGCCGCAGCTGGGGCCGAATGCTTATGGTTGTGTCATTCAGGATCCGGACGGCCATCAGCTCGAAATTATTGCCGGGCGTGGCCCTGCCGACACACGGCCGCTGAATGACAGCGCTGACGACGGCTGGCAACAGGAAGGCTTCGAGCACTACAACGCATGACCAGCCCTGCCACCGCGACGCCAGGCACGGCCGACGCGGGCGTGGCCACCGGTGTCATGCTGGTGTTTGCCACGGTCATGATCTGGGGGCTGCAGTTCCCGATCGCCAAAATTGCTTTCGTCCATGTTGATCCGTTTCATCTGGCGTTGATCCGCTACGCGGTGCCGGTGATGTTGCTGCTCACCTTGCTGGTCTATCGCGAAGGTATCGAAGCCATGCGCTTTGACCGTCAGGCCGGGGCTGCCACCGTGGTCGGGCTGGTGGGCATGTGCGGCTCACCGGCGCTGGTGTTCAGCGGCTTGTCTCTGACCCGGCCCGAAATTGCCGCGATCATCATTGCCATTCAGCCCTCCATGACGGCCATCGTGTTGTGGGTGATGCGTGGCCGGCGCCCGGACGGCTTCTCGTTGCTGTGCATCGCCGTGGCTTTCTTTGGCGTAGTGACGGTTATCACCGGCTGGTCGATGGAGTTTGCCAATCATCCCTCCGAGTTACTCGGCGATGCGATGATTCTGCTTGGCGCGTTGTGCTGGGTGATCTATACGATCGCCGGCGAACGCTTCACCAACTGGTCCGTGTTGCGTTACACCTCGTTGACGATGCTGCCGGGCGCACTTGGCCACTTCACGCTGGTGCTGATGCTGACCGCCTTCGGGGTGCTTACGACGCCGGGCTGGAGTCAATGGGTGGCGGTGAGCTGGGAGGTGATGTATCTGGCCTTGTTGGGTGTGCTGGCTTCCATGCTGATGTGGAATGCGGGCACCAAGCGAATCGGCGCCCTCAACGCAATGTTGTTCATCAATCTGGTGCCGGTGGTGACCTTTGCGGTGCGCTACTGGCAAGGCGTTCGGTTCTCGCCGCTGGAGCTGCTTGGAGCAGCCCTGGTGGTGGCGGCCCTGATCGCCAACAATCTGGCCATGCGTGCGCGTATCAACCGGGCGGCAAGTGTTGCCGCGGCTCACACTAACAGCAGATAAATTGCCGCTAAAGCGGGCTAAAATGCCCGGATGGCCAAACTAAAAAACGATACCTTCCTCCGGGCGCTGCGGCGCGAACCGACCGATTACACTCCTCTGTGGCTGATGCGTCAGGCCGGGCGTTACTTGCCCGAGTACCGCGCCACGCGCGCCAAAGCGGGCAGCTTCCTGACTCTGGCCAAAACGCCAGAGCTGGCGTGTGAAGTCACCTTGCAGCCGCTCGAGCGCTATGACCTTGATGCGGCCATTCTGTTTTCCGACATCCTGACCGTGCCCGATGCGATGGGTCTGGGGCTCTATTTCGTTGAAGGCGA
Source organism: uncultured Burkholderiaceae bacterium (assembly GCA_963976885.1). Lineage (GTDB taxonomy): Bacteria > Pseudomonadota > Gammaproteobacteria > Burkholderiales > Burkholderiaceae_E > JAUIAI01. Next base: position 2,532 of record CAXBNM010000348.1, read on the forward strand.
AGGCCCGAAATTCAAACACCCCTTGCGCGATGAAGCCGCAATCATGAAGCTGGCCGCACCCGACCCGAATGAGTCGCTGCGCTATGTGATGGATGCGGTGCGGGTCATTCGCGGCGCGCTGGATGGCAAGGTGCCGCTGATTGGTTTTTCCGGCAGCCCCTGGACGCTCGCCTGCTACATGATTGAAGGGCAGGGCAGCAGCGACTTCCGCCAGATCAAGACGCTGATGTACCAGCGCCCCGATCTGATGCACCACATCCTGAAAGTCACGACCCGCGCGGTTATCGACTACCTGAATGCGCAGATCGAAGCCGGCGCGCAAGCGGTGATGCTGTTCGATACCTGGGGCGGTGCGTTGGCCGATGGCGCCTATCAGTCATTTTCACTGGCGCCCATGCGCGAAGTGTTCGCCGGGCTGCACAAGTCGCGCGACGATGGCGGCACCCGGGAGCAGGTGCCCTCGGTGGTGTTTACCAAGGGTGGCGGTCTCTGGCTCGAGGAAATTGCCGCCTGTGGCGCCGATGCCGTGGGCCTGGACTGGACCGTCAATCTGGGCAAGGCCCGCGCACGGGTCGGTGATCAGGTGGCGCTGCAAGGCAACCTCGATCCCATGAGTCTGATGGCCCCGGCCGCACAAATCGAGACCGAAGCGCGCAAGGTGCTCGATAGCTACGGGGTGCCGAAAGCCGGTCAGGGCCATGTGTTCAACCTCGGTCACGGCATTTCCCAGTTCACGCCCCCCGAGAGTGTCACAACGCTCGTCGAGACCGTGCACGGGTACAGCCGGCAGCAACGTCAAACCCCCAATTCAGGGGGTTAGTGCGTCTTTACTATGCCGTCTGACTAACAATCAGGCGGCTTGACTTTGCCCCCAAATTTGCTCCGGGTCCGATCTTTATCCTCGGGTTGTTCACAAAACCCCGTTATCCACTGCAGCGGCTTTACACAGCCCCAATTCGGCCAGTAGCTCGCCAAGTGATTGATTTTTGGGTTGAATTACTTGTCGCTTTTTTGTACACACCAGTTATCCCCTGCCGATCCCCAGCTTTTGCAGTACTTCTGCACAAGGTTATCCACAGGCTGGGTGAATAGATGGGAAAACCCTTTTGTGACCGTATTGTTAAGGCGAGAAGTTAATGTGATTTCTTCTGCGATGACTGTGCCGATGCTCGCCGATCGTGCTCATGGATGAGCCGAGCGGGCAGCCCGAGGCACGTTGTATAGAGCACAAATCGACCGATCGCTTCGTATCGGTCTGGCTCGATATGCCCATTGCCGAAGCCTTTGACTATCGGCTCGACGATACGCAGGCCGCCCAGGTCAGGGTGGGCAGCTGGGTGGTGGTGCCCTGGGGGCGTCGCCGCCTGGTCGGGGTGGTTTGTGCGCAGGCCGCCGAGCCGGCGATTGCGCCCGAGCGAGTCAAAGCGGTGGCGGCCGTGATGACCGATGCACCGGTGCTGCCGGCCACCTGGTCTGACCTCGGTCGCTTTGCGGCCAGCTACTACCACCGCCATCCCGGCGAAATCATGTTGCCGGCGCTGCCCAAAAGCCTGCGTGTGGCACCGCCCGCCGCCGCCGAATCGACTGACCCGCCCGCAGTGGCAGCCGTTGAAGCCTCCGGCCCCGACCAGGCCACGGTCGCGCCAGGCAAGCGTCGCCGCGCGCCGCGGCAGAGCAAACCGGCCACGGAGCGCGCCCGCGCCCGTTTCAAACCCTACCCGGTGGCCGATGATCGACGCGCGGCGCCCCTGCTTACCGATGAACAAGCCAGTGCGCTGGCCGCGCTTGGCACCGGCGGGGGCTTTGCCGTCCATGTGCTCAATGGCATCACCGGCAGTGGCAAGACCGAGGTCTATTTAAGCTGGATCGAGCGGCTGTTGGCGGCGGATCCGGCCGCTCAGGTATTGATGCTCGTGCCGGAAATTGCCCTGACCCCGCAACTGGCGGCCACCGTCGCCGACCGGCTTGGCCAGCCCATGGCGTTACTGCACAGTGGTCTGGCCGAGGGCGAGCGGGCTGCGAACTGGCTGGCCGCCGCGGAAGGGCG
>CAXBNM010000349.1:0-4560 GCA_963976885.1 uncultured Burkholderiaceae bacterium
TTACAAGCCGCTGCAATTCTTGCGTTGCCCAACCATCACCGGCCAATCGACTATGAAAGTTTCCAATCTGGCGATCAAATACACCGAGCAAGGTTTGCTGCCCGATGCGCTGGTGCGCTCTGGGATCCGGCACTTGCTCAAAGACCGGCTGGATGAAGTTCATGCCGACAACGCGGGTGCTGCAGCGGATGCGGGCAGTGCATTCATTGAATCGATGCGTCATGCACCAGTTGCGTTGCTGCCCGACAAGGCTAATGAACAGCACTACGAAGTGCCCGCTGAGTTTTTCGCTGACGTGCTTGGTGAGCATCGTAAATACAGTTCTTGCTGGTGGCCCGATGGCGTGACAACGCTCGATCAGGCCGAAGCGGCGGCTTTGGCCCAGACCTGTGAACGCGCCAGGCTCGCCGACGGACAGACCGTATTGGAACTGGGCTGTGGGTGGGGATCGCTGACTTTGTGGATGGCCGAGCATTACCGCGCCAGCCAGATTCATGCCGTTTCCAATTCGGTTTCCCAGCGGGCTTACATTGAGGCCGAGGCGGCGCGGCGCGGGCTTACCAATGTGCATGTCACGACTTGCGATATGAATACGTTCCGCACGATTGCGCGCTTCGACCGGATCGTGTCGGTGGAAATGTTTGAACACCTGCGCAACTGGCCGGAGGCGTTCAGCCGGGTGCGCAGCTGGCTTGAAAACGATGGCCGCTTCTTCATGCACGTTTTTGTCCATCGGCTTACGCCATATGCTTTTGAAGCGCGCGATGAGTCGGATTGGATGAGCCGGTTTTTCTTTTCCGGTGGGATGATGCCCTCGGACGATCTGGCCTTGCATTTTCAGGATGACTTGAAGGTGGTGGGGCGCTGGCGCTGGAACGGCATTCATTACGAGCAAACGGCTAACGCCTGGCTCCGTAACATGGATGCAAACCGGACCTCTCTGTGGCCGATCCTGGAGCAAACCTACGGCGCCTCGGACGCTGGTTTGTGGTGGGAGCGCTGGCGCCTCTTTTTCATGGCCTGCGCCGAATTGTTTGGCTATGACAATGGCCAGCAATGGTGGGTGAGCCATTATCTTTTTGCGCCCCGCTCATGAACGCATCAGCGCCGCATGAGCAAATATTTGTGCGCCAGCCGCCGATGCTGGCCAACATCATTACGTTTCAGGCGGGATGGTTCATTTGTGTGCTTGGGGCCGCCAATGGCTGGAACTGGCTCGGCGTGATCGCCGCGCTCGTAGTCGTTGTCCGCCACCTCTACACGGCCGTTGACCCGCTGGCCGAATGCAAGCTCATCATGGCGGCGGTGGCAACAGGCTTCGTATGGGACAGCTTGCTGGCCTTGCAGGGGTGGCTGACGTTTCCCAACGGATCCGTTATCGAAGGTTTTGCCCCGTCATGGATACTGGCGCTCTGGCTGATGTTTGCCACCACGCTCAATGTGTCATTGCGCTGGTTGCGTCCAAAGTTGTGGACGGCAATGCTGCTGGGCGCGGTGTTCGGGCCGTTGTCATACTGGGGCGCGATGCGACTTGGCGCTGTTGAATTTGTCAGGCCCACCGCGGCGCTGCTGATGCTGGCCGCTGGTTGGGCGCTGATCATGCCCTTGTTGATGTTGCTTGCCTCGCGCTTTGACGGTGCGGCCCGGCCGGCCAGGATGAGTCAGCGATGAGCACCATGGCGTGGTTGCCGATGGCGGGGGCGTTGGCCGCGACACTGACGCTGGCCGCTGCGGTCTGGGTGCTCAGCGTGATCAAACGCGATGTCTCCATTGTCGACAGCGCATGGTCCTTGCTTATTGTGCTGAGTGGCGCGGTGTTTCTCGTGTTGTCACCCGAGGTCGGCGTGCGGGCCGGCGTAGTCATGGTGCTGGCCGGGCTTTGGGGGGCACGTCTGGCTATTCATATAACGGTGCGTGGCTGGGGCGAGGCCGAAGACCGACGATATCAGGAGATTCGTGCGCGCAATCAGCCGCACTTTCAGTGCAAGAGTCTGTATCTGGTGTTTGCGCTGCAGGCCGTGCTGGCCTGGATTGTTTCCTTTGCGTTGATTGCTGCCATTGCTGGTGAGCGCCCCTGGCACTGGCTCGACGCCGTCGGCGTGTTCGCCGTTGTTGCCGGCGCGGCCTTCGAAGCAATCGCCGACTGGCAGTTGTACCGTTTTCAGTCCGCCCCGGACAGTGGCGAGCGGGTGCTCGACAGCGGGCTCTGGCGTTACAGCCGGCATCCCAACTACTTCGGTGAGTTCTGTGTCTGGTGGGGATTCTTCCTGCTTGCACTGGCCGCCGGCGGCGCCTGGTGGGCGCTTGCCTCGCCGTTGCTGATGTCCGTGTTGTTGTTGCGGGTGTCGGGAGTCACGCTGCTTGAGAAAGATATCTCGTCGCGTCGACCCGGCTACCGCCGCTATGCCGAGCGGACCAATGCCTTCTTTCCCTGGAGACCGCAATCATGAAATCGGGCCGAGGGTTGAGCGGGTTGTTCTCATTGGTGCTGGCGGGCTGTCAGGCCGGTGGCACGCCGCTCGCGCCGCTTGATGCGGTGCCGCGGGTTGATATCGATCGTTTCATGGGCGACTGGTATGTCATTGCCAGCATTCCGACCTTCATCGAGAAAGATGCCTATAACGCGGTTGAGTCTTACGAGTTGGATGACGATGGTTCGATTGCCGTGACGTTTACCTTTCGCGAGGGCGGGTTCAACGGCAAACAGAAGCGTTACACGCCGCGCGGCTTCGTGACCGACGATCCGTCCAATGCGGTATGGCGTATGCAGTTTCTGTGGCCGTTCAAGGCCGACTATCAAATCACCTATCTGGCCGACGATTATGGCCAGACCATCGTCAGTCGCAGCAAGCGAGACTATGTCTGGATCATGGCGCGCACGCCGACAATTCCACCCGCAGAGTACGAGCGCTTGCTGGCTATCGTATCCGAGCAGGGTTATGACCGGGCTGTCGTGCGCAAGGTGCCGCAGCAGTGGTAGCGCTCAACGAAATGCGCACCCGTGGCCAACGAAGCTGGGCCAGCGTGCTGCGCTGGTTCGACAATGAGGCCCGGGACACCGGGCCGGTCAGTGTCGACGCGCGGCGCCTTGACTGGTTGCGGGTGTTGCCGTTCGTGGTGTTGCACCTGGGTTGTCTGGGCGTGATCTGGGTTGGCGCGAGTGCAACAGCGGTGGCGGTTGCCGTCGCGCTGTATGCACTGCGGATGTTCGCCGTAACCGGCTTTTACCATCGCTATTTCTCACATGCTGCTTTCAAGACCACGCGCGTCGCGCAATTCGTATTTGCGCTGCTGGGCGCGAGCAGTGTTCAGCGTGGCGCGCTGTGGTGGGCCTCACAGCATCGGCATCACCACATGCACTCCGATCAGCCGGCCGATGCACACTCGCCGGCGCAGCACGGTTTTCTCTGGAGCCATATGGGCTGGTTCATGGCGCGCGAGAATTTCGCCACCCGCCGCGAGCTTATCGCCCGCTTGTACCGCTACCCGGAGTTGCGCTTTCTGGATCGCTTCGATGCGTTGGTGCCCTTGCTGCTGGCACTGCTGTTGTACGGCGCTGGTGAGGGCCTTGCCGTCTGGGCGCCGTCGCTGGCCACCGATGGCCTGCAAATGCTGGTCTGGGGCTTTTTCATCTCCACGGTCGCGCTCTATCACGCAACCTTCACCATCAACTCGTTTGCCCATCGAATCGGTACCCGGCGCTTTGCCACGCGTGACGATTCGCGTAACAACGTCTGGCTTGCGCTGCTGACTTTCGGCGAGGGCTGGCACAACAACCATCATCACTTTCCGGGCGCTGCGCGTCAGGGGCTTGTCTGGTGGGAAATCGATCTGACCTATTACGGCTTGCGCATGCTGGCGGCTCTGGGGGTGATCTGGGATTTGAAGGAAATGCCGGTGGCAATGCGTACCGCCCGGCTCGAAGCGCGAGGCAAACGATGAAAATTGCAATTATCGGCAGTGGGATAGCGGGCAATGTGTTGGCTCACCATCTTCATCGTCGTCACGAAATAACCGTATTTGAGGCGGGCGCGCATGTCGGTGGCCACACCCATACGCACAGCATCGAACTGGATGGCGAGAGCCATCAGATTGATACTGGTTTCATCGTCTTCAATGACTGGACGTATCCGAACTTCATTGCCTTGCTGAATGAACTCGGCGTTGCTGCGCAACCCACGACGATGAGCTTCAGCGTGCGCAATCAGCAAAGCGGGCTGGAATACAACGGCACCAGTCTGAACACCTTGTTTGCGCAGCGGCGCAACTTGTTGCGCCCGTCCTTTCATTGCATGGTGCGCGACATTCTGCGTTTCAACCGCGAGGCGCCGGCGCTGCTCGACGATACCGATGAGATGGAACTGGGTGAATACCTGCATGTACATGGTTATGGCCAGGCCTTCATTCGTGATTACCTCGTACCGATGGGCGCGGCAATATGGTCTACCGATCCGGCGCGAATGCTGGCATTTCCGGCCCGCTTCTTTGTGCGATTTTTTCATAATCACGGCATGTTGTCGGTTGACGATCGCCCGCAATGGCAGGTTATCAACGGCGGGG
>CAXBNM010000350.1:0-4551 GCA_963976885.1 uncultured Burkholderiaceae bacterium
CCGAAAGCGGGCTGGTGGCCGTCAGTGGCACCCCCGGCCCCTGGGGACGGATTGGCGTGTCCTTGTGCGACATCGGTGCCGGTATGAATGCCATCATCGGCATTCAGCAGGCATTGCTGCTGCGCGAGAAAACCGGCCTCGGTGGTCCGGTCGAGGTGTCGCTGTTTGGCACCGCCGCTGAACTGATGGCCGTGCCTTACCTGCAGACCCGCTACGGCGGCAAAGCGCCCGAGCGCATTGGTCTGAAGCATCCGAGCGTGGCGCCTTACGGCGAGTTCCGCTGCCGTGATGGCAAGGATGTGGTGATCTCCATTCAGAACCAGCGCGAATGGTTGTCTTTTTGTCGCATCTTCATGCAGGACGAAAGTTTTGCGATCGATCCACAGTTCGACACCAATCCGAATCGTTGTGCCAATCGGCAAGCGCTCGACGACGCGATCGGCGCGCGCTTTGCGCAGTTCGATCGGATCGATGCGGTCGCCATGCTGACCGAAGCCAATATCGCGTTTGGCTCGATCAATTCGGTGCCCGACCTGATCGATCATCCGCAGTTTGCAACCACCGCCATGGCGGTGGGCGGAGCCATGGTGGAAGTGCCCGCGGTGCCGTATCACACCGCATCCGAGCCACGCCAGTTCCGTGAAGCGCCCCGCATCGATCAGCATGGCGCGCAGATTCTCCGTGAGTTCGGCACCGATCAATCCTGAAGCTGAGGACGCATCTTGACTGAAGTCAGCCAGACCGGCCTGCCCGTGGCCAGAAGTTTGCTGTTCGTTCCCGGTAACCGGCCCGAACGTTTTGACAAGGCCCTGGCCAGCGGTGCCGACGGGGTCATTCTCGATCTCGAAGATGCGGTGCCCGCCAATGCTCGCGAGCAAGCGCTGGCCGATGTGCGGGCATGGCTGGGCGCGCGCAGCGCCGACGCCGCGCAACCACAGTGCTGGGTTCGCGTGCCCGATGCGCGCGACTGCGCGCCGGGCCTCGTCGCGTTGACGCAGTTGCCCGCGCTCAGTGGCTTCGTGCTGCCCAAGGTGGAAACCGCCGATGATCTGGCCGGTTGGTCGGCGCCTCTGATTGCGCAGGTCGAGTCGGCCAGCGGTGTGTTGTCGATGCCGGCGATTGCCGCCGGTTCACCGCACCTGCATGCGCTGGCCATTGGGCCGGAAGATCTGGCGGCCTCGCTGGGGGCCGATGAGCCGAGTCAGCAGGCCTTGCAACAGTCGTGCGCAATGGCGGTGCTGGCCGCCCGCGCGGCGGGCCGCCATGTGTTGGCCTGTCCGGGATCCATTGGCGAGTTCCGTGATCTGCAAGCCTGGCGTGCTACCTTGCAGGCCGGCCGCGCGCTGGGCTCGGACGGCATGATGTGTATTCATCCCGCTCAGGTGGCCGTGGCCAATGAAGTGTTCTCGCCGGCGGCGGCAGCACTTGATGAGGCGGCGCGAATCGTTGCCGCGGCGCAAGCCGGTGCGGCGGCGGGGCAGGGCGCGGTCAGCCTGGATGGCAAGATGATCGACCCGCCGGTTGTCGTGCGCGCCGAGCGCTTGATGGCGCGGGCCCGTCGCTTCGGCATGCTCTGATCCAGCGGGCAACCGTTGCGGCGTCGTCGCTGGCACCCACAAAAAAAAAGCGGCCGTCAGGCCGCTTTTTTATTGTCCCCGCGCCGCCCGACTGCAGCAGCAGACGGGCGCCGGGAGTGGCAATCTCAGCCAAACACGCCGGTCACATAGTCTTCGGTCAGTTGATGCTGGGGCGAGCTGAAAATGCCTTTGGTCGGGCCGATTTCGATCAGGTCACCGAGATGAAAAAAGGCGGTGCGGGTTGATACCCGGGCGGCCTGCTGCATCGAGTGGGTAACGATGGCAATCGTCAGTTCCTTGCCCAGTTCGATCATCAGTTCTTCGACGCGTGCGGTCGAGATCGGATCGAGCGCCGAGCAGGGCTCGTCCATCAGCAACACTTCGGGTTGCACGGCAATGGCACGGGCAATGCACAGGCGTTGCTGCTGGCCGCCCGACAGGCCGGTGCCGGGTTTGTCGAGACGGTCTTTGACTTCATCCCACAAGCCGGCGCGGCGCAGGCTCGATTCGACGATCTCATCAAGGTCGGCCTTGCTGGTGGCCAGCCGGTGAATACGCGGGCCGAAGGCCACGTTCTCCCATACCGATTTGGGAAACGGATTGGGCTTTTGAAACACCATGCCCACGCGGGCGCGCAGCGGCACGACGTCGACATCCTGACGATTGATGTCTTCCCCTTCAAGCATGATCGAACCGGTCACCCGGCACTGGTCGATGGTGTCGTTCATCCGGTTCATGCAGCGCAGGAAGGTGCTCTTGCCACATCCCGACGGGCCGATCATGGCCAGAATTTCATTCTGGCCGAGATCAAGGTTGACCCCTTTGATGGCGTGCGAGTCGCCATAGAACACGTTGATGTCCGAGCAGGAAACCTGCGCATTGTCGACGCGCGGATTGCCGACCGTCTCGCGCTGCTCGCGGGCCACGGTAGCGGTGTGGCGCATCGCTTCGACCCGGTGATCGCGCGGCGTGCTGCTTGCCTTGGCGGCTTGAGCGGCGGCGGCGGCGATCACCGGATCGGTGGGCGGGATCGGTTGGGACTGCGGGGCGGGCATGGCACTGTTCATGAGTGTTCCTTCTTGTAAGTGGTGGCCTTGCGGCGGAATATCTGTGTTGGCTCTGGGCGGGCTGATGGTCGGCTTACCAGCGACGTTCGAAACGACGCCGCAAGAGCACGGCGAGGGTGTTCATCGTGATCAGAAACGCCAGCAACACCATGATGGCGCCGGAGGTTCGCTCCACGAAACCACGTTCAGGGCTGTCAGCCCACAGATAGATCTGGACGGGCAGGGCGGTGGCCGGATCGGTAAGCGTTTGCGGGATGTCGACAATGAAGGCGACCATGCCGATCATCAGCAGCGGCGCGGTTTCACCCAGGGCCTGCGCCATACCGAGAATGGTGCCGGTCATCATGCCGGGCATGGCCAGCGGCAGCACGTGGTACAGCGTGGTCTGAATCGGCGATGCGCCAATACCGAGGGCAGCCTGACGAATCGACGGCGGCACCGATTTCAGTGCTGCCCGGGCCGCAATGATGATGGTTGGCAACGTCATCAGTGTGAGCACCAGACCGCCGACCAGCGGTGCCGAGCGCGGCAGACCAAAGAAGTTGATGAAGACCGCCAGACCGAGCAGACCGAACACGATTGACGGTACCGCGGCCAGATTGTTGATATTGACTTCGATCAGATCGGTGATCCGGTTCTTGGGGGCAAATTCCTCGAGATAGACGGCCGAGGCAATGCCCAGCGGGAACGACAACATCAGGGTCACGAGCAGCGTGTAGAACGAGCCCATGGCGGCTCCCCAGATACCCGACAGTTCCGGATCGCGTGAGTCGCCAGCGGTAAAGAAGGTCGTGTTGAAGTCTTTGCTGATCCGGCCTTGTGCCGACAAGGCCTCAACCCAGGCAATGGTCTGATCGCTGATGCGGCGATCGGCCTCGGCCCCTTCGCCGCTGAGCTGGCCTTTGACGAACATGTCGATATCGTCGTCAACCGGCACCGTCACCGAGATGGTTTTGCCGACCAGGGACGGATCGGCCAGCACGCGGTTGCGCAACCGGAAGTGCGCCCCGTTACTGATGATCTTGCCCAGTTCACGCTTGTCGCGGCGTTTGGTCACCTCGGGAAATTGCGCATACAGCGCATCTTTGATGAGGCCGCCATAGTTGGCCCGGGAAAGGGCTGCTTCGCCCTCGCCATTCGGATCAATCTCGGCCTTGTCCAGCGTGACGTCCAGGGTCAGATTGGTTTGCACGAAGGCGGTATATCCGTTGCTGCCGACTGAGCCGAGCAGCAGGAGCAGAAAGCCGACGCCGATGCAGATGGCCACCAGGCCATACATACGGAAGCGTTTCTCGGCGGCGTAGCGCGAAGCCAGCGTGGATTTGACGCGTTGGTAGTTCTGCTGCGAGAGCGACAGTTGCGGAGCGGTGAGAGTGGTCTCAGTCATATTGTTCCCGATACTTCCTGACGATGTGCAAAGCAAAGACGTTGAGAATGAGCGTGACGACAAAGAGCATCAGGCCGAGCGCAAAGGCAGCCAGCGTCTTGGCGCTGTCGAATTCCTGGTCACCGACCAGCAAGGTAACGATCTGGACCGTGACGGTGGTCACTGCCTGCAAGGGGTTGACTGTCAGATTGGCGGCCAGGCCGGCGGCCATCACAACGATCATCGTCTCGCCAATGGCGCGGGACAGGGCGAGCAAAATACTGCCGACCACGCCAGGCAATGCGGCCGGCAACACCACCTTGCGGATGGTTTCGCTATGCGTGGCGCCCATGCCGAAGGCCCCGTCGCGCAGCGACTGAGGTACCGAATTGATGACGTCGTCCGACAAAGACGACACGAACGGGATGATCATCACGCCCATCACCAGGCCGGCGGCCAGCGCACTCTCGGACGACACCGTCAGGCCAAAGGCTTCGCCCGAATTGCGAAAGAAGGGGGCCACGGTCAGCGCCGCGAAAAA
>CAXBNM010000351.1:0-4537 GCA_963976885.1 uncultured Burkholderiaceae bacterium
TAGTGGCTTTGCCGCAGCCTATCGTGCCCAATGTGCGGGTGCTGGCCTGGCGGCGCGATCCGGTCATGGCGCTGGTGCCGTCAAGCTGGGATTACCCGGCGCGTGTCACACCGGCCTGGCTGGCCGCCCAGCCGCTGATTCTCAATGACGCCCGTACGCGCCTGTCGCAGATCACCACCGAATGGTTTGCGGCGGCCGGCTTTCAGCCGCGTCCGCGCATCGTGCACAACTACAACGAGTCCATCAAGAGTCTGGTGGCCGCCGGTTATGGGGCGACCTTGTTGTCCTACGAGATCGAACCGCAGGCGCCCGATCCGCGCATTGCCATTTTGCCGCTGCGCCCCGCGCTGTGGCGCCCACTGGGCATCGCCCATCGCGCTGGCGCCGTCGAAGCGGCCGTGCAGCATGTGCTCGACGCGCTGCGCATGCTGCGTCAGTGCTGAGCGCTGCCGCCGTGTTTACCAGACGCCTTGGGCGAGCATGGCGTCGGCTACTTTGACAAAGCCGGCAATATTGGCGCCATCCACGTAATTGACTGAGCCGTCGTTGCGGCGGCCGTGGCGCACGCAGTTTTCGTGAATGTCTTTCATGATGGCGTGCAATCGTTCGTCGACCTCGCCAGCCGTCCAGGCCAGGCGCTGTGCGTTTTGTGATTGCTCAAGGCCGGAGGTTGCCACGCCGCCCGCGTTGCTGGCTTTGCCCGGCGCGTAAAGCGTGCCGGCGGCCAGGAACCGATCGACCGCTTCGAGGGTGCAAGGCATGTTGGCGCCCTCGGCTACGCAGCGCAAGCCATTGGCAATCAGCGTTTCAGCGTCGGCATCGTGGAGTTCGTTCTGTGTGGCGCAGGGCAGGGCAATATCGGTCGGGACATGCCAAGGCGAGCGCCCGGCTTCGAATTGCAGGCCGAACTCGGCTGCGAAGGTTTCCAGACGGCCGCGCCGGACGGTTTTGAGTTCCATCAACGCGCGCAGCATGTCGAGGTTGAAACCCTCCGGGTTGACCACGGTGCCGCCCGAATCCGAGAAAGTAATGACTTTCGCATCCAGCTCAAGCGCCTTGTCGGCCGCGTACAGCGCCACGTTGCCTGAGCCTGAAATGGAGACCCGCATGCCCTCCAGCGACATGCCGGCGCGGCGCAGCATCTCCTGGGTGAAGTAAACGGTGCCATAGCCGGTTGCTTCGGGGCGGATCAGGCTGCCGCCAAAGGCGATGCCCTTGCCGGTAAACACGCAGCTGGTGTCGTTGGAGAGCTTCTTCATGGCACCGGCCATGAAACCGACTTCGCGGGCACCCACGCCGATGTCGCCGGCTGGCACATCGGTGTTGGGCCCGAGATGGCGGTACAGCTCGGCGACCAGGGCCTGGCAAAAGCGCATGACTTCGCCGTCGGACTTGCCCTTCGGATCGAAATCAGAGCCACCTTTGGCGCCACCCATTGGCAGGGTCGTGAGCGAATTTTTCAGCGTTTGCTCAAAGGCCAGAAATTTCAGAATCGACAGTGTTACCGAGGGGTGAAACCGCATGCCGCCCTTGAACGGGCCGATGGCCGAACTGTGCTGCACCCGAAAAGCCCGGTTCAGCTGGGTCTGACCGCGATCGTCCACCCATGCCACCCGGAACTGAATGACGCGCTCGGCCTCAATCAGCCGCTCGAGCAATGCGTAGTCGCCATAGTGGGGATTGGCTTCAATGAAAGGCCACAAACTCGTCATGACCTCGCGAACGGCTTGCAGGTATTCGGCCTGGTGTGGGTCCCGCTGCGTAACGGCGGCGAGGAATGCATTCAGGTTGGCGAATTTCAATGGCGTCTCCTTGAGGACGTGATGCCGGACCGAGCGGGCGCCGTCAGGGCGTCATCGCACTTGATTGGTGCGACCGGGGTCGAAATAATACATGTGCGCGCTGTCATTGCGCAGTTCTGGTGCATCCAGCTTGGTAATTGCCAGAGTCAGGAATTTTTTTGCACAGCCGTCAGAGGCGCACGGGTTGGGTCCGGGAAATCGTCGTCGGGCCGGTATTGCCGGCCGGAGCCGCCTTGTGCGTAACGCACCGGCAGCGTGCTGGCCAAGTACCGGCACGCTGCCGTCGGCCTGATTCAGCGGGTCCCGAATGCCCGCATAGCCCATGCTCGTCCCCGGCAGGGTTTGCAACGGTGCCGCCAGAAAGGTGTCGAGCGAGCGCTCGGTCCAGACGATGCCGGCACGCCGCATTGCGACTGAGTAATTGTCATAGCCGGTGGCCGTGCCGGCCCGGCGACCAAACAAGCCACAGTGCAAGGGGCCGGTGCGATTGCGGTTGATGGCATGGCAGGCCACACAGCGAGAATATATCTGTTCGCCGCGCTGCAAGGTGGCCGCCGTGTTGTCGGCAGGGGCCGCCGCCATGGCCGCTGCGATGGATGCGGCACCAGACGCGGCGAAGGCGGCCCAGCACAGGAGTCGGGCCTTGCTCATGACATGAATGCCGATGGCACGGGTGGCTCACCCAGCGCCTGCCGCAGTATTGCCCAGTGCATGGCTTCGTCGCCCAGAATGCTCGCCGCTACCTGCGCCAGCGCGCGGTCGCCAAAGACGGGGACTGCGCCCAGGTACGCCGACACTGCGCCTTTCTCCAGACCGGCGGCAAAGCGCAAGACGTCGGTCTGATTGTGCAAGGTGTCGACCGGGAACGAGTAATCGCTCTTGCTGTCGACAGCCTGGCCGCCCAGTTTGCGGACGGTGGCGGCAAGTGCTTCGGCATGTTCTTTGTGATGGCCCTGGAAGGCGACGGCGACATTCAGCACGTCTCGACTCAGCAAGCCGCTTTCGGCACCGACCTGATAGGCAGCGATCGCTTCGTACTCCGCGCCGAGTGCGGTATTGAGAATGCGCACATCCGAGGCAATGGTTTCATCTGCGGCGCGCGACCCCGCGGCCATCGCTTCGCAGCCACCGAGCAAGGCAACCGCGCCGGCTGACAAGACTGCGGTGGAACCGATAAACGCGCGGCGGCGTGGCAGGTGCAACCTGGTTTCAGACAACAGCAAGCTCTGACCTTTCATGGCCATCTCCTTTGAGGTGAGGGGGTACTAGTGAGAAAGAAGCGGTGGGCGGTTCAGCCCGAATCGTTATCGCGCAACAGTTGCCGGTGGCGCAGGCTTGTCAGTACATGGGCGACGACTGCGTCGCAGCGCGCGCCGGCGAAGGCATAAACCTCGGCGCTTTGTGCTTCGAGTTGCGCACCAAGGGCGTCACGCAGCAATGCGCGTGAACGCAAATAGCGGGTCTTGACGACATCGGTGCTGACTTGCAGGCAAAGCGCGGTGTCATTGACGCTCATCTCTTCAACCGCGCGCAACATGAATACGCTGCGATAGATCGGCGGCAAACTGTCGATGGCCCGTTGCAGGATGGTGCGCAGTTGCGCGCGCTCGGCCAGAGCTTCGGGCATTTCTGCTGGCGGGACTTGACGCAGCATTGGTGACTCCATGGGCGTTCCTGAATACTGCTCGGCCGCTGTGTCGAGATTGACCAAACGAGCCCGTTGACGTTGATGGTCAAGAGCCAGCCGAATCGCGATGCGAGCCAGCCAGGTGCCGAGCGCACATTCGCCACGAAAGCCATCCAGTGCCGTGAAGGCGCGCAGGTAGGCATCCTGAACGATGTCCTGCGCGCTGGCATCGTCGGCAACAATGCCGCGGGCGCAGCGGAACAACAAACGGTTGTGTTCGCGCATGATGGTTTCGAGCGCCAGCGATTCGCCGGCCGCGGCTCGCCCGGCCAGTTCGAGATCGCGGGCATGGCGAGTGGGGCAGGCGGATTTGCTGATCGAGGGCATTACATCCTCTTGGTTGGCGGGCGGTTAATCATTAGACGCGCCAGCACAGCAAAAGGTGACGCATTCCATGAATGGCGTAATCGGCCAAGTCGCGGTAACAGCAGTCGTAACCGCAGTTTAGATCTTCGCGATGACGGATATAAGGGAGTTCCCTTATGCCTTGTTGCCAAGTACCAGCAAGGTCTGCTGAGCGTCGCAATCATGGGCCCGACCACGCCGGAAATTTCGGCGCCGTGCGTGGTTCAACGCCATTATTGCAATGGCTGGCGATTGCGACCGGAGGGCTCACCGCTCGTGCAACGTGCTGCTCCGCTAATGCGGATAGCGCTTGCGGGCCAATGGCCGAATCATAATGATCCTTTCCCATGCACGACGTAGAACCCCGCTTTGAAAAACTTGCCGATGTCGACTTGGGTCGTGAAGTTGAACGGCATCAAAATTGCAAACATGATCGCATCTGACGTAACGCAATTCGCAAATTCTGAAAACGCCGCGCCGCGACCTTCTGCATGGCTGTGGAGTGTGTTCGCTGTGGTCGCGACACTCGCTCTTGCGCTGGTGTTGCTCAGTGTGCAGTTGAGCAATCATGCTGACAATCGGCGCGACACGATGGAACAAGTGGCTGCGCTCAAAATCTCGGTGGCTGATCAGCACACGTTTGTCTGGCGCGCGTTGGCCAGAGTGATGGCGGGTGAAACTGTGCCGCTCGAGTTGGCCCATG